>JBDHIW010000260.1:0-2891 GCA_039587215.1 Gemmatimonadota bacterium | reverse complement strand
TGGAGCCCAACCTCGGCTCCTCCGGCGACGGGT
Source organism: Gemmatimonadota bacterium (assembly GCA_039587215.1). Classification (GTDB taxonomy): domain Bacteria; phylum Gemmatimonadota; class Gemmatimonadetes; order Gemmatimonadales; family GWC2-71-9; genus CAMYLY01. The sequence goes on along the minus strand of JBDHIW010000260.1, from coordinate 2,858 downwards.
CGTTCGTGACGGGGACGAGCCAGACCCTCGCGGGCGGGACCTACGAGTACGACGACTACGACATCACCGGCGGCGCGCAGATCACGTACTCGGGCGACGTGACGATTCGCGTGGACGGGCGGTGCCGGATCAACGGCACCGTCCAGACCACGGGCTTCGCCGCGGACATCACGATCGAGTGCCGACGCCTCGAACTGATCTGGGGCGATCCCCAGTCGACGGACTACCGCATCAGCACGACGGGCCAAGGGGCGGACATCGAGCTCGTCGCGCTGGAGAGCGCCAACATCGGCGGCCTCGGCAGCCCGTTCTCCCGCGGCCGGATCACGTCGGCCGACGGCCGGGTCGAGATCGGTGTGACGACGCCACCGGCCAACAGCTCCCTCTCGATCGCCCACACCGACGTCACGGCGGCGAACCACACGGTGGAACTGAACAGCGGAGGTGCGCTCAACCTCACCGACACGATCGTCGACGGCGCGAACGGCACGCAGCTCTTCTGCAAGGCCGGCTCGAACGGCACGGCGCTCAACATGCTCGACGACGCGTACGTACGCGCGGGCAGCGGCGAGGACATCCTCATCGAGGCCGAGACCGGGGACATCGAGCTGTTCCGTTTGGCCGCCGTGCAGGCGCTGGACGCGCAGTGCACCCTCAAGGCGTACCAGGGCAAGGTTCTCGTCACGGGCGGGAGCGAGGTCACGAGCAGCGTCATGGGCGGCGTCGAGATCGCGGCCCAGAAGCTGGTCGCGGTGTCGAGCGCGGGCAAGGTCGAGACCGACGACGGAGGGATCCATCTACGCTCCTCGACCAACAACGTCCTCGTCCAGGACGCCAGTGGCGCCGGAACCGTCGTGTCGGCGAACGGGAACATCCTGTGCGAAGGCGGTGGCTCCGTCGGTTTCGAGCTGTCGGGCGCCAGCACGATCTCCACGGCGGGTGACATCACGATCCGCGCGCCCGCCGGAGAGATCTACGCAGCCGGGTTGACCGCGCCGACAGGCATCCTCCGGATCAATGCGGACGACAGCGCGTACACGTCGGGAACGGTCGTCGGCGGGCAGATCATCGTGACCACGGACGGCAACGCCAATCTGGACGGCACGGTCACCGCCCTCGGGCCCCTGTCCGTCACCTGCACGTCGCGCATGGACGTGCTCGGTGCGATCGAGGCCGACGGGCCGCTGGTGCTGACCGGCGGCGATTCCATCACCATCGACAGCGCCTCGGTCACGACGGCGGACGTCACCGGCCAGGCCTCCGGCTCGATCCTGATCGAGACGCACTTCGCGGTCGGGACGATCAACGCGGACGGCGCAACGATCCGATCGGGGACCAGCGACCTCTCGAGCGGCGACGTCTCGCTCCTCGTCAGCGGTGGCGGCGCGGCCGGGCCGACATCGATCGACGCGTTCATCGCACCGAAGTCGATCCGCGCGCGCATCAAGGACGGCAAACCGGAGAAGAGCTTCCTCACCATCAGCGGAACGCTCGACACGGGCACGCTCGGCACCGTCGCGGCCGGCGTGTGCAAGTTCGACTTCGGCACCGCGAGCATCGGCGGCGACCTGGTCGCCAAGGGCCGGGCCTTCCAGCTCGTGACCGACGACGCCACGCTGCGGCTGATTCCGCCGCGGGCCGGGAACTCCAAGACGAAGCTCAGCTTCCGGGTGAAGCGCGACCTCACGGGGATCGTGCAGGCCGACTCGAACCTGCTGATCCGCTTCACGCAGGGTGTCATCGACGCGCCGTGCACCGTCGACCTGACCAACTTCCAGTTCAAGCAGGGCCGGAGCCCGGGCGCGCTCAGCGACCCGAACGTGTTCCCCGTGTCGTGCCGCGCCGGCGTGAGGGGCGGCGGCAGGGACTCGCTCACGCTGAAGCTGTTCTTCCCGACCATCGGCGTCGCTCCGGGAACCGCGCCCGACGTGACGGTCGGCTTCGGGAACTCGTACTCCGTGACCGTTGCGGGCGCCGAGTTCGGCGGACCGTCCAGGGAGCGCTTCACGGCGAAGCGGCCGGACTCGGCCCCCGCCGTCAGCAAGGCGACGCTCGACTACCGGCGCGAACTGCTCACGGTCTCCATCCGCAACGTGGACCTCGGCACGTTCGCGGCCGGCGACACGGTCCCCGTGACCATCGCCTTGACGCTCGGACCCGACCAACGCGCCGTGGACGTCGTGCTCGCCCGCAAGGGCAGCAACCTCGTGTACTGAGAAGCCGCACATGGGAACGTGGAAGGACGGAGGCCGGGGTCGGTTCCCGGCGGCGGGCGACGCGTGACCGACGTCACGACGCACCTGCTCGCTGACGTGGCGGCGCGGATGCGCTGGTACAAGGCGCTCGCGGAGCGCGCGTTCGAGCAGGTGGACGACGCCCAGTGGGCCTGGCGGTCCGATCCGGAGGCCAACAGCATGGCCATCGTCGTGAAGCACATGGCCGGGAACATGCGCTCCCGCTGGACCGACTTCCTGACGACCGACGGCGAGAAGCCCGAGCGCGCACGCGACGGCGAGTTCGACGTGGATGCGGAGAGCCGGGCCGAGCTGATGCGCGCCTGGGAGGACGGTTGGGCGTGCACCTTCGCCGCGATCGAAGCGCTCGGACCGGACGACGGCCTGCGCACCGTCGAGATCCGGGGCCGCCCGCTCACGGTCGTCGAGGCGCTCCACCGTCAGCTCGCGCACTACGCCTACCACGTGGGCCAGATCGTGCTCCTGGCCCGCATGCAGGTCGGCGCGACGTGGGAATCCCTGTCGATTCCCCGCGGTGGGTCCGACGCCTATCGGCCCGCGTAACTTCCGGCTCCGCGCGGGTTTCCGTGCGCGCTGTGACACAGGTCATCGCGCCGATTCCCG
>JBDHIW010000259.1:0-5018 GCA_039587215.1 Gemmatimonadota bacterium | reverse complement strand
CGTGGGGGCAGAACGAGCGGTGGTGGTTGGACTCTCCTCGGGGTCGGGCATCGCGGTCGATGCCGCGCTGGCGGACCCGGAACGGATCGCGGGACTGGTGCTGGCGGCACCGACCGTCGGCGGCTACCGGCCGACGGGATCGTTTGCGTGGATGGCGCCGGTGGTCGAGGCGGCGCAGGCGGGTGACGAGGTCACGGCGGCCGAGCGGTTTGCCGACACCGAGCTCATGCAGGTGCATGCACGCGTCGCCGTGGCCGTGCGCGACATGATCGTCGACAACGCGGGACTGTGGTCGCTGCGGCAGAACCCCGCGGTACCGCTGGAGCCCCCTGCCATCGAGCGTCTCGACGGGATTGCGATACCGGTCCTGGTCGTCGTCGGTGGAGCGGATACGGAGGATACCAAGGCGGTCGCCGCCGTACTGTCGCAAGGCATTCGGGACGTGCGCGTCGAAGAACTCCCCGGAGCCGGGCACCTGGTGAACTTCACGGCGCCGGATCGGTTCGACCGCCTACTGGAGCGCTTTCTTGCTGAGGTCTGGCCCTAATCGTCCCGGCGGACGCGTCCCACAATCACCGTGATGTTGTCGGTGCCGCCTCCGTCGAGCGCATCATCGACGAGTTGCTGACACGTCTCGCGCGCCGACGTCATCCGTGAGAGCCGCGCCCCGATCTGCTCGTCGCTGACGTGCTTGGTGAGCCCGTCGCTGCAGATGAGGAGCACGCTGTCCCAGGCGTGATCGATGCGGGTCACCTGCGGCGCCGCCGCCGACCCGCCGATGGCACTCGAGAGGACGTGGGCCCAGCGACTGTCGAATGCCTGGCTCGAGGTGAGCACGCCCTGATCGACGAGTTCCTGCGCCATCGTCTGGTCGCGCGTGATCTGGAGGAGGTTGCCCTCGTGCAGCAGATAACACCGACTGTCTCCGACCTGCAGCACGTAGGCTCGGGGCCACACCCCGATGGCGAGGGTCAGGGTCGTCGCCATCCCCCGGTTCTCCGGCGTGCGCTCCGCCTCGGCCAGCACCGCTTCGTGACACTGCAGGGCTGCGGCGTGCAGGACCTCGAGGAAGTCGCGGTCTGACGGAGCCTCGCGTCGGTAGGCCTGCATGCTCTTGTGGACGTAATCGGTCACGGCGGTCAGCGCGGCGCGGCTCGCCTCCTGGCCGGCGGCGTGGCCGCCCACCCCGTCGGCAACCATCGCCATGTAGGCGAGACGCTCGGACGGGATGAGTGACTCGAGGTCCGGGATGCTCGTTTCGTACACGCGGAGCTGCTTGTGCAGCGCGCCGATCAAGAACTGGTCCTGATTGACCTCTCGCTCCCTGCCGACATGCGTGATGCCGGCGACGTCGAACTGACTGTCGGCCGGCTGGTGATCTAGGTCGTCCGGGTGGGGAGCGGGGATGCCGTTATCGGGACTCATACTGCCGATCTTACCACGGCCGCTTGCGGAGTGCTAGTGTGCGTACGCGGATCTGCCGCGAAACACGGTGCCCCGGATCGTCGTAGATTCGACAGCGAGGTCGCCCGTGCGGATCGGAGGCACCGGTGCGCTGGCCTCGCACGGAATCGAACCAACGCCGGAGGTACTCGTGGCAGGAGTCAGACGCGAAGTCGCGCGATCGGGAATCGGGTTCGGGACGGCACTCGCCATCGCCATCTCCTGGACGCAGAACCAGTCGATCCTGTGGGCCGTCATCCACGGCGTCTTCTCGTGGTTCTACGTGATCTACTACGCGATCTTCAAGTAGCGAGCGCGGCCAGCCCCTCGCGGACGGACGTCGGCAGCGGGGTCTTGGCCCGCGCGTCGTAGTCGAAGGCCACGACGACGCCGCTGCCCTCCGCGGCGACGACGCCGTAGTCGAGCGACACGACGACGTACTCCATGGTGAAGCGGTCCTCGCCGATCTCGGTGGCCCGTCCACCGACCTGGACGGTATCGGGGTAGTGGAGCGGCCGGCGGAATCGACACCCCGTCGAGTGGAGGATGGCGCCGATTCCCTCCGTCTCATACGTCGCCAGGAATCCGCACCGCTCCAGGAACGCCACCCGTGCCGACTCGAAGTATCGGAACAGCACGGTGTTGTTGACGTGCCCGTATACGTCCATTTCCCCCCATTGAACGGGGATGGTGAGGACGACGGGAAAGTCGCGGAGCAGCGGATGTGTGGTATCGGTCATGGCGGGTATCTCGGGTTCCGGCTCGGCGTGCAAGATGGCCGGGTGCGCAGTGCCGAACAACCGGCGTGCCGTCCCGGTACGGTGTCACTCCTCCCGTGAGAGGCTACAATAGGTGATGCGGATGACCCCGACGGCGAGGAGCACGGCGGCGTGACGGCGGACACGGCGCGGGACACGAGAGGCGTGGTGCTGGCGGCGCTGGCGGTGTCGGCGCTGATGATCGGCTTCCAGACGGCGGCCAAGGCCACGCGCGACGCGCTGTTCTTGTCGACCTTCGACGTATCGGCGTTGCCGACCATGGTGATCGGCGCGGCGCTGACGTCGGTCCTGCTCACGTTCTACTTCGCGCGTATCATGCGGACCGTCGGGCCCGGGCCGCTCGTCGCGTGGACCTTCGGCGCCAGCGCGGCACTCATGATGCTCGAGTGGGTCGCGCTACGGTGGGCGCCCCAACCGGTCGCCGTGCTGTTCTACCTCCACTATGCGGGACTTGGGGCGCTGCTCATCTCGGGCTTCTGGTCCATCATCAGCGAGCGCTTCGATCCCCGCACGGCGAAGCGCGAAGTGGGGCGCATCGCCGCCGCGGGCACGCTCGGGGGCCTCGCGGGAGGCCCGTCCTCGGGTCCCGGCTTGGGGCGGGTCCGCGACGCTCCGTCGCGTCGAGTGACGGAGCGGAGAGCGAGCTGCCGTCTGGTCTTAAGACGATCGCCGAGCGTCCCTACCTCAGGAATCTCGTGTTGCTCGTCGTACTCGCGGCCATTGCGGAGATGTTCATCGACTACGTCTTCAAGGCGCGCGCGTCGGCCAGTGCGGCCGACCAGGAGGCGCTGCTTCGGTTCTTTGCCGTGGTCTATACGGGGATCGGTGTGCTCACGGTGGGTCTGCAGGCATTCGCGACGCGTCCGGCGCTACAGCGGCTCGGGCTCGCACGCACCGCCTCGCTCCTGCCGGCGGTGACCGCTGTCGGCGGTGCCGGAGCGCTGGTGGCGCCGGGGCTCTGGACAGCGACCGGCGCGCGGGTCGGCGAGATCGTCACCCGGAATTCGCTCTACCGTTCGGCATTCGAGGTGCTCTTCACGCCGCTCTCCCCCCGTGACAAGCGGGCGACGAAGAGTCTCATCGACGTCGGCGTGGTTCGTCTCGGAGATGTCGTGGGCAGCGTGCTGGTCCAAGGGGTGCTGCTCATGACCGTGACGGCTGCGCTGCCCGTCATGCTGGGGCTCGCGATCGCGTTCTCGGCCGTGGCGTTCTGGGTTTCGCTACGTCTGCACCGCGGCTACGTGCGATCACTCGAGCGGAGCCTGCTGTCGCAGGCGAACGACCTCGAGGTCAAGGAGATCACCGATCTCACCACCCGGACCGCGTTCATGGAAACGCTCGGCGCGGTCGACCTGTCCGTGCTGCGGGCGGCGGTCGAGACCCAGCCTCCGCGAGACGAACCGCGGCGTGAGGAGGCGCCGGCCGCCGGCGCGTTGGAGCCCGAGGTGGCGCGTGCCGTCGAGCTCCGGTCGCGCGACGGCGAGCGGGTCCGGTCGGCGCTCGGACATGGGACGCTGACTCCCGGACTCGTCCCCCAGGCGATCGGTCTCCTGGCGTGGAACGAGGTCGCGCGGGATGCCATCGCGGCGTTGCGGCTCGTGGCGGCGCGTCACGTGGGGCAACTGGAGGACCACCTGTTGGATGCGGACGAGGAGTTCACGGTGCGCAGGCGGATCCCATTGGTGCTGGCGGACGTGCACACGGCGCGCGTGGTCCGCGTGCTCCTCGACGGATTGGCGGATCCCCGCTTCGAGGTTCGGTACCGTTGTGGCCGGGCGCTGAACCGCATCAAGGGGGCGGACCCGGGCATCACGGTCGGGCTGGACGTCGTCACTGCGGCGGTCCGGCGTGAGGTCGCCGTCGATAAGGGGGTGTGGGAGAGCCGGCGCCTGCTCGATCAGCTCGACGACGAGGAGTGGTCGCCCGTGATGGACGAGGTCATCCGTGATCGGGCAGACCGCAGTCTCGAGCACGTGTTCACCTTGCTGGCGCTCGTGTTGCCCCGGGCGCCGCTCAAGGCGGCGTTCCACGGGCTGCACACCAACGATCCGATGTTACGCGGGACGGCGTTGGAGTACCTCGAGACCGCGCTGCCGGAGGCGGTGCGCGGTCCGCTGTGGCCGTTCCTCGATGACGACCGCCCCGGTGACCGGCCGCGTCGGCCGACCAAAGACGTCGTGGATGCGTTGCTCGGTTCGAACCAGTCGATCGCGCTCAACCTCGAAGCGCTCCGCAAACGGCGCGAGGAAGACGGCGATTAGCTCGTCGCGGCGACGAGCCTGACGTAGCGTCGGCCGACTGCGACGGCGATCGCCAACCAGATGCCCGCCAACGCGATGTTCACCATGGCGAACTGCTGGGTCGTGAAGGCGAGCCACGTCGTGCCGGCGTAGACCAGCGCGGCCTGGAGGACGTCGCCGGCCCGCGTGAAGAACGCGTCGATGGCCTGCTTCGCCTTGTATTTCTCCTCGCGGGTCGTGGGTAGGAACAGCACGTTGCGCACTGTGTTGTTTAGGGAGTAGTCGGTCGCGTTCTCCGCGGTCTTCGCCCACCGGACCACTGCGAGCACCGGGACGAAGGCGAGTATCCCGTACCCCAGCAGCGCGATCGACGGCAGCACCAGCACGGCGATCCGGACACCGAAGAACTTGAGGACGCGGGACACGACGAAGAGTTGCACGAGGAGCCCCACGAGGTTCACCACCGAGTAGAACCGCGCGTAGAAGGCCGCGATGATGTCCCCCTCGGAGAGGCCGCCGCTCGTGCCCGCGGCCACGGCACTCGCCGCGGCCGCCG
>JBDHIW010000258.1:0-2906 GCA_039587215.1 Gemmatimonadota bacterium | reverse complement strand
CGGACAGATCCACGATGTCGGCGAGATCGTCGTATGTTGCGCCAGTGCCGTTTGCGTCGCGCACGGCTGCGACGGTTCGATCGAGGAGGGCGCGCACCAACTCGAGATACGCCATGTCGTGCTGCACGCTGCCGTGCCCAGGAACGATTGTCCGAGCACCGAGTGCCGCGATCCGATCCAGTGTGGCAATCCAGTCGACCATTGGCGAATCGAAGGCGTATGGGACTGGAGCGACGAGCACATCTCCAGTGACGAGTACGCCGTCATCCGGGAGCCAGACCAAGAGGTCGCCGTCTGTGTTGGCTCGCCCCATCCACTGGAGCACGATGGTGCGGCCGCCGCGCTCGAACGTCATCCGGTCGTCGAAGACCACGTCTGGGTAGATGAGCTCCATCGTCGGTAGCTCGGGTTCCAGAGCGGCCTTGTAGTCGGCGTACATGCGGAACCCGATCGCGCGCTGGGGGTCTTCAGCCTCGATCGAATCCGCTGCCATGCGGATCTCCTCGTCGGTGGCTGATGCGTACGCCGCCCGGCGCTGGTCCTCCATGGGCTGCCACTCCCGCTCGAGCGCGGCCAGTGTTGCCCGATGGGCCAGGATCTTCACGTCGGGAAACGCTCTACGAAACGCGTGATTCCCATTGGTGTGGTCGTCGTGCCAGTGCGTGTTCACGACATGCGTCACGGGCTTGTCGGTAATCGAGCGAATCTTCGCGATGACCGCACGGGCGGCAGCCGGGTTGATGTGCGTATCGATGACGAAAACGTCCCGATCGGTCACGATCACCGTTGAGTTGCCGTCGATCGGACCGGCCAGGGGATCGTCTTGCGCGTGGACGTAGATGCCATGGCCGAGATCGTGCCAGGTGTAGCCGGGGTGGGTCTCGTCCGCCAGTTGACGTGGGGCGAGCACGGCGAGCACGGTCAGTGCGGCGAGCGCGACATGTGGCATTTCGTCAGGCCCTTCTTCGGCAGGCCAACTCAGCTGGCGGCCGCGAGTGCGGCCCCGGTGATTGGCAAACGGCGCACGCGGATACCGGTCGCAGCGAAGACGGCGTTCGCGACCGCTGGCGCCACCATCGGAACGGCGTGCTCGCCGAATCCGCCGGGACGCTCGCGGCTCGGAACGACATGGATGTCGAGGGCGGGCATCTCATCCATCGCGAGGACACGGTAGTCCCGGTACCCGCGCTGGACTACCCGTCCCTCCTTGAAGTCGATCTTCCCGTGCAGGGTGTACGACAACCCCCAGACGATGCCGCTCTCGGTCTGCCCGGTGATCCCCAACGGGTTCAGCGCGATGCCGCAGTCGACGACGCACGTGATGCGCTCGATCCTGAGGTCCGACAGGTCGTCGGCCACGGACACCTCGGCGACCTGGACGATGTAGCTCCCGCCGTGGTAGACGTTGCCGGCGATCCCGCGCCCGCGCTGCCGGCCGTCCGGCTGCAGCGGTTGCCCCCAACCCGACCGCTCGGCTGCCAGCCGGTGTACGTGGGCGTACCGCGCGCGGTCGAGCGGGATTGGGCCGATCATCCGCTCGCTTTCGCCAATCGTCTGTAACCGGAATGCGAGCGGATCCTGCCCGGAACGGTGCGCCAGCTCGTCGAGGAACGACTCGCGTGCGAAGACCGTCGAAGGGTATTCCACCGCTCGCCACGGGCCGTAAGGGACGGGACTCGGCACGTCGGTTACGTCGACCTGCAGGTGCGGGATGTCATAGGGGTTGTCGAATGCGCCCCACGGACTGATGCCGCTTGAGTAGTGGTCGGGTGCCTTCGGCTCAGCCGGCGTGTCGCCGTACAGGTCGCGCCCGCCATGGATGTCGTAGATCGTGAGGTCGGACGCCGTGCCGCGATGCACGAGCGCGACGAGACGCCCGGAAGGATCGAGCCCTCCCTCGAGGCGTTGGGCGGTGCTGGGCTGGAAGTATCCGTGTCGGATCTCGTCCTCGCGGGTCCAGACCACCTGCACCGGTCGCGCGATCGCCTTGGAGATCTCCGCAGCCTCCGCCAGATAGTCTGCGAAAAGCCGCCGGCCGAAGCCGCCGCCCATCAGGGCGGCGTGAATCCGAATCTGCTCCTCCGGCAGTCCCGTCACCTTCACTGCCTGCTCCATGCACCGGTGCTGCGTCTGAGTCGGCGCCCAAAACTCCGCCCGGTCGGGCCGCACGTCGGCGGTGCAGTTCATTGTCTCGAGCGGCGCGTGCGCCTGGAGGGGGAGGAGGTAGGTCGCCTCGTGACGGACTGCGGCGGATGCGAGTGCCCCGGACGCATCGCCCTCGTGGCGGACGATGTATTGGTCACCCGTGTCGATGCGGCTCGGCAGGTCGGCCATGAACCGATCGGAGTCGAACGTCCGTTCCCGACCGAGATCCCATTCGATGTCGAGTGCGGCCCGGGCCCGCATGGCCGCCCATGTGTGCTCGGCGACGACGGCGATGCCATGCTGAATCCCGTTCGTGACGGGGAGCACATGCAGCACGCCAGGCTGCTGCAGCGCGCGATCGGCATCGAACCGCACGAGCCTCGCACCCAGGACGGGTGCACGCTCGACGCTGGCGAAGCACATGCCGGGGACGCGCACGTCGATCCCGTACCGAACTCGGCCGGTCACGATGTCGGGCCCGTCGACGCGCCGCATCGGTGTGCCGAGCAGGTGGAAGTCCGCGGCGTCCTTCAGGGGCGGATCCTCAGGGACAGGCTGGGCGGCGGCGGCCTCGGTGAGCTGGCCGTAGGTCAGGCGCCGGCCGCTGGCGTCGTGGATGACCGCACCGGACTCGGCGCGGCACGCTGCAGGCGCCACGCTCCACCGCGCGGCGGCCGCGGCGACGAGCATCTCTTTGGCCGCGGCACCGGCTTTGCGCAGGACCTCGTAGGTCCCGCGGCTGCTGCCGCTGCCGCTCGTGT
>JBDHIW010000257.1:0-2920 GCA_039587215.1 Gemmatimonadota bacterium | reverse complement strand
GGGGGTGTTCATCGTGGACCGCGTCGTGCAGGAGGAGATGGGCGGCGCCGTCGACCTCGAGCGTGACGTGTGGTACGTCCCCGAGGGCCCCTGAACCGACTCTCGCTCGCCCTCCCTACGGCTGCCGCTCCGCGGAGTACTGCCAGAGTGCCCGGTCGATCGTACGCATATGCCGCCCTGTGCGCCGCCGCAGCCGCCGCAGGAAGTCCGTGTAGGCCCACCAGAACGGGAAGTCGTAGCGCGGCGGCGTGACGTAGCCGAGCGACCACAGGGCGCGCACGTCGAGGATCGGATACGGCCGCCGGTCGCAGAAATGCAGGATCACCGACGCCGAGGGCCAACTGACGCCGTGCAACTGACGCAGCAGCGCCATCTTCGCCTCCTCGTCGCTCGTGGCCAGCGCGACGCGCGTGAGTTCCTGGACCGTCGCGCTGTCGTTCGTCGCGACGCGCGGCTGCGTGCGCGGTGACTTCCAGTAGCACATGGCCATCAGGTCGCGGCGGGTGAGGTACCCGCGCGAGCGAATCGCCGCGACGAGCGCAGAGCGAGCGAGGTCGCCCTGTCCGTACCCGTACGCCCTGGACCAGCGGGGGATGTCGGACTCGGGGAATCGCAGCCGGAAGCGATAGGCCGTCATGACGAAGGAAACTGCATCGCCGGCCCGTCGGGCTCCAGCGCCGGGTAGCTGCCGCGTCGACACCAACGCGCGCCGCGGATAGAATTCTTCGGAGTTCCGCAGCCACACCGCACCGTTCGCCTTGTGCCGAGGATGGGATGATGAGGAGTCGCCGTATGGTCCGCCTGCTTGCTGCCACCACGGTCGTGCTGACCGTGTTCGCCTGCGCCCCGACTCCCGACGCCGCCTCCGATGCACCGGTCTTCACCGACGGGCTCCTGGCCGGCGAGGTGATGGCCGTGGCGTACTCCGGTTTCCGCGAGGGACAGCACCCGGATCGCGGTGACGGAGCCGTGAATCCGACCGCCGCGGAGATCCTCGAGGACCTCGAGATCCTGACCGCCCACGGTTTCCGTTTGATCCGCATGTACGACTCGCAGGACAATACGCGGCAGACGCTCGAGCTCATCCAGGAGCACGCGCTGCCGATCCGGGTCGTGCTCGGCATCTGGCTGGATGCGGAGTTCAGCAACCACGAGGGGTGCCCGTGGCTCGACGAGCCGATCCCCGACGAGCAACTCGCCGCGAACGTCATCGCGAACGAGGCGGAGATTGCCCGCGGCATCGCGCTGGCCCGTGAGTTTGGCGACATCGTGATCGCGGTCAACGTGGGCAACGAGGCCCTCGTCGAGTGGACCGATCACATGGTCCCCCTGGAGCGGGTGATCGGCTACGTGCGCCAGGTCAAGGCCGCCATCGCACAGCCGGTGACGGTCGCCGAGAACTACGCGTGGTGGACCGAGCACGGTGCCACTCTCGCCGCGGAGGTCGACTTCCTCGGCGTCCACACCTATGCCGTGTGGGAGGAGAAGACCATCGACGAGGGCCTGCCCTACACCATCAAGAACGTCGACGGCGTGCGCTCGGCACATCCCGCCCTCCCGCTCGTCGTCATGGAGGCCGGCTGGGCCACGGTTGCGAACGAATTCGGCGAGCGCGCGAGCGAGGCGCACCAGACGCGCTACTTCGCGGAGATGGACGCGTGGGGGCGGGAGACCGGCACGACCGTGTTCTTCTTCGAAGCGTTCGACGAGCCGTGGAAGGGCGACCCGAACAACCCGCTGGGCGCCGAGAAGCACTGGGGCCTGTTCAACGTCGACCGGACACCCAAGGCGGTCATGCGCTAGCTCCACCGCCCTAGCGCACTCTGCTCCCGTGCGGCATATCAGAGAGTTCGCTGCACGCCATGCAGTATGCATCCCCCCTCCGACCACGAGGTGCGCATGTCCGACATCACGATGACCACACTCGACGGCGGCTCGACAGCGGTACCTGCGGCAGCCGTCGCTGGCCTCACCGCAGACCTACACGGCTCCGTCATCACCGCGGATTCCGATCAGTACGACGAAGCCCGGACGATCTGGAACGCGATGATCGACAAGCGGCCGGGCATCATCGCGGAATGCGCCACGACGGCAGACGTGGTCCGTGCCATGCGGTTCGCCCGCGACCATGGTCTCCTCATCGCCGTCCGCGGAGCGGGGCACAACATCGCCGGCAACGCGATCTGCGACGGTGGGATCGTCGTATCGCTGACCGGCATGAATGACGTCGTCGTCGACACCGAGAACCGGCGCGCCACCGCCGGCCCCGGCACGACGCTCGGCGAGCTCGACGCCGCCACGCAGGCTCACGGGCTCGCAACCCCGGTGGGTATCAACTCGACTACCGGCATCGCGGGCTTGACCCTCGGCGGCGGTTTCGGATGGCTCTCCCGCAAGCATGGTCTGACCGTGGACAACCTCCTGTCGGCGGAGATCGTCACGACAACGGGAGAAGTCGTCCGCGCCAGCGCCGACCAGCACGCCGACTTGTTCTGGGCGATTCGCGGCGGCGGCGGGAACTTCGGTATCGTGACCGAATTCGAGTTCCAGTTGCACCCCGTAGGCCCGGAGGTGCTCGCGGGCCTCATCGTACACCCGTTTGCCGATGCGCCGGCGGTGCTCCGAGCCTATCGCGACTTCGCCGCGCAGGCGCCGGATGAGCTGACCGTGTGGGTCGTCATGCGGAAGGCGCCGCCCCTGCCGTTCCTCCCGGAAGACGTGCACGGCACGCCCGTGCTGGTGCTGGCGGCCGTCTACGTCGGCGCGATCGCGGACGGCGAGCAGGCGTTGGCGCCCCTGCGTGCTGTCGGCAACCCCATCGCGGACGTGATCGGACCGGCACCCTTCGCGGACTTCCAACAGGCTTTCGACCCGCTCCTGACTCCGGGGGCTCGCAACTACTGGAAGTCGCACGACTTCC
>JBDHIW010000046.1:0-13622 GCA_039587215.1 Gemmatimonadota bacterium | reverse complement strand
CGCAACCTGCACGTCGGGCGCGTCGCTATGAGCGTACCGCGCGGAATCCTCGTGTTGGGTGCGGTGATCGCGCTTGCCTGTGGTCTCCCGACCGAACAGGTGTCGCAACTACAGGTGGATATCAAGAATGCGGGACAGCGGCTTGTGGTCGGACAGCGGCTCACGTTGACGACGGTCGTCTCGGGCGCCGAGTCGGCCGATCTTCGCCTGCGCTACGTGTCGTCGGACGACGACGTCGTGCGGGTCGACGCCGAGGGTGGCGTGCTGGCGACGGGGGTCGGAGAGGCCACCGTCTCGGCGTCCCTGCTGGCCTTCGAGCAGGCGGGTCAGGACTCGGTGTCGTTCGTCGTCGTCGAGGGCGTGGCGATCGACGAGGTGTCGCCGACGGTCGTGCGGTTCGGAGAGGTCTTCACGATGGTAGGGACGGCGCTCAACCCCGACGAACTCATCGTGCTGGCCGTCGGCGGGTGGCCGGCCCCGGCAGCGTCGTACACGCCGGCCGACCCGGGCGTGCCGGCATCCCGGGACACGCTTCGCGTGTTCACGCCCACGGGCAGTGCGGTGAGCAGCAAGCTGGTGGTGCTTCACCGCACGGGCGGGTCGGCCTCCTGGCCGATGACGATCGTTCCGCAGGATCTGTACGAGCCGAACGACTCGGTCCCGGCGCGACTGTCGGCCCCCTTTGCCATCGACAACCCGCAGCTGGCCTTCGAACCGGCCGACGCGTTCGACTGGTACCGATTGGTCGACATCACGGGCAGCTTCACCGTCGAGGTGAAGCTCGGGCTCCCCCTCGAGGGCCAGTTCGGAAGGGTGACCCTCGCGGCGCCGCGCCTGAGCCGCGACGAGACGCTGCGGTGGGGCGCCAGCGACGATGAGATCCAGTATTGCCGCGGTCTGCGGGCGACCAAGGGACGCGCCGTTTTCGTGAACGATGACGCCACCGACCAGGTGCTGTCCTTCCCCATTCTCGACCCGGCGTTCGACTCCGTCGACGTGATCGTCGAGTTGGAGGGCGACCCCGTCGAGCCCGTGCCCTACCAGATGGCGATTCGTGAGGGATACGTCTCCGACTTTCCCCCAGATGCGTACGAGGAGAACGACTACTGCGAGGCGGCCACGCCCCTGACCTCGCCGTTTTCAGGCTCGCTCTCCATCGACTCGAATTCGGATGCCGATTGGTTCAGCTTCTCGATTACGGGCGGTGACCACCTATTGACCATCGCGCGCCAATGTGTGCGGTGCGCCTCCTCAGCGTTTGTCGATGTGACGGTCTTCCGCGACACCGTGGTGACGACCGGTGCCGGGGCGAGCGGTCCGTCCCGCACGCACCTGAATCAACTGCCGATCGTGATCCTCGAGGAGGACGGTGAAGACGTGCAGGTCGTCGTGCCGCCCGGAGACTACTTCCTGCTCGTACACAACGAGTTCTATCGATCGCTGGAGCAGGTCGATCTTCAGGTCACCTTTGACCCGGTGCCATAGTGCGGCAGGATTCGAGTCTTCCATGCGTCCCGCCAGGTGGCCGCGTTGCCCCGACCGCGGCATTGACTCCGATCCGGTTGCCCGCCAAGATGGGACATTCCCAACGCGGACGCAGGTTAGTCATCCCCTCGATGGCCCCGGGGTTCAGGCCCGGGGAGGACCGACGCGTCCCCTGGAGGTCGTGCCCGTGAGCGGCAGCGAGACGAACTGAGCGATGGACGAGATCCAGCAGCTCCCAACCGAGTGCCCGTCGTGCGGGACACCCTTTGCAGAGGGTGCCGACTTCTGCACGGCGTGCGGTTCGAGCCGTGCGTCCACGGCTGGAGGGTTGGGGGGCGAGGACATCTCCCTTACCACGCTCCAGACCCGTCTCGCCAATGCGTTGGGTGAGCGCTATCGGCTCGAGGGCCTGTTGGGGCGCGGCGGCATGGGGGCGGTGTTCAAGGCGCATGACGAGCGGCTCGACCGTACGGTGGCCGTAAAGGTGCTTCCACCGGAGCTGGTCGACGGGACGCTCGTGAGCCGTTTCGAGCGGGAGGCCCGTACGGCGGCCAAGCTCGACCACCCGGGCATCATCCCGATCCACCACGTCGATCATTCCGGCGACCTCTACTACTTCATCATGAAGTTCGTGTCCGGTCGCGGGCTCGACGATCTCGTCGCAGCCGGTGCGCTCCCGGTGGACTTTTGTCAGCGGGTGCTGTGGGAGTCGGCCGCGGCGCTGGCACACGCTCACCGGCGCGGGGTGATTCACCGGGACATCAAGCCTGCGAACATCATGATTGACGAAGAGGGCCGTGTTCTGATCACGGACTTCGGTATTTCGAAGGCCGCGCAGGATGCCACGCAGATCACGGCGACGGGTCAGGTCGTGGGAACGCCGAACTACATGAGTCCCGAGCAGGCCAAGGGGGTCGAGCTGGACGCGCGCAGCGATCAGTACTCGCTCGGGCTGACCGGGTACCACATGCTCACGGGTGAACTGCCGTACGGTGGGACGTCGCTCCACGCGCTCATCTACAAGCAGATCTACGAAGACTTGCCGCCGATTCTAGAACTCCGGCCCGATGTGCCCGACTATGTGGCCGCAGCGGTGCAGCGCGCGATCGCGAAGGAGCCGGACGAGCGCTTCGCGTCGATGGAGGAGTTTGCGACGGCGGTACTCCCGGACCAGCCGCTGAGGGCGTCGGTCGGTGGGTTGCCGAGGGCCTCGGCGGATTCGGTCCCCACCGTGACGCCGACGCCGACGACGCCGACGCCGACCATGGCGGAAGGCGCGGGCAGGAAGCGCGGCATGGTCATGGCAGCCGCGGCCGTTGCGGTTCTGGCTGGTGGTGGAGGGTGGTTCCTCCTGAGCCGCGACTCGGCCGCGCCGCCGAGCACGACCGAAACGGGACCGGTGGAGACCGTGGTGGCCGAGCCGCCGACGGCTCTGGACAGCGCGGGGCCCGCCGCGGAGGCCGTCGCATCCGATCCGCCGCCGGAGACCGAACCTGCTCCCGTCGCCGCAGCAACGACCGCCCCCGCTCCAGCGCGCCCGCAGCCCAGCACGCCCGAGGCGGAGGAGCCGCCGGCAGTGCGCCTCGGGTCGCTGATCATCAATTCCGATCCGTTCGGCACCGTGTATGTGGACGGCGTTGGCGTCGGCGACACGCCGGTGGTGAATCACCCGCTGACGCCCGGCGTGCACATCGTGGAAGTCCGGAGAGAGGGATTCGTGACCGCCGTCGACACGATCGACGTCGTGCCGGGCAACACCTATCGCCGCACCAAGATCCTCATCCCGAGGGGAAACTAGGATGGCCCGCATACGCATGATCGTGGCCCTGTGTCTCGTGGTGGCGGTGACGCAGCCGCTCGCGGGACAACAACATCCACTTGTCCAGCAGGCCGAGGAGGCGTACGCGGGGCTGGACTTCCCCGCGGCGCTGCAGGCCGCGCTGGAGGCGGTGCGGGCGGGGCTTAGTCAGGAGGACCTCGTCCGTGCGTACGAAGTGCTCGCGTTCTCGTATTCGGCGCTGGACTCCAACGACGCGGCGGTTCGCGCGTTTCAGGAGCTGATCTTCCTGGACCCGGATCGGGAGCCGGACGTCGCCCGCGTGTCGCCGCGCATCACGTCGTTGTACACCTCGGCGTTGGGGCAGGTGCTGGTCGTGCGGCAGCTCGAGGTGGACAGCAACTCGTTCATCGGCGGGGAGGGCAGCGTGCCGATTCGTTTCGGCGTGTCCCGGCCCGCCCGCGTCGTCACGCGCCTGCTGGGCCAGGGCGTCGACATGGTCGTCGATTCGCAACTGGTGGCCGGTACCGGCGGATTCCGGTGGGATCTCCTCCGCGATGGCGTCGAGCCGCTTCCGCCGGGTCGCTACACCATGATCGTCTCGGCGCGCGAGGGACCGAACGAGTTCGCACGAAATCTCCCCTTGGAGATTCGGCACCAGCCGGTGGACACGGTTCCTCACCTCACCAGCTTCCCCGGCTACAGCATCCTGCCGGAGGAAGAGTCGCCGCCGCGTGACTGGCGACCCCTGGGCATCGCGTTCCTCACGGCGGGACTGGGCACCGGTGCGGCACTGGCGATTGCCGACGATGGGCTGGGAGGTGGATGGAAGACGCCGGCAGTCGGGGTGTCCATCACCGCGCTGGCGGCGGGAGTCCTGACGACACTCAGGCGGCCGGATCCGCGTCCCGTCGAGGCAAACATCAGGTACAACCGACTCATCGCCGATCAGTTGGCGCAACGGAATCGCGAGATCGCCGAGGAGAACGCCGAGCGACGGCGTCAGACGCTGCTGACCGTCGTGTCGACCGCCGCTGAGCGAGGTGGGCAATGACGCGCATCCTGGCTCTCGGCGTGTTCGTGCTGGCGACGGCCGGCGTGACACACGCACAGACGGTGACGCTGGCGCCCCAGGTCGTCATCGTCAACCACAGCGAGGTCAGCAGCGACTTTGAGTTCCGCGGCGTCGGGTTCGGCGGCGCGCTGGGGGTTCAGCGCGGACGGTTCCAGCTCGACGTGCAGGCGTTCTCCGCGAAGGCGAACCCGAGGAACCCCGAAGTCGCATCCCAGGGGTTCACCGTCAAGGAGTTCGATCTTCGGGCGACCTACACGGTCGTGCCGGCTATTGGCGTGCAGCTCGGAGCTTCGGGGCGTCGCGCGACGCCGGACTTCGCGGCGCAGGATGTCGGGTTCTTCCGCATCGGATTGATCTCAGACAACCGCCTCGCGCGGCTCGCACGCGTGTGGGTTCGGGGGGCGTATCTCCTCGCGCCCCGGTTCAGCGGCGGCGGTTCGGCGGGGTTCGCGTTCGAGATCGGGGTCGGCACGTGGATCGGGACGCCGGACGGCCGCTGGGGACTGCGGGCCGAGTACGACCTGCAGCGCATCGACCGCACGGTGGCGGGTGCAGGCGTCCCGATCCAAATGCTCGTGGGGAAGGTTGGAGCTCAGGTGGGATTCTAGTGACCGGTTCCGGTACACTCGCCCGCCGCCCCCTTCCAAGACCCTTGCTCGCCCCGACCGGTGGAACGCTCGAGCTCGCGCGGCGCCGCGGTCTCGCCGCGGCCCTCGCGGCGTGGGTCGCGTCAACGGCGTGCGTGGTGCCCACCGATCGAGGCGATGGGGTACGCGCCGACTTTCCGGTCGATCTGGTCACGCTCGTCGTGGGCGACACCGCGCGGGTGCCGGCGGTCGGGGTCACGGGGGACTCCGTCGCGCTCGACCTGCCGGTGGCGTATGCCTCGCTCGACGAGAACATCGCGGTGATCTCCGCGGACGGCGTCATCCTCGGGGTGGGTGAAGGCGAGACACGTGTCCTCGCCCGCGTCGCGACCTACGAGAAGGGCATTGCCGACTCGGTGACGGTGCTGGTCTCCCGCGGGATTCTCATACGGAGCATTCAGGGCGAGGTCTCGGGGCCGGGCAACGACGCCTTCTTCGGTGAGACGATCGAGCTGTCCGGTCTCCGGCTCGCGCCGGAATCGCTCAGCGTCGTCACCATCGGAGCCGTGCCGGCGGCCGTGGTCGGATACGATCCCGCTGACGCGGCGGACCCGGAGGGTTTGGAACGACTGCGGCTGCGCGTGCCCGTCGTGCCGCCCACGAGTGAGCTCCTGCTGGTGCACCGCGGGGGAGGAACGGCGGCCCGCACGCTGAGGATTGCGCAGGAAGACGTCTTCGAGATCGGCGGTCCGCTGCCGGTGATCGACCTCTCGGAGGGCGACTACGTCAACGATGCGCTCACGGCGTCCGCTACGGACCCGGACTTGTTGCGCATCGTCCTTCCGGCAGGTCCGCACACGATCACCGCGACGATTCTCGATGGGCGGCTGCTCGTGGAGGGCGAGCCGGAACTGCGGTTTCTGGCTCCGCAGCCGATCCAGTACGCGTCGCTCTTCGAGGGATACTACATCGGGTCCGACATACCAGACGTGTGGGACTGGACCGTCGAGAACCGCGGTCTGTCGTGCGACCTGCGGACCGTGGTGCACTACCTCACGGACTTCTTCAATGAGGTGCGGGGAGCGGGCAACGTGGTGACGATCGCGCTCGCCAACACGGAACCGGACACGGTTGACGTGCTGGCCGCGACGGTCGGCGAGCGCATCCGCTACCGTCTCGAGGCACGGGCGGGATACCACACGGACCTTCCGCCGGACGCCCTCGAGGAGAACGATGCCTGCACCGACGCGACGGTGTTCCCGCCGTCGCCCAACTCGCGCGATCTCAGCTTCGACAACATCACGGATTTCGACTGGTACGACGTGACCGTCGGCGGGGGTGCAGCGCCCACGTTCGCCGTCACGCCGCAGCCGGAACAAGAGCCCAACGGCGTGTTTGCGGCTGCCCAGCTGGTGACCGCGGGAAGCCGCGTGACCGCGCTGCGCGACACTGAGGGGGACATCGACGTGTTCGCGATCGATGCGGCGGCGGGCACGCTCCTCGACGTCGACGTGCGCGCATATGCGGCGGCGGATCGCTTTCGAAAGTATGACTGTCCGGACCGATGCAGTCAGGGGACGGTGCCGTGGGCGCCACCGGGGTCCTCGATGATCACCGACGTCGTCGTGAGGCTTCGGCTGTATGACGAAACTGGTGCGCTCCTGACGGGCGACCAGGTGTTGCCTTCGCCGTTTCTCGACGGCCGTCTGCGGTACCTCGTGCCCGCGAGCGGCAGATACTACGTGGAAGTGGAGCCGTTCGGCGGCGGGCGGGGGAATCCCCTCGGCGCGGAGCAGTACTACGCCGTGGACTTCTTCGCACACGAGTCGTTGGCCGATGTGCAGATCGACGTCGAGAGCACGGACGGGCTCACCGATCCTCAGCTCGTAGTCGTTGAGCGACGCGCGGACAAGAACGCGATCGTCGACGTTCTGAACGGTCCCGGTCCTAGGGAGAGCTATGCGCGGACGATGCACGCTGGGCAGTACCTGGTTCTCGTGTACGAAGCGTCCGGATTGCCGGGGCCCTACCGTCTTCGGGTCGACGAAGCCGCGGTTCCGCCGGTCGAGGGGCGGTCGCCATGACCTCGCCCAGGCATCGCCACCTCGCGTGGATTCTGGCGGCCGCCGCCTGCGTCGTCCCCACGGACCGGGGTGCCGAACTGCTCGTCGACGCGGGGCAGACTGAGGTTCAGCTGCTGCTGGGCGAACGAACGACGCTCGAGCCGGCGGTGAGCGCCTCTGCCGGTGGAGCCGCACCCGCCGTGACCTTCACGTTCAGTTCGTCCGACCCGGCAGTGGTGGCGGTCGACAGCGCGGGGACCGTGCTGGCCGCCGGCGTCGGTTCGGCGACCGTCTCCATTGGGGTGCGCACCTATGAGGGCGCCATCCCGGACTCCGTGACCGTGCGGGTGATCGACAATGTCCGGTTCGACCTCGTCGCGCCCGATACGGCGCGCTTCGGGGACACGCTCACGATCGTTGGTGCCGCGCTGGATCCGGCAAGCCTCGCGCTGGTTGCGGTGGGAGGTCTGGCGGCTCCGGTCGCGAGCTTCGCTCCGCAACAGCCGGGGGTCGCCGGATCGCGGGACACCCTGCGGATTGTCGTGCCGGTCGGGGCAGCGCAAGCGTCGGACGTCGTCGCCCTGCACGACCGGGGTGCGTCGGACAATGCCGCGGTGACGGTGTTGCAGACCGATCGGTTCGAGCCGAACGATATCCAGCCGGTGCGCATCGACGCCCCGGTCGGCTTCTCGAGCAGCTTCCTGGCGCTCGAAGGCGGCGCGGAGCGTCCCATCGATTGGTATCGGCTTGGGCCCATCGCGGAGACGGTCACCGTGGAGCTGCGGCTTGGTATGGTACGGCAGTTCGGCCTGGCGAGCATCATGTTGAGCGCCCCAGCCGAGCGGGGCGACGCCCCCGACTGGAGCGTCCGGGCGATGACGCTGCCGTGGGACGCCCAGCAAGGCGCGTACGTCGGCGCGCCGGTGCTTCACTGCCGGGGCCTGCGGGCGGAGTACAATCGCGCGACCATCTTCTTCAACCGGGATTTCAGCGACGACGTGATCCGGCTGCCGCTCCTCGACTTCGCGGCCGATTCGGTCGATCTCCTCGTGGAACTGCTCGGGGCCACCGAGCAGCCGTGGGCGTACGAAGCCCGGATCGTCCCAGGCTACGTGTCACAGTTCCCTCCGGACGCCTACGAGGAGAACGATCTGTGTGAGCTCGCCCCGACCATTTCGACCGGCGCTTTCGCGCTGACTCTCGACCATCAGTTCGACGTGGACTGGTTTCGGATCAACGTGGCGGACGTAGCGCGTCAGCTCACGGTGTCGGCGAGCTTTCGGGGTGGCCCCTCGACGATCGCGGACGTGGACATGATGCTGTATCGGGATACCGATGTCGGCGTGGGGGCTGCCGGCAACTTGCTCCCTGTGGTCGTCCAAAGCACGACGGACGAGGAGTCGCTGTCGGGCACGGTCGTGGCCACCGAGACGTTCACCGTCTCATTGGACCCGGGGGCGTACCTGCTTCTGGTGCGGAATTCCTTCGCGTACGCCGTCGAAAACCTGTCGCTGTCGGTGTCGATCACGCCGTAGCGCCGGAGCAAAACCGTCCGCCGGTCCAAACCGGGGTCGAACTGGCTGACGGGGGTGTGTTCGCTACTTTAGGTTACGTGTTTCCGACCGGGTAGCTCAGTTGGTAGAGCAACGGACTTTTAATCCGTAGGTCCTGGGTTCGAGACCCAGCCCGGTCACTTTCGGAGGCCCCGTTCCAGCGGGGCCTCCGTGCGTTGGCGCGGGGGGCTCGGCCAGCCCTCCGTCACGGCCTCATGAGAAGTGCCAGACGCGTCCGAACTGATCGGGCGCGACGGTGCGGCCGGTGGTCAGGTGGTAGTCCAGCCCTTGCAGCACTGCGCGAAGGTAGCGGCGAAGCAACGGTCGAACGTACCCGCGATGGAGGACCGACCGGAGCACCGATGGATACCCTCGGAAGGTGCCTGGCCAGACACTGATCGTGAGTTCGCTCGCGTTATCCGTCTTGGACTCGAGCGCCCACCGCACATGGCTGTCTGCCCATGCCGCGTTGCCAATATCGAGGTCGTACCCGGTTCCTTCGGTCCAGACGGTGAAGTGGCGGTGAAGCCGCAAGCCGCTTGCGTAGCAGATCGTGTCACGTGCGCCGACACCGGGCCACATGACGACCGGATTGTCCGAGCAGAACGGATGATATCGCGCGACCGCTCCCGGCGTGGCCATGATCTCCCAGACTCGGCCGGCTGCCACTGGGAGCCGCCGCGTCACGGTCGCAGGACGCATTCCCTCGTGCGCCGAGTGCCCGCAGCCCTCAGCGATCCACGGTCTGCTGCAGGTGTTGGGGATAGCGGTCCCCGAGAATGTCGATGTCCGCCAGCGCCTCGTCGATCTCGTGCAGGTCGTCGGCGGTGAGGGTCACGCCGGCCGCCGCCACGTTCTCCTCGAGGCGACGCAACTTGGTGGTGCCGGGGATCGGCGTGATCCACGGCCGCTGCGCGAGCAGCCACGCCAGCGCGATCTGGCCGGGCGCCGCTCCCTTGCAGGTCGCGATCGCCGCGACCAAGTCGACGAGGACCCTATTCGCCCGCCGCGCGTCCGGAGCGAAGCGCGGGAGGTTGTGACGGAAGTCGGTGGGGTCGAACGTGGTCTGCCCGTCGATCGTGCCCGTGAGGTAGCCCCGCCCCAGGGGGCTGAACGGTACGAACCCGATCCCCAGTTCCTCGAGGGTCGGAAACACGGCGGTCTCGGGCTCGCGCCACCACAGCGAGTACTCGCTCTGCACCGCGGTGACTGGTTGAACGGCGTGGGCGCGTCGGATCGTCCCGGCGCCGGCCTCGGACAGGCCGAAGTGCCGGACCTTGCCCTCCGCGATGAGGTCGCGGACGGCCCCGGCCACGTCCTCGATCGGTACGCCGGGATCCACTCGATGCTGATAGAAGAGGTCGATACGGTCCGTACGGAGTCGCCGCAGCGAGGCGTCCGCGACTGCCCGGATGTTCTCCGGTCGACTGTCCAGTCCTTTCTGGGGTACGCCACCGGCGAAGCCGAACTTGGTGGCGATCACGACGTCGTCACGGACCGGCGCCAACGCCTCTCCGACCAGTTCCTCGTTCGTGAAGGGGCCGTACGCTTCCGCCGTGTCGAAGAACGTGACTCCGTGGTCCACGGCTGCCCGGATCAGGGTGAGCCCGTCGTGGTACGGGACGGCGGGTCCGTAGCCGAAGCTCAGTCCCATGCAGCCCAGTCCGAGGCTGGACACCGTCGGGCCGCGGCTTCCCAGGCGACGCCGTTGCATAGGGCCCTCCGCGGGCAGGGGGCTAGACCAGGCCCACGATCAGACAGAGCACGAGCATGGTGGCCGCGGGGAGCGACTTCTCGAGCGGGTCCTTCACCTTCACATGCATCGCAACGGCACCGAGCATCAGCGCGGCAAGTCCAAGCGCGGCGGGTCGCGTCACGACCGGGACCCAGAGGCCCACGAGAAGCAGAGTCGCGAAGAGTAGCTTGAGACTTCCCACGACGCGCACGGCGATCGGCGGCAGGCCGTACACGGCGAACTCCTCGACCATCGTTGTGGAGTCCCCACCACGCCAGTTCGTCGCCTTGCCCGCGCGGAGCAGCCACACGTTGTAGATGCCGAGCGCCGCGATGACCTGCAGAGCCGTGATCGCCGTATCCATCCGTGCCTCCGGGGAGCGTTGATCGCACGATAGTACCACGTGGGCCGGGCCGCAGCCAGCGGACCAACGCGGGACCCATGACCTCCGCGCGCGACGCGTTTCGACCGACCTCGATCAAACCTCGGTGGGCGGGTCCGGCCCGGGCGCCCCGCACCGACGCGGTCTCGCCCGCCGGTCCGCGTCGCTACCTTTCACTGCGTCTCTCAACTGGAGGATCGATGAAGATCCTGACGTCCCTCGCGGCGCTGAGCCTGGTCGCAGGCGCGGCGGCCGCCCAGCAGGGCGAACGGGTCTTCCCCTTCGACTACGAGAAGGTCCGCCTCGACAACGGCTTCACCGCCTACATGATCGAGGCTGGCGCACCCGGACAGGTCGCGCACTACACGATCGTGCGGACGGGCAGTCGGGATGAGGTCGAGGAGGGGAAGACGGGCTTCGCACACTTTTTCGAACACATGATGTTCCGCGGCACCGAGAAGTACCCGCAGTACGACGCCATCACGAGCGCGATGGGGGCCGACCGCAACGGCTTCACCAGCCTCGACATGACGGTCTACTACCTGGTGACGGCGTCGGAATACCTGCCGCAGGTCATCGACCTCGAGGCAGACCGCTTTCAGCGGCTCAAGTACAACGAGCCGGACTTCCGGACGGAAGCGGGCGCGGTGCTCGGCGAGAAGATGCAGAGCATCATGAGTCCGTTCAATTTCCTGAACGAGCGACTCAGTCAGGTCGCGTTCGACGAGCACACCTACCGGCACACGACGATCGGGTTCGAGGACGACGTCCGTGCGATGCCCGAGGGGTACGACTACAGCAAGTCGTTCTACCAGCGGTTCTACCGGCCGGAGAACGTCGTGCTGGTGCTGGTCGGCGACTTCGACCGCGCCGAAGCGACGGCGCTCCTGGAGCAGCACTACGGCGACTGGGAGCCCGGCTACCAGGCGCCGGACATTCCCGTGGAGCCGCCGCAGCAGGGCGAGCGCCGCGAGGTGATCACCTACCCGGGGCGTACGCTGCCGACGCTGACGGTCAACTACAAGTCGCCTGCCTGGAGCGCCACGGACCGCACGGCCGTGGCGCTCGAGGTGCTGGGGTCCTTGGCGTTCGGAGCGACGTCGCCCCTGTACCAGGAGCTGGTCATCGACCGGCGCATGGTCCAGGCGATGGGCGGCTTCTTCGGCCTGCAGCGTGACCCGGGGCTCGCGACGGTCTACACCACCGTGCTGGATGAGGCCAACCTGGCGACGGTCGAGGAGCGCATCGCCGCGACGATTGCTGACGCGCGCGAGAATCTCCCTGATGCCCAGCGACTCGAGGATACGAAGCGCGCGCGCCGCTACGGGTTCCTCATGGGACTGGAGACGGCGGGCAGCGTGGCGAGTGCCACGATCTCGTTCGTCGTGAATACCGGCGGCATCGAAGCGATCGACGAGTACTACCGCACGCTGGAGTCGCTGACGCCCGAAGACATCCGTGAAGCGGCACGCCAGTTCCTGGTGGACGACGCGAAGACCGTGATGACGATGACGCAGGCGACGGGAGGTGACCAATGAGACGCTTCGCGCTCGCGTTCGCGGCACTTGCCTGGACGTCGACGGGTGTAGCGCAGACCGATCGGCTCATCACGATGCCGGAGCCGGGGTCCCCGTTCATCGCGTTCAACATCTGGGTGCAGGTAGGGTCGCAGAACGACCCGGCCGGGAAAGAAGGGCTGGCCTCGCTCACGGCGGATCTCCTGAGCGACGGCTCGACGACCTCGATGGACTACCAGACGATCCTGCAGCGGTTGTACCCGATGGCCGCCGGGTACGGCGGGAGCACCGACAAGGAGATGACGGTGTTCCGGGGCCGCGTGCACCGGGACAACCTCGACGAGTACTACGGGATCTTCCGTGACGCGCTGCTCGCGCCGGCATTCGCGGAAGAGGACTTCAATCGCGTGAAGACACAGACTCTCGCGTTCCTGGAGCGGAGCCGACGGTACTCGCGTGACGAGGAACTGTCCAAGGAAGTGCTCTTCTGGGCGGCCTATCGCGGTACCCGGTACGAACACCCCGTCGAAGGGTACGTGGAGTCGGTGCGCAGCATTACGCTCGACGACGTCCGGGAGTTCTACGCAGCGCACTACGTCCGGAACAATCTGGTCGTCGCGGTCGGGGGAGGGTATCCCGACGGGTTCGCCACGCAGGTCCGCGCGGACTTCGACGCGCTTCCGGACGGCGTGGTCGACCGCCTCGAGGCGCCGACGCCGATGATGCCGGATGGGATGAAGGTGATCATCGTCGAGAAGCCCGCCGACGCGACGGCGATCTCTATTGGTGCGCCGATCGCGCTGCGCCGTGGCGACGCGGACTACTGGGCCATGGTGGCGGCAGCATCCTGGTTCGGTGAACACCGGAATTCCTTCAGTCATCTGTACCAGGTGATCCGCGAAGCGCGCGGCATGAACTACGGCGACTATGCCTATATCGAGGCGTTCCCGCGCGGCTATACGACGCAGCAGCCGCCGGTCAACTACGCGCGGCGAAGCCATCTGTTCGAAATCTGGATCCGACCCATTTCGCGCACGTCGCCGACGGACTTGCACGACCGCACGCTCTTCGCGACGCGGGCGGCGCTGCGCGAGTTCGACGCGCTGGTGACCGACGGGCTGACCACGGAGCAGGTGGATGCGACGAAGCAGTTCCTCCACAACTACTCGGTCAAGTACGGATCCACGATCTCCCGGCGTCTTTCGTATGCCGTCGACGACGCGTTCTATGACTTGCCGGCCCCGGGGCACCTGGCCTCGCTGCGGCCCGGGATCGGCGCGCTGGACGCGGAGCAGGTCAACGGGGCGATTCGCAAGCACCTCCAGACCGAGAACCTCTGGGTAGTGTTTGTGACGAGCAGCGCCGAAGATCTCAAGGCGAAGCTGCTCGAGGGCGTGGCGACCCCCATCGCGTATGCTGGCGAGAAGCCCGCGGAGCTGCTTGCGGAG
>JBDHIW010000045.1:0-13687 GCA_039587215.1 Gemmatimonadota bacterium | reverse complement strand
CGACGGGGCGTCGTATTGCGTGATGACGGACTCGCCGGACCACGCCGCTATCAGCTCGCGCATAGGCCGGGGAAAGTAGTCGTGGGGCGCCACGCCGGACAGTCGCCGGTCTGTCCGGTAGGCGAAGCGGCCCTTATCTTCAGCCCCGATGTCCACGATCCGACTCCACCATCAGCGACTTGCCCAGGGACTGATCATCGTCCTCGGCGTCGGCCTCGTGTTCGCCCTCTGGCCGTACACGACGGGGCTCGTCGGCGGGCCGGTGCTGTTCGTGATCTTCCGCCCCGCTTTCCGACGGCTGAGCCCGCCGCTGCGCCCCGCCGTCGCCGCGGCCGTCGCGGTGGTCCTGGCGGTCATCCTCCTCATTCTGCCCAGCCTCACGGTCGCGGGCATGGTGGTGGGCGAGGTCGACGACGTCATCCGCCGCGCGACCGAGAGCAACCTGGTGGGACGACTCTCCGAACTGCGCGTCGGACCGTTCGCCCTCGGGCCCCAGCTGGTCACGCTCGGTGAAGCGGCGCTCGGGTGGGTCGGTGCGAGCGCGCTCAACGTCGTGGGGGCGGCGACCCGTGTCGCGCTCAACGTCACGATCGCCATGTTCGGCCTCTACTACCTCCTGCTCCGTTCGGACGCGGCGTGGACGAGGCTGGCCCCATATATCCCCTTCAACGAGACCAACACGCTGCGGCTGCGGACGCGGTTCCGGGACGTCACGTACTCGACGCTGATCGGCACGGGCCTGATCGCGCTGGTGCAGGGACTGCTCATGGCCGTCTCGTTCTGGCTCGTCGGGCTGCCGAGTCCGCTGTTCTGGGGCGTGGTCACCGCCGTCGTCTCGATCCTGCCGGTCGTCGGCAGCGGACTGGTCTGGGTGCCCGGCGCGGCCGCCCTCTTGTTCGGAGGGCAGTACGTCGCGGCGGGCGCGCTGACCGCGATCGGCGTGATCATCGTGGGCGGGGCCGACAACGTGATCCGCCCCATCATCTACAACCACTGGGCCAAGATCCACCCCATCGTGACCCTCGTGGGCGCGCTGGCCGGGATTCGTTTCTTCGGGCTCCTCGGTCTCCTGATCGGGCCCCTCGCCCTGTCGTACCTGTTCGAGTTGATCGGGATGTACAGGGAGGAATACCTCGAGGACGAGCCCAGCATTGCCACCCACACGACGGGCGAACCCATCGGCGTGATGCCGCCAAGCCTGCGAGACGACTCATGACACGACCCTCCGTGCGCTCCGTGACGACGACGGCGGCGCTGCTCGCACTCACAGCCGCGTGTGGCGAGCAGCCCACCCTCACACAGTCGGGCGTCCCGGACGCCCGTCCGGGGGCACAGGCGGTCTCGCTGCTTGGCGACACGCTCACGCCTCCGACCGCGTCGCCCGAGACGCGCACGCGCCAGATGGAGCAGCTCGCGGACGCCTGGGACGCCTACGCGCGCGACCCGGCCAGCGCCGATGCCGCCATCTGGTACGGGCGACGGCTCGCCTATCCGGGCTACTACCGCGCCGCGATCGCCGCGTACACGGACGCGATCGGTGCGCACCCGGACGACGCGCGTCTCTTCCGCCACCGCGGCCACCGCTATATCTCCGTGCGGGAGTTCGGCGCCGCCATCGACGACTTTGCCGTGGCCGCCAAGCTCGTCCAGGGACAGCCCGACGAGGTCGAGCCCGACGGGCAGCCGAACGCGCGCAACATCCCGACCAGCACGCTGCAGTCGAACATCTGGTACCACCTCGGGCTCGCACACTACCTGCGCGGTGACTTTCCGAGGGCGCTGAGTTCGTACCGGGAAGACGTGAAGGTGGCCACCAACCCCGACATGCTGGTGGCAGCGACCTACTGGCTGTATCTGACCCTGCGCCGCCTCGGCGAGGACGACGACGCGCGGGCCGCACTCGAGCCCATCACGGTCGACCTGGACATCATCGAGAACGGCAGCTATCACCGGCTGCTCCTGCTGTTCAAGGGCAGCCTGCCCGCCGACAGCCTGACGGCGGCGCTGAACAGCGACGACCTGATCGCGAACGTGACCGTGGGGTACGGCATCGGCGCCTGGCACTACGTCAATGGCCGCGAAGCCGAGGCCGAGGCGGTGTGGCGGCGCATCCTCGAGTCCCCGCAGTGGGCAGGGTTCGGGTACATCGCCGCCGAAGCGGAGATCGCGCGACTGACCGCACAGTGACGCCGGCGCGCGAGCGGGCGTATTCCCACCGATGCGACCACTCCCGCCGTCGCCGCGCTGACGCTGGGATGCGGCGAGTTCACCGACCCGTCCGCCCGCACGTTCTCCTCCGAACTCGCGGCGTGGAATGCGCAGGCCATCGAGGCGTACGCGTACCGTCTGTCCGTCGGCTGCTTCTGCGGGGTGGACCCGAGCCTCAAGGTGCTCGTGACGGTCGACGGCGGCGCGGTCACGGCGCGCGTCTGGGATGACAGCCTGACGACCGTGCCGGCGTGGGCCGAGGGATTCTACGGCTCGATCGACGATCTCTTCGACGTCATCCGGGAGGCGCTCGCCGCCAGCGCACACGTGCTCGACGTGACGTACGACGACCGCTTCCACTTCCCGACGTCCATCACCATCGATCGCCGCGAGAACGTCTCCGACGACGGCACCGTCTATCGGGCCGACCGCTTCGTCGACCGGACGCCCTGAACGCCCACGCGCGCCAGGGGGGTCCGCGCTCCTCCCCCCTCCGAGCGGAGTAGTACCTTTCGAGCGAGCCGGCGGCACGGGGCCCCGGTCGGGTGGGTGAGGGAGACCGCGCGTGGACTCAGCTCTCGTCGTCCTGGATCGTGCATGGCACATCGTCGCGGGTGTACTCGCGATCGTGCTGAATGTGATCGCGTCGGCGCACGTCGTGCTCCACAAGCGCGATAGCCGCGCCGCCGTCGGCTGGGTGGGACTGATCTGGCTCGCGCCGGTCGCCGGCGCCGTCGCGTATACGCTCTTGGGCATCAACCGGATCAAGCGGAAGGCGTCCGAGCAGCGCGCCAGCCAGCCCGCACTCCTGTCGGGCGAGTTCGAACGCCCGCCGCGACTGAGCGGCGGCGTATCGCTCACCAACCATGCGGACCACCTCGCGGCCCTCGCCCGGCTGCTGGACCGCGTCTCCGGGCGCCCGCTGACGCAGGGCAACGCCATCGTGCCTCTGGTGAACGGCTCCGAGGCCTACCCGGCCATGCTCGAAGCCATCGACGGCGCGCGCCGCTCGGTCACGCTCGCCACGTACATCTTCGACCGTGACCACGCGGGGCAGATGTTCGCGGACGCCCTGGGACGGGCGGCGGCGCGCGGCGTCGAGGTCAGAGTGCTCATCGACGCCGTCGGGTCCCGCTACTCGCGCCCGCCGATCACCAGGACGCTGGGCCGGCTGGGGATACGGGCGGCGCTCTTCGGCCGCACGCGGGTCCCGTGGCGTATGCCGTACTTCAACCTGCGCAACCACCGGAAGATCCTGGTCGTCGACGGGAGGGTGGGCTTCACGGGCGGGATGAACCTGCGCCAGGGCAACATGGACACCCCACCCGACGGACTCACGATCCAGGATCTGCATTTCCGGGTCGAGGGGCCCGTCGTTTCGCAGTTGCAGCAGACCTTCATCGAGGACTGGGCGTTCACGACGGGCGAAATCCTCCAGGAAGACCACTGGTCTCCGGAACTGCATCCCGTCGGCGACACCGTCGCGCGGGTGATCACCGACGGCCCGGACGGCGACTTCGAGAAAGCCCGCCTGGTGTACCTCGGCGCCCTCGGGTGCGCGCAGGAATCCGTTCGGATCGTGACCCCGTACTTCCTGCCCGACGCCGCGCTCATCTCGGCGCTGAACGTCGCGGCCCTGCGCGGCGTCGCCGTCGAGATCGTGCTCCCCGAGCGGAGCAACCTGGCGCTGGTGCAGTGGGCCGCCACGCATCAACTCTGGCAGGTGCTGCAGCGCGGCTGCCGCATCTACACGACCCCCGCGCCGTTCGACCACAGCAAGCTCATGCTGGTGGACAACGGCTGGGCCCTCATCGGTTCGTCGAACTGGGATCCGCGCAGTCTGCTGCTGAACTGGGAGCTCGTGGTCGACTGCTACGATCGCGCGCTGGTCGCGCAACTCAGCGGCATCATCGAGGACAAGCTGGCCGACGCCCGACGGCTCACGAAGGCCGACGTGGACGCCCGACCGTTGCCGATCAAGCTGCGGGACGGGCTCGCACGGCTGGCCGCTCCCTACCTGTAGGCGCGGGGCGCCCGGCGGCGCCTAACTCGACTCGACCTCGCCGGGGAACCGTCCCGCGAGCACCTCCGCGACCGCCCGGGTGGTGCGGAACCGCGCGAGGATGATTCGGAGCACCGCGGTGATCGGCGCGGCGAGCAGCATGCCCACGATGCCCCAAATGATGCCCCAGAACACGAGGGCGACGAGAATCGTCACGGGGCTGAGGTCTAGTCCCTCACCCATGATCTTGGGCTCGATGGCGTTGCCCATCGTGATCTGCACGGCACCGGGCAGCGCAATCGCGAGGATCACCGGGACGAGACTGTCGTACTGCACGAGTGCGACCGGCAGCGGCAGCAGCGTGGCCACGACCGAGCCGACGCTCGGGACGAAATTGAGCAGGAACGCCAGCACACCGAAGACGAGGGCGAGGTCGAGCCCCAGAATCGCCAGGATCACGCCGACCATGATGCCGGTGGCGGCCGAGATCAGCGACTTGGTCAGGATGAACTTCCGAACCTTGGCGTCGATCTGCGTGTACAGCGCCGAGCGCGTGCGCCGCGGCCGCCGACCGATGAGGAGGAAGATGACGAAGATCAGGACCAGGAAGCCGTTCGTCACGATCCCGACGACCGTCCCGGCCGTCGTCCGGAGGATGCGACTGATCGGAAGCTGCCCCAGCGATTCCAGGAACGACTCCTGCCCCAGGTCGACGCCGTACCGGTCGAGCAACGCGAAGGCCCGGCTCGCGAAGCCCACGAGCTTCTCGCGGTAAATATCTGCAGACGCCGCGAGACCGGAGGCCGACGTCGTGATGAGCAGCGCGAGCAGCGCCAGAATCCCCGCGACGAGCAGCAGCGTGACCAGCACCGACATCCAGCGGGGCGCCCGCAGCCGCTGTTCCATCAGGTCGGCAAAGGGCGCCACCAGGTAGAAGAAGAACAGCGACAGGACGAACGGCACCATGACCGGACGCATGTACATGAGCGCGGCCCCGCCGGCCACGGCGGCGATCACCATCAGCGACGCCGTGACGAGCCACGACTGCTCCTCCTTGAGCGCGCCGTAGCTGCCCGAGAGGCGCGGGAACGGACCGGACGGGGTTGCCATGGCTGTATGATACCGCGCGGGCGTTTGAGGGCAACGCCACCGGTCTCGACCGCGCGCCACCGAGGCACCGGCATTACGTTGCGAACCATGCGATTCCGTTTGACCGGAACGACACCCCTCGCGCCGCCTCCAGCGGCCGTGTGGCCGCTGCTCCTCGATCACGAATTCATCGGACACTGCTCCGACGGCATCGACTCGATCGAGCGCGTGACCGACACGCACTTCTTCGTACGGACCGAGGTCGCCATCGGTCCGTTCACGCTGCACTTTCCACTCGACGTACACCTGCGCGACCTGACCCCGGCCCGCACGGCCACGATGCACGTGAGCGGCGAGGCGCCGGGCATGCACGTCCGAGCCACATCCACGATCCAACTGAAGACCAACGGGACGGGCACGTCGCTCGAGTGGACGACGGACACGCGTGCGACGGGCATGGTGGCGCGCGTGGCCGGCGCCGTAGTGCGGAAACTCACCGAGACCACCGTCGCGGAGTTCTGGGACGTGTTCGCCCGTGAGGCCCCGGCCCGGGTTGCCCGGGGCGACGCCCCGTGACGTCCTGGCTGGCGGAGACGACCGCCGAGCTGTCGTCGGGCGGCACGGCGGTCGGCCGCGCGGTCACCGTCGCCGTGTGGGGCTCGGCCCCGCACCCCCCCGGCGCGTGCCTCGTGGTCGCCGCCGATGGACGCTTCGCCGGATCCGTGTCCGGCGGGTGCGTCGAAGCGGCGGCGGTCGAGGAGGTGCAGCGCGCCATGGAAGCCGGCGCGGCACACGTGGTGGAGTACGGCGTGTCCGACGATACTGCGTGGTCGCTGGGCCTGGCCTGCGGCGGTCGCATCCGCGTGCTCGCGGAACCGCGCGTTCCGCCGGCCCTGCACACGGCGCTCGACAGCGGACGACCGGCGTGCCGGGCAACGATCCTGCCGACTGACGACCAGCCGGGGGGCGCCCTGCTCGTCACGGGCTCCGGACGGTCGCCCGAGGACGACTGGCCCGCCGCGTGGGCGGCCTACCGCGACTCCGTCGAGGCCGCGGCTCGCGAGGCCCTCGCGTCCGGCGCGAGCCGGTTGCTCGCCAACCAGGGACCGGACGGCCGGTACGAGGTCTTCCTCGAGGTACACGCTCCGCCCCCGACGATCATCGTGTTCGGCGCCGTCCACATTGCGGTCGCGCTCGTCGACCTGGCGCACGCCGTCGGGTACCGCACGGTGGTAGCCGACGGCCGCGCCGCCTTCCTCGCCGCCGAGCGGTTCCCGCGGGCCGATCGACTCCTCCTCGGCTGGCCAGACGAGGTCTTCACCGAAGAAACGCTGGACGCCACGACTGCCGTCTGCGTGCTGACGCACGATCCGAAGTTCGACGACCCCGCGCTGACCATCGCGCTGCGGTCGGCGGCGTTCTACGTCGGCGCGCTCGGCTCGCGGCGGTCGCACGCCGCCCGGCTGCAACGCCTGACGGCCGCCGGACTCACCGACGATCAGTGCCGTCGGTTGCGCGGCCCGATCGGACTGGATCTGGGCGGGCGGTCTCCGGAGGAGATCGCCGTCGCCGTGCTGGCCGAGATCGTGGCCACCCGGCGTGGGGGTCCCGTCCTCCGGCCGGCATGAT
The DNA here is from genome assembly GCA_039587215.1 of Gemmatimonadota bacterium. GTDB lineage: Bacteria > Gemmatimonadota > Gemmatimonadetes > Gemmatimonadales > GWC2-71-9 > CAMYLY01. Next base: position 6,759 of record JBDHIW010000045.1, on the reverse strand, counting down.
CGCGGGGATCGTTCTCGGCGCAGGCCGTTCCCGCCGGCTCGGCCGCAACAAGCTCGCCGTCGAGATCGCCGGTGAGCCGCTGCTGCGGCGCATCACCCGCACGGCCCTCGAGGCGGGCCTCGACCCCGTCGTCGTGGTGATCCGGGACGACGACACCGAGGCGGCGGCGGCGCTCGACGGGTTGCCGTGCACACGCCGGTCGCCGTCGCGCGACGCCGCGCATCAGCGCGAGTCGCTGATCGCCGGTATCGAGGGGCTCCCCGCGGCCTGTGACGGCGCCGTCGTGCTGTTGGGCGACATGCCGCTCGTGACCGCCGACATGGTGCGGGCCGTCGCCGCCGAGCGCGCCGACCTCGTGGCCTCGCTGTACGGCACGACGACCGCGCCACCGACGCTCATCACTCGTGCGCTGTTCGCGGCCGTGACGCAACTCGCCGCAGGTCCCGTCGTGCCGCAGCTCGCGTCACTGGACGGCGTACGGACCGCAACGGTCCCATGGCCCGTCGATCGCATGCTGGATGTGGATACCGACGCCGACATCGCGGCGGCGGAGGCGCAGCTGGGCGGGTTCGCCTAGCCCACGTCCTCGGGGAGGTCCTCCCCTTCCTGCTCTTCCTCGTCCACCTCCGGCTGCTCGTGGAACCACGAGCTGCGGGGGTCGACTTTCTGAATCCTCACGGCAGCGTGCCGGTTCACGACGTCGGCCGGCACGATCCACAGTCGAGCGTCCCACAGCACGCCGTCGACCTGAAACAGCGTCAGCGCGGACTCCTCGACGTTGAGCTGGACCTCGAGCGTGGCGTCGCCGGGCGGCCCCTCCCCGGACTCGAGCGGACGATCACTGAGCCACACGCCGACCGCCTTGTGGGGATCGCCCACCGACGGGTCTTCGTGCTCGAAGCGCCACTTGGCATCCGCGAAACCGCCCTGGACGATCTCGCGCGCCTCGGCAATGGAGGTCCGGTGGAAGAGTGTCAGGCTCATGGGGTCAATAAGATAACAGGGGCGCCGGCAGCCGCCGTTCGGCCACCTTTGGTGTTACCCCTGGGCGGGTCCGACCGATCCCGTGTCCGGTCCGCGGTACTCGCAGCCCGCCGTGCAGGTCTCGCGCACGATCACCCGGGACAACCCGGGAAGCGCCGGCGTCAGCCGGTCCCACACCCAGCGGGCGAGGACCTCACTGGTGGGATTCTCGAGGCCCTCGACGTCGTTGAGGTACCGATGATCGAGCGCATCGAACAGCGGCTGAAACGCCGCCTTCACGTCCGCGAAGTCCATCACCCACCCGGTGTGCGGATCGAGCGGTCCCTCGATGTACACCCCGATGCGAAACGAATGCCCGTGCAGCCGGAAGCACTTGTGCTCCGGAGGCAGGTTGGGCAGCCGGTGCGCGGCCTCGATCGTGAACTCGCGGTAGATCTCCATACCTCAGGGGACTCCGATCAGCTTGTGCATCTGCAGGCTCACCCGCCACGGCGGGTGACGGTCGCAGTAGTCGCGGGCGGCCGCCGTGTTTCGGTCGCGGTCGGGTCCGTCCATCGGCTGGAGGAAGAAATGGTCGAACGGCAGTTCGCGAAAGTCCTCGGGGTCCAGGTCGGGCTGCGGATAGACCAGCTTGAGTTCGTGCCCCGCGCGCTGCACCAGCGCGGCACCGGCCTTCGGACTCACACAGATCCAGTCCACGCCTGCGGGGACCGCCCGCGTCCCGTTGGTCTCGACCGCGACCCGGAAGCCCCGCCGGTGCAGATCGTCGAGCAGCGGCGTGTCGAGCTGCAGCAGGGGCTCCCCGCCGGTCAGCACGCAGAAGCGCTCGGCGGGCCCCTCCCACGGGAGCGCCGCCCGCGCCCGCGCCAGCCGTCCCTCGGCGTCACCCACCTCCCACGTCTTGGCGATCGCCGCGCCCAACGCCCTCGCGGAGCCGAACGCCCCACCACCGTCGCCGTCGGTCCCGACGAAATCCGTGTCGCAGAAACGGCACACCGCCGTGGCGCGATCCTCCTCCCGCCCACTCCAGAGGTTGCAGCCGGCAAACCGCACGAACACCGCCGGACGGCCGGTGTTGGCGCCCTCGCCCTGTACCGTGAGGAAGAGCTCCTTCACCGCGTACGTCACGCCCGCGTCGACCCCGACTCGACGTACGCCACCGGATCGACGGCACCGGCATCCGCAAACCCCTGGCGCCGGAGCAGACAGGCATCACACTCCCCGCACGCCATGCCATCGGGGGTCGGGTCGTAGCACGAACAGGTGAGACCGTAGTCGACGCCGAGCTGGAGACCGCGCCGGATGATGTCCGCCTTCGACAGGTCGATGAGCGGCGCGTTGATCGTCACCGGAAGCGTCCCGTCCACGGCGCCGCGCGTCGCCAGATTGGCCGCGGCCTCGAACGCCGCCACGTACTCCGGGCGGCAATCGGGATAGCCGCTGTAGTCGACGGCGTTCACCCCGACGAATATCTGGCCGGTCCCCAACGTCTCGGCACGTGCCAGCGCGAGCGAGAGGAACACGGTGTTGCGGGCGGGGACGTAGGTAACGGGTATGCCGGTGCCGATCTCGTCCGCCGTGCGGTGCTTGGGCACCCTACCCTCGCCCGTGAGGACCGACCCGCCGAAGGCCGCGAGGTCGACGCGGACGACCGTATGCGACGCTGCCTGGAGATGGGCGGCCACCCGAGCGGCCGCTTCGAGCTCCACCGCGTGCCGCTGCCCGTATGCGACCGTCAGCGCGTGCGCCTCGAAGCCCTCTGCACGGGCGATCGCCAGCGTCGTCGCCGAATCCAGCCCACCGGACAGCAGAACGACGGCGGGCCCGCGCGAACTCACCCTTCGCGCTCCGCCGATGCGACGACCGCGATTCCGCCGCGAACGTTCTGTTCCACCGTCACGCGCACACGACGCGGCGCGATGGCATGGACGACGTCGTCCGCGATGCGCGCGGCCAGCGCCTCGCAAAACGCCCCCTCGTCTCGATAGGACCACAGGTAGTACTTGAGCGCCCGTGACTCGAGGCAGTGCGCGCCGGGATGGTACTCGATCGTGACGGTCCCGAAGTCGGGCTGTCCCGTGAGCGGGCAGATCGACGTGAACTCTTCCCCGCGCATCGTCACCGAGGTGACGTCGGGCGCGGGAAACGCAGCCTGTTTCAGATAGCTGCGGGCTTCGTCCGGTCCCTCGGGCTTCGGGAGGGGACCACGGGCTGGGACATTCGAGACGCTCATCGGGCCTTCGCTCGCTGGAAGATCACGCGGGAAAGCTAGAGGGTCGAGCGGCTCGCCGCAGGCCGCCGACGGTCCCCTACTTGAACACGCCTTCCAGGATATCGACCACCAATCCGCTTGCCTGGAGCAGGACGACGCGATCCCCAAGAATGCTCACTTCGAGACCCTCGCGCGCGGGGAGTGTCGACTGCAGTCCCTGCGGCAGGGCGCGCTTGGCGATGCCCCGCGGCAGCGGTTTGCCGCGCTGCAGGTTGCGAGCGATGCCCGGCGGCAGCGCCTGTACTTCCATCCGGTTACGGGCGAAGTACTGCAGGATCGCCTGGCGCTCGACGGCGGTGAAACCGGCGGCCTCCGTCTGGCTCTTGGGCTGGACCGCCCGGCGGTCGCGGTTCTGCGCCTCGGCCGCGGCGGGCCAGGCCACGAGTCCCACGACGACGATGGTGACGAGCGTACGGTACATGCGTGCCTCCTGTGGTCCCTTCGGAGAATGGACACCCCGGAGAGCAGGGTCAACCGTTGCCGTTAGGGGAGGAACAGGGGCTCCTCGACACCCGGAAGCGCCGCGCCCGGACCGCCGATGCGCCGCGCGAGCGCACGCATCAGTCCCTCCAGCAGGGTCCGCCGTTTGCGCGCGTGGACGCGGAACCACCGCACGATCCCGACGAGCCCGATCATGGCGACGGGGGCGATGGGGACCAGGCCGATGCCCGCCCCGAGAATCGGAGCGGCCACGGCCGCCCCGACCGCCGTCCCGACCCCGAGACCCACGGCAAGGGTTGCGGAGCGGTCTTCCGAGATGGTGATGCGCGTCTCGCCGCGACGCGGGGTAATCTGGACCCGCGTGACGCGTCCGGTGCGCTGGGTTGCCTGCTGCGTGTCCGTGCTCCAGATGAGCATGTCGCCGACGGCGGCCTCCACCCGTCCCGGTTCACCGACCGAACGTTGAATCAGCTCCAAGAGGTCTGCGTGGTCCGCGGCCACGACCTCGCCGGGCACGGAGCGCACCATGTGCAGTCCGGCCGGAATCCACAGCACCCGAGGCTGCTTCACGTCGGGCAGGTCGATGCCGGCGACCGCGGCCTCGACGTGCGCCGTCGGGATGTCCACCTCCCGGGCGATCTGCTTGACCGTGTCGATCGACATCCCCGGCGACGTGGGCGCGACCGCCTCGCGCGCCGCTGCCTCGTGCAGGATGGCCTGCGCCTCGGTATCGCTGAACCGCCGCAGCGGTCCGTCCGATCCCCGCATCGCCGTCACGAGGTCTTCCGGAACCGGAAACCGACCGTCGACGTCGATCGCGAGACCGCGCAGCAGCGCCCGCTGCACGGGGAGCCCGAGCGCCTGCACCGCGTCGACATGTCCTTCCATGGCCCGCGCGAACCGCCCCGAACGGACTTCCGCCTCGGTGACCCAGCGCGACGGAACGGCACCCACGAGCATCTCGTAGGCCATGCATGCGAGGCTGAAGACGTCGCTCCGTCCGTCGACCTGCGCGAGTCCCGCAGCCTGCTCGGGACTCATGTACCCGGGCGTGCCCATGGCGATGCCGGTCCGCGTAAGCGGCTCGTCCGTCGCGGTCGAGAGTGCCTTGGCGATCCCGAAGTCCGTCACGAGTGCATGCCCTTCGGTGAGCATGACGTTCTCCGGCTTGACGTCGCGATGCACGACGCCCTGTCGGTGGGCGTACCCAAGTGCGTCCGCCACCGGTTCGACGATGTCGAGTACCGTATCCAGCGGAAGGGGGCCGTCCCGCACCAGGCGAGCACGCAGCGACTCGCCGCGGACGAACGGCATCACGTAATACAGCACGTCTCCTTCGCCGCCCGAGTCGTAGAGACCGAGGATGTGCGGGTGGTGGAGCTGCGCCGCGATCCGGATCTCCTGCACGAAGCGGTCGGCGCCGAGCACGGCGGCCAGGTCCGGCTTGAGGACCTTGATCGCCACCTGACGCCCGTGCTTGCGGTCCTCCGCCTGATAGACGGTGGCCATCCCCCCGCGCCCGATCTCCTGCCCGATCGCGTACCGGTCACCCGCCAGCTGCTGGAGTCGGTCGAGCTGTTCCATGACGGCGTAAAGATAGCGGCAGCGCCGTACGTGCGGAGCAGCCCGCCATACGCTACCGTTCACCGATGAACCCGCCCGTACTCGTCGAAGCCTGCGTCGACACGATTGGCTCCGCCCTCGCCGCACAGGCGGGAGGTGCGCACCGCGTCGAGTTGTGCGCCAACCTCATCGAGGGCGGCACCACCCCGAGCGCCGGCACCCTCGCGGTGGCGCGCGCCGCCCTCACGATCCCGATCTACGTGCTGGTGCGTCCGCGGGGCGGCGACTTCCTATACGGCAACGACGAGCTCGCGGTCATGGCGGAGGACATCACCCGCGCCAAAGAGGCCGGCGCCGACGGCGTCGTAATCGGCGCGCTGCTGGCGGACGGCACCGTGCACGCCGACGCCGTCAGCCGGCTCATCGCGTGCGCCCGCCCCCTGGCCGTCACGTTCCATCGAGCCTTCGACGTGTGTCGCGACCGGGACGCCGCACTGAAGACGCTGATCGCGCTCGGAGCGGAGCGCGTACTGACCTCCGGCGGTGCCGCCACCGCTCCGGACGGTGCCGCGGAGATCGCCCGGCTCGTGTCCGCGGCCGCGGGACGCATCGGCATCCTGCCGGGCGGGGGCATCACGGCGGACAACGTCGCGGATCTCGTGCAGGCGACCGGGGTGACGGAAGTGCACCTCACCGGTGCCCGCACGCGCAGGAGCCGGATGGCCCATCGCCACGACGACGTCGTGATCGGCAACACGCCGCCGCGGAACGAATACGATTGGTCGGAAACGGACTCCGAGGTGATCCGGTCCGTCGTGGAGGGGCTGCAGCCGGGCCGCTGAGGGCGGCCCCGCCGCTCAGCTACCGAACTCGACGCCCTGCGCCAGCGGCAGCTCGGTGCTCCAGTTCACGGTGTTGGTCTGTCGGCGCATATAGGCCTTCCACGCGTCCGAGCCCGATTCGCGACCGCCGCCCGTTTCCTTCTCGCCACCGAACGCCCCACCGATCTCCGCCCCCGACGTCCCGATGTTCACGTTGGCGATCCCGCAGTCACTGCCGCGGTGCGACAGGAAGTACTCAGCCTCCCGCATGTGCTCGGTGAAGATCGCGGACGACAGCCCCTGCGGGACGTCGTTGTGGAGCCGCATCGCCTCCTCGAGCTCGTCGACCGCTTCCTGCGGCGAGGCGTCGGCGCTGCCGTACCCGATGATGTAGAGGATCGGCGCGAACGTCTCGTCCTGGACGATCTGATACTCGTTCTGCACCGCCGCGAGGCAGGGCGTGACATAGTGTCCGCCCGGATGGGCAGCGTCGTCCAGCCGGTCCCCGCCGTACAGAATCTCCCCGCCCTCGGCTCGGATGCGCTCCATGGCGTCCATCATGTCCTGCACCGCGCCATGCGTCACGAGCGGCCCCATCAGCGTGGCCGGATCCCGCGGGTCTCCGATGGCGATGCGCTCGTAGGCGGCGACGAGCCGGCCGACGAGTTCCTCGCGGAG
>JBDHIW010000256.1:0-3658 GCA_039587215.1 Gemmatimonadota bacterium | reverse complement strand
CATCCCGGCGTTTGGGACGTTTGCCGGATGCGCCGCTGGTGCGTGCATGGCCGACGCCGAGGCCCGCTTGACGCAGGGCATCCCCCAGACGTTCGCCAACAGCGACCCGATCGGTTGGCTGGGTGATGGCTGGGGCGTCACCTGGTGGAACAGCCCGCCGTGGTATGCGAACCTGGGTGGTGACATCTGGGCGCGCGCGGACGACAAGACCATCGGGTATACCGAGGTTGGAGCGGGCAAGGGCTACGACGCATGGCTCGCGACGCCCGCCGATCAGAGGCTCCCGTTCGATCTGGACATTCCGGATCGCCGCATCACGCCGGGACCGCCGCCGCACACGGCGCTTGTCGACTGTGGCTCTTACTTCTGTAAGGAGATCCCGTCGTCGCTGCCCGCCAATCGCGGCACGTATCACTGGTCCAACTACGCGCACCAGCGGTTGCAGTACTGGACCGAGGCCGACGGTTTCGCGTTCATTCCGATTGCGTACGAGGCCTCTGAGAATCTGTTCTTGGCCGAGACGAAGCTCTGGCAGGGCGACGCGGCGGGTGCCGTGGCGATTCTCAACGACACCCGTGTAGGCAACGGTCAGCTGCCGGCCGCCACCGCGGCGGACGCGGATCTGGCCGAGAAGCTGTTCTATGAGTCCCTGATCGAGAACTGGAATTACTGCTCGGTCTGCGCCTGGACGGGTCGCCGTCGTTGGGGCCCGCTGGCGGATGGGACTACGCACCACTTCGGCATGCTGCAGGGCACTCAGCTGAACTTCGCGCCTCCGGGTGCGGACCTGCAGACTCTCAACAAGCTCGTCTACACCTACGGCGGACTTGGTGAGGAGAGCGGCGCACTGGCCGCATCCAGCGATCCCTATTGTCAGGGTCCCGGATGTGGTGGTGGTGCGGCTCCGGTGTCGGCATTTGGGGACGGCCTTCGGGGCGGTTCCTCCGTACCGGCGTCCGCCATCCATCGGCTCGACGGCGCTCAGGTTGCGCCGGCGACGTACGCGAGCCGGGTGACGCGGTACCAGTAGAGCTGGTGAGCCGAGGGGGGCGCCGTAGGCGCTCCCCCGGCCGACGTGTTACAATGAGGGCCGCCGGCCGCGAGGCCGGTGGCCCTCATTGGTTGCAGTCTTCAGTTCGGACGTTCGGAAGGAGCTTGTCCATGCAGACCCCATCAGCCAGCCGTCTCTTGATGGCAGTGCTCACCTTGAGCCTCGTCGCCGTGGCCGGCTGTGCGACCGCCGGATCGGGCGGTGGAGACAGTCCGATCTACCGCTATGATGTCGGGCGCGCAACGCCGATCGATCTCGGCCGATACGCCCCGGAGATCCTGGGTCGATACCAGTATGAGCTCGAGCGACAGGAGCAGACGGACTTCCAGGCGGTATTCGAAACGCGTTGGACCGGGAGATTCCCGACGCCCGACGAGTCGACCGCAGGCATTGAGGAGATCCGGATGCGTATCACGATTCGCGCTGGCGCGATGCAGATCGGCACGGGTCTGTCCAGAGTTGAGCTCGTCGGCGAGAACATGGTGCGCTACGCGGGGCAGACGGCGTGGGTGCAGGCGGCCGTGCTCGATGAGTCCCGCAACAGGTTCCAGCGGGTTGGGCGTGCGCTGAAGACGGAATTGGAAACTGGGATTAGAGTGCGGGGGTAGCGGTGCAGACGACACTAGCGTGGTGGCGGAATCTTGCGACGGCCCTTGGGTGCGCGGTCGTCCTGGCCGGTTGTGATATGCTGGCTGGTGATCGGGCGGTCGTCGCGCGGGCCGGCGGCGAGGTTCTCAGGGTCGGTGACCTCGGCACGATGCTCTCCGACGTTCCAGTATTCCGCGTTGATTCCGGTTCGGTCGAGATGCTCGTCACGCGCTGGGGTGAGCTGTCGCTCCTTCTCCAGGCACTTGAGCGGGGTGAGTCGCTGACCGATACGGCGACGGCGTTCGCCGTGCGCTGGCCCGACATCCGCACGAACGTCGTCGAGGCGTTCTATCAGCCGCTCCGGGACAGCGCACTGGCGCCCGCCCGGATCGACAGCGTCTTCGCGGCCGGTGACCTCGTGTCCCTTGAGCACGTGCTTTTCCGAGCGGCCGAGGACACGCCCGACGACGTTCGCCGCCTACAGCGGGAGCGGGCGCAGCGCGCTCGCCGTCAGCTTTCAGGAGGCATGTCATGGGCGAACCTCATGGAGCTCGGTCGATCGAATGACCCGACCTTCACCTCGGAGCAGCTCGGCGTCCGGACGTGGGGCGAGACGGAACCGGCGTTCGAGCGCGCAGCCTTTGCGTTGCAGCCGGGAGAGACCTCGGAGGTCGTGGAGTCACCCGCCGGGTATCACATCATCCGTCGCCTCCGCTTCGACGAGAGTGATCAGCTGTTCACTCGCATCGCCGCCGATAGCCTCTATTGGCGAACACGTGACGCTCACCTTGAAGGACTCATGGCGTCCGCGGACGTCAGTATCGAGGACGGTGCGTTCGATGTCATGCGGCAGGCTGCCACGAGTCCCCGACGTGCGCGGGAGTGGGAACGGGAGCGTCTTGCCACGTACAGTGGTGGTGAGATTCGGGTCCCACGGTTCATACAGTGGTTGCAGGTGCTGCCGTTTGCGATCCACAACTCCGTTCCGGACGCTTCGGACGCGGAGTTGCGCGAGGTGCTGCTGGACATCGTAGGCTACGAGGTCGAGTACCAAGCAGCGACCGACGCGGGGTTCGTGGCAAGCGACTCGGCGATTCAGGCGGCGATGAGCCGGCTGGAGTGGGATGTCCTCAGCGTCCGCCGTACGGTCGGCGTGGATTCGGTGCTGCGCGCGGGGGGGTCCACGGCGGGCTTGGCCGCGGCGCACTTCGACGCGTGGGTGCACGATTTGCGGAACGAGCGCCAAAAGGCGATCCCCGCGTTTCTTGCGGACAAGCTGCGCTCGGAGGGCGGTTGTGGAGCGTGCACAGGAGTTGCGCGCGGCCGGAGCCGGAGGCAACTGAGCGGACGGTCCGGATTCTCTTGACCGCCCGCTCGAGCGGGCGGCATATTCCCCCTCTCACCCTGGCGCATCCGAAAGGCTGGCGGACGGCTGATGGCTTGGCGAGTCCTCGACAACGCAGGCGAGGTGTGGCACGTTCAGGCGGTCGCAGAGATGCGACCGCAGGAGAAGGTGTGGCAACTCGTCTTGTCCTTCCGCACGAAGGACGCGGAGCCCAGACAGTCGTTTTGGGCGGACTACCCGTTGGAGTCGAGCTCCAAGACATCGCTTTTTCACGCAGCTGACAAGATCACCGACGATACGCTGCGCCAAGTCATCGAGCAGCACCTCTCCTGACCGGACCGGTGCCCGTGCCCTTTACGTCCGTCCAAGACCTCCGTCGCATCGTCGAAGCCGTCGGGAAGCTGCACGGCCGGAAGGTCGAGGACGTGGAGATCCGTACCGACTGCCGGGCGATGCGGGTGACGCTCGAGGACGGACAGATCTTGTTGATATCGGTGCTCCTCGACGAGGCGGGCAAGCCACGTCTGGATGTCGACCTGCTGCACCCCGTCGAGGGTGCGGAGATCCCCGGTCAGCTCGAAGTGCGTTTTGAGGGAGGAGCCCACTGACGCCGGCACGCGGGGTGGAGCCCACCCGCCGCGAGCGCGTCAGGTTCGGGTCGTTCGATTTCTCAC
>JBDHIW010000255.1:0-2971 GCA_039587215.1 Gemmatimonadota bacterium | reverse complement strand
CATCGCTTCACGCCGCGCATCGTTCCCGCGGTCGACGCCCACTTCAAGGGACTCGCCCCGCTCGCGGGTGACGACTGGGGGCCGCACTTCGCCGACATGGCTGCGACGATCCAGGACGTCGACCTCCTGATGCGGCTCCAGGACGAAGATCCGATTTCGGCGGCGCTCACCCGCAACACGTGCTCGATCACCATGCTCCAGGGCAGCAGCAAGATCAACGTCGTTCCACCTGCCGCGGCGGCGCAGATCGATTGCCGCCTGCTGCCGGATCAGGATCCCGAGGCCTTCCTCGCCGAGTTGGACCGGGTATTCGACGACTCGACGATTGCGGTGCGCACGTTGATGGGCTTCACGCCCGCGATCTCTTCGACGAAGAGCGCGGCGTACCGCGCCATCCAGACCGTGATCGCGCGGCACTACCCCGACGCGCCGGTGGTCCCGTCGGTCAGCACCGGGTTCACGGACAGCCACTTCTTCCGGGACCTGGGGATCGCGAGCTACGGCTTCAATCCGGCGATCGAGCCCAAGGGCGACGGCGTGCGCACCCACGGAAACGACGAACGCATCCCGGTGGAGCAGATCCGAGCCGCGACCCGGATCATGATCGAAACCGTCCTCGAAATGGTGAAACCATGACCGCGAGCGTACGGCAGTTCCGTCTGGTGACTGGAGCCTCGGCACTCATGGCCTGCGCGGCGTGCGGCGCCGGGGAGCCTCCCGCATCGAGCCCGCCCGCCATCGCCGACTCGACGGACCGCGTCGCCGTCGTGACCGGACTCGCCGGCCCCGAGGCCGTGCGCTACGACCCCGATCAGGACGTGTATTTCGTCGGCAACATGAACGGCGAGGCCGCGGGCGACAGCAACGGCTACATCAGCCGCGTGGCGCCCGACGGGAGCGTCGAGGCCGAGCGCTTCATGGAGGGATCGGCCGACGCGCCGCTGCACGGCCCACGCGGCATGTTCATCACCGGCGACACCCTGTGGGTCGCGGACGCCGACGGGCTGCACGGGTTCGACCGGCGGACCGGCGCCGGGCTGACCTTCGTCGACTTCACCGCCTTCGAGCCCGGGTTCCTGAACGACATCGTGCAGGGACCAGATGGGGCCCTGTACATCACCGACACCGGCCTGTCGCGCATCTACCGGATGTCGGACGGTGCGGCCACGATCGCGGTCGAGGACTCGACGCTCCACCTGCCCAACGGCATCACCTGGGATCCGGCCGGAGCGCGGTTCCTCCTCGCGTCCTGGGGCGAGGGCCCAAGCGTCACGACCTGGGATCCGGCGTCCGGCGCCGTGGCGACGGCTGGCGTCGGTTCCGCGGGCCGCTTCGACGGCATTGAGCTCGTCGACGGGCGGATCATGGTGGCGAGCCAGCGCGACAGCGCGCTGGTGGAAATCGGCGCCGATGGCATGGTGGTGCACATTCGGATGTCGGGCAGGCCCGCCGATATCGGTGTCGATACCCAGCGCGGCCGCGTCGCGGTCCCCTACATCGCGCTGGATCGCGTGGACATCTGGGAGCTGCCCGGCCGCTGAGACACCGGCCGGTCCGGGGTCGTTCAGCGACCGAGGGTACGGCTCACGATGGTAATCGGCTCCGGATAGCGCATCGGCCCGACGAGTGTGTTGATCGTCGGGATCGCACGCAGTGTGACCTGCTTCGGCGTCCCTCCACCACCCGCGAGGTTCAGTGCGAGCTCGACGAGGTCTGGGCCGCTCCGCTCGAAGAAATCGAACAGGTCGAGGGCGATCTCGACGGGGATGTCGGTCGGCTGACCCGGCGGCAACGCGTACTCCCGATCGATCAGGCCTGCCACCGTTTCCGTCTCTTCGAGGAACAGCGTCCACTGCAGGCGAATCAGCCGGGCCGTCGTCGCGTTGTCGGGCGGGTTCTCGGCCACGACGCGCAGCCGAAAACTCAGCGGCAGCTCGCCTGCGGCCGCCGCGGCCGCGATGCGCGCGCCGTTGGCGAGACCGAGGTCCGCCGCCGATCTGACCCCGGACACGTCGACGCCGGCGAGACGCAGGTCGCTCACCGAACCCAGATGGAAGTCGACCGACCGCAGCGCCGCGACCTGCTGCAGCGTCGCACACCCCGACATGGTGCCCGCCACCGCGGCAGCGGTCGCGAGTGCCCGCCAGGCTCTACCGCGCACGCTCGCCCGTCTGCGCCGCCGCGTCATGCCCAGAGCTCCCTCCGGACCGCACGTGTCCCGCCGGTGCATGCCGGCGTGGGCGGATTCGTCGCGGAGGTCGATCAGGTACCGTTCCATGGTGCCACCTTGTGCGGTCGTCCGAATATGTCTGGCGGGCCCCACGGGCGTCGGGGCACCGTTCGGCCTCCGGCCATGCTACGATTAGGGCATCACGTTACGATGAGGACTCGTATGTCGGACCGCATTGCCTTCACCGTCGCGCACGTTCCCGACGCGGAACGGTTCGAGGTCACCCACGACAGCCACACGGCCGAACTCGACTACCGGGACGATGGCACGCGGGTCGTGTTCACGCACACGGGCGTCCCGCGGAATTTGGAGGGTCACGGTATCGGCGGTGCGCTCGCGCGCGCGGGGCTCGACTGGGCGCGGGACGAGGGCCGCCGCGTGGTACCGCAGTGCCCGTTCGTCCGCGCGTGGATCGCTCGCCACCCGGAGTACGCCGACCTCGTCGACTGACCCCGCGGGTGTCGCGCCCCGCTAGCGGGCCCCCGCCATCTCCGGCACGAGGACCTCACCGATCTGCTCGATCGCCCACTCCAGGTCCGACTTCTCGACCACGAGCGGCGGCGCGAACCGGACGACGCTCTCGTGGGTCTCCTTGGCGAGAATACCGCGCGCCTGAAGCCCTTCGCAGAACGGACGCGCGGGGCCGAACTGCGCGTCGATCTCGACCCCGATCATGAGACCGCGCCCGCGGACTTCCTTCACGACCGGTGACTCGAGCGCCCGCAATTCATGCATGAACCA
>JBDHIW010000044.1:0-13788 GCA_039587215.1 Gemmatimonadota bacterium | reverse complement strand
CCAAGCAGCTGGGGGTTGAGGAACACCGGGCACGCCTCGAGGCAGTGGCCGCAGCGGATGCAGGGGAACGACACCGGCGGTTTGACCTCGGCGTCGGTCAGGACCACGACCCCGGTCGTGCCTTTGAGCACGGGGGCCTCGAGATCGGCGACTGCGCTGCCCATCATCGGTCCGCCCAGCACGACCTCGCGCGCGTCGTCGGTCAGACCTCCACAGGCCTCCAGTAGATCGCGGAGCTTCGTGCCGACCGGTACGATCAGGTTGCTCGGCGCGCGTACGCCGCGGCCGGTCACCGTCACGATGCGCTCGACCAGCGGGATGCCGGTCTCGAACACCTCGGCGATCGTTCCCACCGAGGCGACGTTCTGCACGATCACCCCCACGTGCATCGGCAGCTTGCCCGAGGGCACCTCCCGCCCGGCGAGCGCCGTGATGAGCATCTTCTCGGCGCCCTGCGGATACTGCACGCGCAGGGGGTGCACTGTCACGTCCAGGTCGGTCGGGAGGGTGCGCCGAAGCGCCTCGATGGCGTCGGGCTTGTTCTGCTCGATCCCGATCAGCGCCCGGGACACGCCAAGGGCCTTCAGCATGATGCGGATGCCGAGCTGCACCCGCTCCGGGTACTCGACCATGGTGCGGTGGTCGGTCGTCAGGTACGGCTCGCACTCGCACCCGTTGATCAAGAGTGTGTCGATGGAGACGTCGGGCGGTGGCGACAGCTTCACGTGGGCCGGAAAGGCGGCGCCGCCCAGCCCCACCACGCCCGCTTCCTTGATCGCGTCGATCAACTCCGACGGCGACAACCCTTCCCAGTCGGGGATCATGCGCGGACGTAGCGCCTGTGGTGAGTGCTTCTCCACGGCAATCCGCACGGCCGTCTTGAACGTGCCATCCGGGTGTGGCCACAGACCGATGTCCTCGACCGTGCCTGCGGCGGACGCGTGAATCGGCGACGACACGAACCCGTCCGCGTCGGCGAGTTTGTCGCCGCGCTCGACCCGGTCGCCGACGGTGGCCAGGAGACGCGCCGGCTTCCCCGTGTGCTGGCTCAGGGGCAGCACGACTTCGGAAGGGAACGGCAGGCGGCGAATCGGTACCGCTGCCGTGAGCTCCTTCCGGTCGGGCGGATGGACTCCGTGCCGGAACCCGGCCCCGTTCAGCATGCCGCGCCCCGGTGTCGCGTGGTCCTCGCCACGATCAGTTGAACTTCTCGGCTCGGGGCAGCCACTTGTCGAGCCCCTTCTCCTTGGGGTTCAGCGGCGTCCCGGGGTGGATGATGGCGACCGGGCACCGCTCCGCCGCCTGCACCAGCTCGCGGAAGGTCCCCGCTTTTGCGTCCTTGATGTATGCCTGTTTGTTGTCGTCGTAGACGAACATGCGGTTGTTGAGCCGGGTGCACTCGTCGCACGTGGTGCACCGGGCTGTCTCGATGTACGGCTCCATTGCGAGCCCGTCGTCCTCGTCGGCTTCGACGACGGCGACGGAAGCAGAGTCGACTGCCGCTACGGACGCTACCTCGGTTTCAGAAACCGCTGCAGCGGGCACCGGCGGAGCGCTATCCAGAGGCACCGATTCCGTAACGGCAGTCGACAATGGTGCGATGGGCTTGAGCGGCATCTGCTCGATACTCGAGAGCAGATCGGCGATCGTGCGCTCGCCGTTGCCCGCGCGAATCAGCCCTTCGGCCATGCGGCGGGCCACGACCTGCGGCACCGTCGCGCGCAGCTCGGCCATCTTCGTTTCGTATTCGGATCGGAGGGCTTGGACCTTCGCCTCGAACGCGACTTCGAGCTCGCCCTCGACCTCATCGCGGATGTTCTCGGCGACCTGCAGCCCCGCGAAGTACTGCAGCTGCTGCCAGAACGACTGGCGGTCGGCGGCCAGCTCGACCATCTCCTTGCTGACCGAGAACCGACGCAGGCGTCGCTCGCCGTCGATCGCGTAGATGAACGGCGTCGTGTCCTCGCGGTCGTCCTCGCTTGCGTCCAGGTACTCGTGGAACGGCACGAGACCGTCCTCGGCCCCATCCGCCTTGAGGAGCCGGAAGTGCTTCTTGAAGCGCGCCTCCGTCGCCGTCCAGTCGGCAATCGTGAGGGGCAGCGTCATGGACTGCTCGACACCGTCCTCATCCAGGTACTTCAGATCGTACGCCGGCCACGCGTCGTTCACCGACGGGTTGCCGTCGAGCGAGAGGCAGTCGGTCATCGACGGCCCTTCGTTCGGATCGTACGTCAGGAGCGGGAAGGCGCGACTCTCGAGCGCCAGCCGCGCGGCCTGTGCCGCGGCGTCGTCGCCCAGTCCGTGTTCCGGCGGGCAGGGGCAGTGCAGCACGAACACCGCAGGCTGCCGAGCGCGGAGTCCCCGCAGCACGCCGCTCAGCAGGTGCGAGGGGTTGGCCTGCGACGACTGGTGCACGAACACGTTCCGGTGCGCCATCGTCAGCAGCGAGATCTCCTTGCGGATCTCGGTCTTCCCGTGCTGTGACTGGCCGAAGGCGGCCATGTCGGACACCTGGCCCAGGAATCCGGACGTGCAGGCCTGTCCGCCCGTATTCGAGTACACCTGGGTGTCGAGGATCATCACGCGCACCGGCTTGCCGGACGCCAGGAGCCGCGAGAGGTTCTGGAAGCCGATGTCGAGCATGGCGCCGTCACCGCCGATCGCAAAGATCGGAGGACACAGCGAGAACTCCTCATCGGTGAACTCCAGCCAGTCGAACCGCTCGAAGAACGCATCGTGCTCGGCGGGATCGTACCGGTCGTCGACTTCAAGTTCCGCGCTGCGGATCGCCTTGAACCCGTCGGCCATCTTCCGCATGTGGCCCTCGAAGATGCCGATGGCGATCGAGGGGGCATCCTGGAAGAGGTGGTTCACCCACGGGAACGGGTAGGGGTTGTACGGATACGTCGATCCCCAGACCGACGAGCATCCGGTGGCGTTCGTGATTCCCAGCGAGGCGCGGCCCCGACCCGACGGGCCTTCCACGTACCGCCAGCGGAGGTCCTTGAGGTCGCGCAGGAGCCCGTTCCACCGTTCGAGCTGCGCCTTCTGCTCGGGCGTGACCTCGACGTCGACGGCGTCACCGGACGTGCCGGCCGCCGCATCGAGGTCCGCGCCGCTGGCGAGCAGCGTGCGCGCTTTCCGATCCAGCGCGTCGATGAGCTCGTCGAGGTGCTTCACGTGACGCTCGACGCGCGGGAGCATGAGGGCGTTGACCGCGGACAGCACGAGATGGACGGCCGTCTTCTCGCCGCACCCCATACAGGCGCCGTCGCCGCCGAGCATGGTCTTGTAGTTGTCCTTCTTGAGGAGAAGCGACGACAGGACGCCGATACCCTCTTCGACGTCCGACACGTTGATGTACTGGTCCGGGGTGTCGGGCAGGTGCTGCCACACCGACCAGTTGCGACGCAGCCGGTCGACCACGTCTTCGTCCTGCTTGATCGTGACCAGCGCCTCGTCCGGGCAGACTTCAACGCAGATGTTGCAGCCTTTGCAGGCCTCCGGGTTGATGGTCACCGACAGGAGCCCGCCCGAGCCCTTCTGTCGCCCCTCGGGGAGATCGAAGAACGGCGCGGCTTTGGCGATCGGAAACTCCGCGAGCGCCGAGTAGACGGCGGAGAACTGCTCGTCCATCTGGGTCCGCCGTTCGGGATCGAGCTTCATCTTCTCGACCACCGTGGTGTACGACGCGGACAGCACGTCGGCGAAGCTGGTGAACGGCACGCCCTTCAGGGACTTCCGAATCTCGCTCGACAGCGGCTTCACGATCTGTCGGATGCGGTCGAGGCTGCGGCCATTCTGAGCCGCGCGGATGCCGGTTTCCAGCAGCGCAGGTATCTCCGTCACGATGCCCGGAATAGCGGCGTCGGGGCACTGGACCCAGCACTGGCTGCAGCCCGTGCATTTGTCGGCGACGAAGTCCGGCACTTCGAACCGCACGTCTGTCATGTCGCGCATCGTGCTCGTGCCGGCGGGAATGGCGCTGAGCGCGGCGAACGGATCGGCAATGCCGTCCTCGCCTGTCTTGTAGAGGAAGCCGACCTGCTCCCAGAACCGACCCTGGTCGCCCACGCCGGAGCATGCCATCGGGCTGTCCATGGCCTGCGGCATCACCGGCAGCGATCCACGCTCGGTTTCCTTGTCCGTCAGGGCGTCGAGGTCCACTTTGCGCAGCTCGTCGAACCCTCGGCGGATGACGCGGACGTTGTCTTCGACGACGCGCTCACCGAGGTGGCCGAACTTCTTGCTCAACTGCTTGCGCATGCCCTCGAACAGGCGTTCCTCCGAGAGGCCCTCCTGCTCGCAGAGATCGGAAGCTCGGAAGAAGGCGCCCATGAACGCCGCCCCCTGCATCCGGTAACGGAGCTCCACGTCTGAGGCCTCATCGGCGGCGATCGCGAACCCGTCCACGGTGGAGAACCGGATCTTCTTCGCGCGGATCTCCTTTTGTGTTGCGGCCGGCAGCGTCGCCCACAGCTCGTCCGGCGTCACGTCGCTCTGCATGATGAACACACCACCCTCGGCGAGCCCGGCAATCGGGTTCGAGTGGCGGAAGACGTTCGGGTCGTGAGCCAGGACCACGTTCACGTGCTTGAGCTCGCAGTTGAGCCGGATCGGGTCGTGCGCGAGCACGGCGTAGAACGTGGTCGGCTGCCCCTTCTTCTCGGAGCCGTACTTGGGGTTGGCTTTGATGTACATGCCCGCCAGCTCCGCGGCGGTCATCGCGAGGTTCTTGCCCATCGTGATGGCGCCCCAGCCTCCGACCGAGTGAATGCGGATGGCGGTCGAGCCTTCGGGAAGCAGGTCCACGTCTCCGGCCATCGGCAGCGCGAGGTCGCCGAGCTCCGGGTAGCTCTCGAGGAGCTGCTCCTGCCAGATCTGGAGCTTGGGAAGCCGGGTCCCGCGTCGAACGAAGTCGAGTCCCAGATACACTTGGCGGCGACCGGCGTCGGCGCCGACCATGTTGTCCACGGCGGCGATGAGGTCACCGGGCTGAACGTCGCGGCTGCCCATCCCGAACGATGCTGAGAAAAAGTCGGGCACCGCGTCGGCGTGGCAGGGGGCGATACCCGCGTGCGGGGTCGTGCCTTGCGCTCGTGCGTTTTCGACGCCCTTGGCCATGGCGGACCGGATCTCGCGGAGCAGCGGCGGATCCACGGCCAGCGGCTGGTCGAGCCGCTCGAGCACCGTGGCGGCGCGTTTACCCGCGAGGAGACGCACGACGTGGTCGGACGGGAACGGCCGGAACATCGTGAGGTTCAGTACGCCGATCTTGAGGCCGCGCGTGTCGCGGAGGTAGTCGCATACGGCTTCGGCGTTGGAGACGATCGACCCCTGTCCGACCAGGACGTACTCGGCATCGTCGAGGCCGTAGCCCATGGCCCGGTCGTAGCGTCGCCCGGTGAGCGCGGCGAACTCCTCGAAGGCCCGATCCGTGAGCGGCTGGACGTGATCGAAGTAGAACGGCCGCTGCGCGGCGACGCCCTGGGCGTAGCTGTCTTGGTTCTGCACCACGCCGAGCATGGCGGGGTAGTCGAGGTCGAACAGTTCGGGAATACGACGTCGCGTGTCGCCGAACACCAAACGCTGCGCCGGCGTCGGCGACTCGATCATGTCGGCCGCATCTCCCAGGAACTCGCGGACCAGGTCGCGCTCCGGCATGAGCATCGTCTCGATGACGTGACTCGTGAGGAAGCCGTCCTGCGCACAGATCCCGGGCGTGAGAGCCAACTCCGCGATGCGGTGCGCGATCAGGTTCAGGTCCGCCGATTCCTGCACGTCCTTGGCGAAGAGCTGGAAGAACCCGGTGTCGTCGACCGCGTGATAGTCGTCGTGTCCTGCGTGTACGTTGAGGGCGTGCTTGGTCATCGCCCGGCACGCCATGTTCAGGACGTACGTGAGGCGCTTCCCGACGGCGGCGTACAGGGACTCGTGCATGTACGCGATGCCCTGGCCGCTCGAGAAGTTCGTGGCGCGGAGACCCACCATGCTCATGCCGGCGGTCACGGCCGCGGCCGCATGCTCGCCTTCGGGTTCGAAGAAGAGCAGGCGCCGGCCGTTGACGTTGGTCTTTCCGGCTGCCACGGCCACCGCCCACCCCTCGCCCATCTGCGTCGACGGCGTAATTGGATAGGCGCCGGCGGCTTCGCTGGCGGCGGTTTCCATCTCAACGATCGCCGTACTACCATCGACGGCGGTCGGCGTGCCCGGGTACTTGTACTCGGGAGGTTCGGGCGTTCGCGTACGGAAGATCATACCAACACACCCTCACGGGTCGGGGTTGACGTCGCCGCGAACTGCTGGCCTTCGAGCCAGACGATCGCGCCGGTCGGGCAGCGCGCGATCGCGTCGGGTGACGTGAGGTCGTTCTTGTCGTAGTCGACGACGGCGAGGCCGTCGGCGATGGTGATGACGCCCGTCTCGGCATCCAGGGCGCACTTCCCGCAGCCGTTGCAGGCGACCGCGCACACGGACTCGGCGCGCGGGCCGTCGAGCAGGTTCTTGCATTGCACGATCAGGCGCTGCTCGAGCGGCATGATTTCGAAGAGGTCCTTGGGACAGGCCTCGACGCAGTCGCCGCAGGCCGTGCACTTCTCCGGGATCACGACCGGAAGGTCCTGGCCGTTCATCACGATGGCGTCGAAGTCACACACCACTTGGCAGTCGGCGAGTCCGAGACAGCCCCACGGACACGCCTTGCCGCCTCCTGCCACGGCGGCTGCCGCGGCGCACGTCTCGAGGCCGACGTAATTCCCAGTTTTGGGCGCAACGTCGCAGCCGCCGGCGCAGAGCAGGCGGGCGACGCGACGATTGGCCTCGCCCGCGTCCACACCGAGGTACCCGGCGACGTCGGTCACATCTTCGGCGCCCATGACGGTGCATTCGGCTGGGGTGATGCTGCCGGTGACGAGCGACTCGGCGAAGGCGCGGCACCCCGCCTGACCGCAGGCGCCGCAGTTGGTCCCGGGCAGCAGCCCCACGAGCACGTCGATGCGCGGGTCTTCGTCGACCCGGAACCGGCGGTGCACGACGGCAATCAGGGTCCCGAAGGTGAGACCGACGCCGCCGAGAATGGCGGCCGAGACGAGGATCGTGCCGATGCTCATGGACTATCCGAGGTCGTCCAGGTCCGCTTGGTTGAGGAGCCAGGCGGCGAGCTTGTCTGCGGGCTCTGCGGCTTCGGCTGGCGCCGCAGACGACGGGGTCGCCTCCGGTACCGCGACCGCGCTGGACTCCGCGAGGCGTGCGACGAGCCGGATCTCTTCGATCTGCTGCGTCGAGCTCAAGCCGCCGACCGTCGGCCGGCGTTCCTCGGACGGCAGGAACTCGACCTGCATGGCCCGGCCGTCGCTGCTCGGGTCGTGAACGAAACGCGCGGCGGCGTCGGGTACCAGCGCGACGATGGCGGGGCCGGCGAAGTCGCCTGCCCGCGTGATCGTCGCCGGGTCCTGTGTCTGGGCGACGAAGACGCTCGGACTCACCATGCGGGCCAGCGGGGCGGGAGAGCAGCCACCGCGGACCACGAGCACGAGCGTCACGTGGCCATCGAGGAACTCCACGAGCGCCCCGGCGCGCAGGTCGTCGGCATCGACCTCGACCACGACTGGCGGCGCCAGGCCACGTTCTGCGCGGTTCCAGCGCGCGAACGGGAACGTGCCCAGCGAACGGGCATGGTCCGTCAGTCGGTAGCGATCCGCGCGAATCGCGCTCACGACACGGGCGGCCCCGAAGGCGCGCCCGATTCTGGCGAGGGCGTGGTCCGTCGCCTCGTACAAGCTCTGCCCGTTCACATGGGTCAGGTACAGTTCGTCTTCCTTCCGGGACAGCTCTTCGATCGTGGCGAGTGCCTGCTCGACGGTCTCCGTCGCCGCCGCCGTGACCTCTGGCTGGTGATCGAACAGCGCGGCGAAGCGGGTCGAGTCGAGGAAGGCGGCGCCGAACTCACCCAACTCCGCGGTGATACGCTCGAGCCGTCCCTGCACGGACGTCTGCGCGTCCGCGAGCTGGTGCCGGATCTCCTCGGCCGTGGCCGAGAGTGACTGCTCGAACGCCTCGCGGCGCGCGCGCAGCGCCTTCAATGCAGCGTAGCTGCGTTCGTCATACGGCATAGCGGTCGAACTCCTCATTGAGGCGCGAGATGCGCTCCGCGGCCGTGAGGGCGGGGATGGTCCGTACCTCGTCGTAGGTCGGCAGGTCTTCGTTGCGGTAGAAGACCCCGAGGCGCATGACGTCGTCCTGCTGCTCGGCCAGTGCGCGTGCCTGATCGAGGTCGCGCGGGTCGTGCGGCACACGGTTCTTGTAGATCGCGTCGAGTTCGGGCACCCGCACGCCTTTCGGGTGCTCCAGGAGCTGGTTCTTGTCCGGGTTCCGCACGGCCTCGACGAAGAGGGAATCGGAGTACGCAGGGCAGCGCTGGAGAATCCGAACGAACGAGAAGCCGCGGTGTTTGTACGCGGCTTCGATCGTCGCGGAGAGGTGCGCCGGAATCCAGTCCGCCGTCTGCGCCACGAACGACGCGTTCGTGACGCCGAGCGTCACCGTGAGTGGGTTGAGGGCGCGGAGGTACGATCCGTGTGGCTGCGTGTTGCTCGGGAACCCCACCGGCGTCGTGGGCGACGTCTGGTTCTTGGTGAGTCCGTAGATCTCGTTATCGAGCATCAGCGCCACCATGTTCGTGTTGTAGCGCGTGGCGTGGACCCAGTGGGCGGCTCCGATGGAGCAGCAGTCGCCGTCTCCCATCACGACGAAGACGTTCAGGTCGGGGCGATGAAGCTTGATCCCCGTGGCGACCGGCAGCGCGCGCCCGTGAATCCCATGAAACCCGTAGGTGTCGAGGTAGTGCGGGAACCGCGACGAGCAGCCGATGCCCGAGACGAACATGGTCCGCTCGGGGGGCAACTGTTCCGATTCGAGCAACTTCTCCACCGCTGCGAGAATGGCGTGGTCGCCGCATCCGGGACACCAGCGGGCGACGGCGCCCGCGTAGTCGTCGATGGTGAACGCACGCTCGTCGTCTTCGACGTAGGTCAACAGTGAGCATCCACAGTCGGTCATCGTGATTCCCCTTCGGCGAGCCGCTCCGCGAGCGCCGCGTAGATCATTCCGGGTCGGAGCGGTTCCCCGGGGACCCGGGTCCAGCAGTCGACGTCTACCAGCGTGTGCGCACGCAGCAGCCACGCGAGCTGACCGAGTCGCCGGTTCTCGTCGGTGATCATGGGATCGTGGCGCTCGTCGCTGTAGTTGATCTCGACCGTCATCACCTGTGTGAAGCCGGCGAAGATGTCCTTGAGGCCGGGCTCCATCGGCGAGAGGAAGCGCAGATGGAGGGCGGAGACCGCGCGGCCCTCGGTCCGTAGCCGCTCGACGGCCTCTTCGATGGCTCCCTGCGTGCTGCCCCACCCGACCACGAGCAGGTCGCCCGTCGCGTCGCCGTACACCTCGGGTCGCTTCAGCGTTTGCTGAAGGACGGCGAGCTTCCGGCTGCGCATCGTGGCGCCCCGCTGGTTCACGTCGGGGTGATAGGCCACGTGGCTCTCTTCGCCGTGTGCGAGGCCCGTTGCCGTGTACATCCCGTTCGCCTGTCCGGGGACGATGCGTGTGGAGAGTCCGTACTCGGGGTCCCAGTCGTACGGGCGTGCGTCTTCGTCCACCGGCGCCAGATTCACGGGGGCCGCTTGCCACCGCTCGTCGAGTTGCGGCCGAGGGAAGGGCTGCACTCCCGTGGCGAGGTTGGCGTCCGAGAGGACCAACACCGGCGTGCGGAACGCCTCGGCGATCCGTCGGGCCGTGACCATGACGTGGAAGCACTCTTCGATCGTTGCCGGTGCCACGACCACGTGCGGCGCATCACCGGGCTGACCGTAGATGGCGGCGAGGAGGTCGGCCTGCTCGACTTTGGTAGGTAGGCCCGTGCTCGGTCCGCCGCGCTGCACGTCGACCAGCACCAGCGGAATCTCCATCATCACCGCGAGTCCGATGAACTCGGTCTTGAGCGCCAGCCCGGGCCCCGACGTAATGGTAAAGGCGGTTTTGCCCGCGTACGAGGCTCCGATCGCCACTCCCGCGGCAGCGATCTCGTCCTCTGCCTGATGCACGATGCCGCCGTGGTGTTCGAAGATCTCGCCGAGGTAGTGCGACACGGACGTTGCGGGCGTGATCGGGTACATCGCGCAGAGTTCCATCCCCGCGGCGACCGCACCCATACCCGTCGCCTGGTTGCCGTTCATCACGACCTTGGGGGTGTCGTCGGGATGGACCGGCACGTCGATCCGAAAATCGACGTGTTCTTCCGCCCAACGCGCACCAGCCTTGAAGAGCTCGGCATTCTTCTCGAAGACCTCGGGCGCTTTCTTCTTGAACGCGTCGGCAATGAGGTCGATCACTTTGTCGCTGTCACGTCCGTAGATCGTGGCCAAGAGTCCCAGCGCGAACATGTTCTTGCCGCGTCGGGGTTCGTCCACGATCTCGAGACACTGCTCCTCCATGGGGACGCGGACAAAGCGGTAGTTGCGCTCGCCCATCTCGGCCATCGCCGTGGCCCACGCCTGCCGAATCTCCGGGTGTGCGTGGTCCGCCCACATGTCCTCGATCAGGATGATCGCGTCCTCCGCCAGCGCATCCAGGCGGTGGCGGGACAGGAGCACCTGCTCGTTGAACGCGACGACGAGGTTGGCGGCGTCGCCCCAATTGGTCACGGGCTCCGTGCCGATACGGATCCGGTTGCCGCTCGCGGAGGCCGGCGTGCGTGCGGGTGGTTGAATCTCGGCTGGGATGATCTCGACCGTCCACACTCCGTTGCCCATGCGTGCGGACACGCGTCCGAAGATCTGGCCGCACTTCTGCGCGCCTTCGCCCGAGTCCGACACGATCTCGACCGTGTGCTCGGGGACGCGCAACACGTGCGGGGACGCGGTCGCGACGGTACCGGGGGCTGTCGTTGGTGTTGCGGTCGGCGGCGAGGCTGTCATAAAGGCGCTCCCACTCGGTCTGCTCTGAGGTGCACACCGGTGGAGCGCCTTTGCACGGCACTTTCGTGGTCGTGGCCCGGACTTCGGGCTATGTGTGCGCTCCACCCATTCGGCAATCGGAATCACCGAATTCTGATTCTCACTTCGCGTAGGAGAGTAGCGGGGCCCTGGGAACCTGAAAGGAAAGCGAACGTGAAGAAAAGCTTAGACGGCAAGGGCTTCTGGCGGGATTCTGGGGTCTGGGGGGCGCGCTCGAGCGGCGAAATCGCGTTGGCCATATCTGCGGAGAGACGGTACCTTTTTGGCCGCATTCGCTGCCGGCTCTTGGGCCGCTCCCCCTCTGACTTCCAGCGCTCTCGGACAGACGTCATGGACGCAGGCACACCCACCCTCGCCGCTCTCATGCTTCAGGAAGCCCCGTCTTGGGATGCGGTCAGTACCCTGTGGATTCTCCTGGCGGCCGTGCTCGTGTTCTTCATGCAGGCCGGCTTTGGGATGGTCGAGGCGGGCCTGATCCGGTCGAAGAATGCGGCCAACGTATTGATGAAGAACCTCATGGACTTCTGCTTCGCGGCCCTGGGGTTCTTCGCCTTCGGCTACGCCATCGCGTACGGCGGGGGCGGTTTGCTCTTCGGTACGGACGGCTGGTTCATGTTCGGGGTCTCGTCGCCGGTTGATGGGCTTCCCGCCGAGATCTTCTGGCTGTTCCAGGCGGTTTTCGCCGGGACGGCGGCGACGATCGTCTCGGGGGCCATGGCCGAGCGGATGAAGTTCGTGGCCTACCTGACGTATTCCTTCCTGCTCACGGCGTTCGTGTACCCGGTCGTAGCGCACTGGGTGTGGGGTGGGGGATGGCTCGCTGGGCTCGATTTTCACGACTTCGCGGGTTCGACGGTGGTGCATGCCGTGGGCGGTGCCGCCGCGTTGGTGGGTGCCTGGGTCCTGGGGCCACGCATCGGCCGATTCAACAAGGATGGGAGTCCCAATGCCATCGCCGGGCACAACCTCCCGTTGGTGACGATCGGAGTCTTCATCCTCTGGTTCGGCTGGTACGGGTTCAACGCTGGGTCGACCCTGGGGATGGGCGAGCCGGACGTGGTGGGCCGGATCGCGATGAACACCACGCTCGCGCCCGCGGCCGGTGCAATCGCGGCCATGTTGACGGCGTGGGTGCTCTTCGGCAAGCCGGACCTGACCGTCGCGCTCAACGGCTCGCTCGCGGGGCTCGTCGGCATCACGGCGCCCTGTGCGGTGGTGGGGTCGGGCGGGGCCATCTTCATCGGGGCCGTGGCGGGCATCCTCGTCGTCTACGGGATCGTGTGGCTGAATCGCATCCGGGTGGACGACCCCGTCGGGGCGATTCCCGTGCACGGGCTGTGCGGCGTGTGGGGCACGCTCGCCGTGGGCATCTTCGGGCAGGCTGCCTTGGGCGCCCCGATGGACGGTCTCTTCTACGGCGGCGGGTTTGGCCAGCTGGGCACGCAGACCCTCGGGGTAGCGGCATGTATCGGCTTCACGATGGTTGCGATGTTCCTCGTCTTCAAGGCCATCGACTCGGTGATCGGGCTGCGGGTGTCGCGCGATACGGAGCTCCGTGGCCTCGATCTCGACGAACACGGTATGGAGTCGTACGGCGGCTTCCAGATCTTCACTACGGAATAGGAGCCGACGACCGATGAAACTCGTCGTGGCGCTGATTCGACCAGAACAGCTCCCCTCGGTGAAGCAGGCGTTATTCGACGCGCAGATCCGTCACCTGACGGCGACGACCGTGATGGGGACCGCACCGAAATCCGAGCAGCAGATGTACCGTGGGGTCCAGCGCGAGGTGTCGCTGTTCCGTCGGGTCCGTGTCGAGGTGGCCGTCAACGACGCGCAGGTGGAGACGGCGATCGACGCGATCAGCCGCGGGGCCCACGAGGCGGGTGGGTGGGGGCGGATCATGGTCCAGCCGCTCGATGACGTCGTGACGATTTGGACGGGCGAGCGCGGCCCGCGGGCGCTGTAGATGAGCCCCCCCGATCCCCGTCAGGCGACGGTCCGCGACGTGCTTCGGCGCCTGCGCGACGAGGAGATTGACTTCGTCGATCTGAAGTTCGTGGACCTCTTTGGTGGTCTGCAGCACATCACCGTGCCGGCCCGGACGCTTGACGAGGGTAACCTGGCGCGTGGCATGAACTTCGACGGATCCTCGGTTCGGGGCTTCCAGGCGATCAGTGAGAGCGATCTCATTCTCAAGCCGGACGTCAGTTCCGTCTTTCGCGATCCGTTCTTCGACGAGCCCACGCTGTCGATGTTCTGCGATGTGCTCGACCCGAACGGGTTCAAGCCATACTCGCGGGATCCGCGCGGCGTGGCCCATCGCGCGGAGCGGCTGATCCGGTCGATCGGGATGGCCGATGTCGCGTCGGTCGGTGTCGAGCTGGAGTTCTACGTGTTCGACGACGTGCGCTTCGAGCAGTCACGCCGCCACGGCTACTACTTCATCGATTCGGAGGCCGTGCGTGTGGTCGGGAGCGACGGCTCCGGGCGTGCGCCGCGAACCAAGCCGAAGAACGCCTACTTCGCGGCGCCGCCGCGCGACCCCTCGCACAACCTGCGTGGCAAGATCGCCAAGCTCATGGAGATCACGGGCCTGGAGTCCGAGATGCACCATCACGAGGTCGGGTCCGGCGGCCAGAACGAGATCGGGTTCAAGCACGCGACGCTGCGGCAGGCCGCCGACAATGCAGTGAAGTTCAAGTACGTCGTGAAGAATACGGCACATCGGTACGACAAGGTGGCGACGTTCATGCCGAAGCCCATTCTGGAGGAGGCG
>JBDHIW010000043.1:0-16609 GCA_039587215.1 Gemmatimonadota bacterium | reverse complement strand
CGTCGACAGTTCCCGTCTCGCGGCGCTGACGGGCGTGAAGGAAATCATCCACGTCACGCAGCCCTACAAGCAGGTGTCCCGCGAGTGGCAGACCGAGTCCACGACGGTCACCCTGCCCGGAGGACTCGTCATCGGGGGGACCGAGGTCGTCGCGATGGCCGGCCCCTGCTCCGTCGAGTCGGAAGCGCAGATCATCGGGGCGGCGCACGCCGTGCGCGACGCCGGGGCGTCCATCCTGCGGGGCGGCGCCTTCAAACCGCGCTCGTCGCCGTACTCGTTCCAGGGCCTGGGGACCGAGGGTCTCCGGCTCCTCGCCCAGGCCCGCGACGAGACGGGGCTCCTGATCGTCACCGAAGCGATGGACCCGGACGGCGTCGATCAGGTCGCCGAGTTCGCCGACATCGTGCAGATCGGCGCCCGCAACATGCAGAACTTCTCGCTCCTCAAGCGCGCGGGCCGGGTCGGCAAGCCGGTGCTACTCAAGCGGGGGATCGCGGCCACGATCACCGAGCTACTCCTCTCGGCGGAGTACCTGCTGGCCGAAGGCAATCACGACGTGATCCTCTGCGAGCGCGGGATCCGCGGATTCGACACGGTGACGCGCAACGTGCTCGACATCTCCGCCATCCCGGTGGTGCACCAGCTTTCACACCTGCCCATCATCGCGGACCCGAGTCACGGCACGGGGCGTCGCGACAAGGTGACTCCGCTCGCGCGTGCGGCGGTGGCGGCCGGCGCCGACGGGATTCTCGTCGAAGTGCACCCGCGGCCCGACCAGGCGTTGTCCGATGGAGCGCAAAGCCTGGAACCCGAGCAGTTCCGGCAGCTGATGAGCGAGGTCCAGGTGATCGCCCAGGCGATCGGCCGCGAGGTCGCCACCCCGCTCCCGCTCCCCATCGCGACATGACCACCCGCGCCGCGCGGTGGACCGTCGCGGTGGCACTCCTCGGTGCTCTCGGCACGATCGGCACCCCGGCAACCGCCCAGGATGCTGCCGCGGCACTCGCCCGGGCGGAGCGCGCCTATCGCGCGGCGCCGACCCTCGCCGCCCGGTTCGAGCAAACGATCGTGAATCCCATGCTCGGTGGCCCCGAGCACTCGAGCGGATCGCTGTTCTTGGAGCGCCCCGCCCGCTTCGCCATGCGGTTCGACGAGCCGGTGGGCGACCGCATCGTGGCCGACGGCGAGTGGCTGTGGGCGTACACCCCGAGTGCGGCGCCGGGACAGGTCTTCCGGCAGTCCGTCCCGTCGAGCGGCCCTGCCACGCCGAACCTCTTCGGGCAGTTCGTCGACCGACCGCTGGAGCGGTACACGGCGGAGTGGGTGCGGGCCGACACGGTCGACGGGGCACCAGTGGACGTGGTTCGCCTCACCCCGCGCACGGCCTCGGTGCCGTTCCGCAGCGCCGAGCTCGCTCTGGACGGCGCCGGTCTCCTGCGGTGGTTGATGCTCGTAGAGGGGAGCCGACAGCGGCGGGAGATGCGTTTCTTCGCGATCCGTCCGGGGGCGGACATCCCCACGGCCGAGTTTCAGTTTACCCCGCCGCCCGGCGTTCGGATCGTCACGCCCTAACCGGGGCGACGACCTACTTCCAGAACTCCCACCAGCGGCGGCGCGGGTGGGCACCGACCGCCAGGTCGACGAGCTCCGCCGTCGTGTACTCGAGCAGGTAGCGCACGGCGTCCTCCAGCCGGTCCGACCCGCCACGCAGCCGCGCGATCTCCTGTGCCAGCGCGACGTCCGAACCGAATTCGCGGATCGCGCCGTCCGGGGAGACGAAGATGGCTGCCGTGGCGCCGGTCACTCGATCCTGCGGCACGTAGCAGAAGAGCCCCGGGGGGTCCTCGATCATGACCGCATCGACGATGGTGAGACCGTGACGCTCGCAGAAGTCGTCCGCGATCGACCGAAGGTCGTCAGTCATGTGCGACCGCCTCCACGGCGCTGCGGAGCGCCTCCTGTTGCGCCGGCGCGAGGTCGGCCATCGCCATGGCAGCGCCCACTAGCTCCCGGTAGACCGCGCGCCACTCGGGCGGCAGCGACGCGAAATGCCGACGCACGGTGTCCACGTCCCCCCGGACCACCGGCCCCGTGAGGGCCTTCGCCGCTCCACGCGCCCCGACATTCGCCGCGGCGCCCTCGATGATGCGCTGCACCGCACGCCGCGCATCCTCGTCGCCGACGCCGGCGTCCGTCAGTAGATCGGATGCGATGCGGGCCAGAACGACCACGTAGTTGGACGCGAAGACCGCGGCCGTATGGTACGGCACGCGGCCGGCATCCGGGAGCGTAACCGGGTGCAGCCCCAGCGCGGCACACAGCCCCGTCGCCGCCTCGACGGCCCGTTCGTCACCGGAGACCGCCGCGAGCGCCCCCCGGAGTCGCTCCGGAGCCGTCGAGGGATCGGCCAGCGTCTGGAACGGGTGGAAGGCGCCGATCGATGCACCGACGTCGCGCAGAGGCGCCAGCACATCGGCGCCCGCTACACCCGACAAGTGCAGGACGGTGTGGTCGGATCCGACGAGCCCGGTGGCCGCGAGGTGCCCCGCCACCGTCTGCACCGCATCGTCGGGCACGGCCACGAGTACCACGTGACGCTCCTCCAGCCACGGCGGCACCGCACCGGTGGAGAGGGCAAGCGAAACCGGGAGCGCAGTGCGCTCCCGGCTGTGTACCACCACGTCGAATCCCGCGTGGGCAAGCGCGAGGCCGACGCCGCACCCGGCGCGGCCGGCCCCGACGACGCCGACGGGGATCACTGGCTGCGTGATGGCGCTCCTTGGGCCGCGCACGATCGTACTCGGCGCGCGCCACGTCGATCTCCCGGTCGCGGATGCGGGTCCACAGCTCCTGCATCATGGCATCGGTCACCTCCACCGACGACCCGCCGACCGCGTCCGCTCCCTTCAGATCGAGCGCGTACGTGGTCATGGCATCCCGGTAGTCCGGCAACTCCGACCCCAACGACCGCACGAACGCCTGTTCGCTGTCGGTGAGCGTATCGGCCTGTACCAGCAGATCGGGATTGATCCCGCCCCCGCCGTACACGGTTCGGCCACTGTCCGTCAAATAGCTCTCGCTCGAGTCGATCGCCGCGGCAACGTCGGTGACGTCGGTGACGTCGGCGCTCATCGGTCGCTGGATCGTGCGCCCGCTCGGTGTGTACCACCGCGCCGTCGTCAGGCGCAGCGCCTCCACACGACCGAGGCGCAGTACGCTCTGCACCAGTCCTTTGCCGAACGTGCGCTCTCCCACGACCAGCGCACGGTCATGATCCTGCAGGGCGCCGGCGATGATCTCGGACGCGCTCGCCGTTCCGCGGTTCACGAGCACCACGATCGGCATGTCCGGCCACGTCTGCTCCGAGCGCGCCGCAAACGACGCCGTGCTGCCCCGCGCGCGACCCTTGGTCGACACGACCGACTGCCCGGGGTCCAGGAACAGGTCCGTCACGGCGACGCCTTGCTCGAGCAGGCCGCCAGGATTGAAGCGCAGGTCGAGGATGAGGCTTCGGGCGCCGCGGTCTCGAAGGGCCGAAATCTCCTCGGTCAGCTCTTCGGTCACCGTCTCGCTGATACTCGAGTTGACCAGCGACACGTAGCCGATGCCGTCGTCGAGGATGGCCGCGAGCTGCACCGCGCGAACGTGGATCTCCGCCCGCTCGATCTCGTACGGCAACGGCTCGGGTAGTCCCGGACGCGCGATCGAGATGTTCACCGAACTTCCCGGCGGACCCCGCAGCACCTGGACGGCCTCGTCGTTGCTCCACCCGAACGTCGACTCGCCCTCGACCGCGATGATCCGGTCGCCCGACTCGAGTCCCGCTTCCTCCGCCGGTGTGCCGGCGATGGGCGCGATGACCGTGATCCACCCGTCGCGCACGTCGATACGGATGCCGAGCCCGCCGTAGTTCCCGGTCGTGCTCTCCGTCAGCGCGCGGAAGTCCGACTCCCGCAGGAAGCCCGTGTACGGATCCTCCAACTCGTTCAAGAGCCCGTCGATCGCGAGATCGTAGAGCTCAGCCTCGCCAAGCGAGTCGACGTAGTACTGCGCGACGTATCCGAGCACGTCGTCGAACATGCGCGCGCGGTCGTACACGTTCCCGGCCTGTGTGCCGCCCATCTGCAGCAGCCACCCGCCCGAGAAGAACGACACGACACCCACCAGTCCGACGACGACGACCCGCTGACGATGCATGACCTACCTCCCTCGCTGTAACCGACGCCCTTCCGTTCAACCCTCGCTGCGCTCCGGGGTTCCGTCAAGCCGGGCACTGAGAACCGCCCACGCCGCCGCCAGGAGATCGGCTTCAGGCGCGTTGGCGTCGAGGTGCACGATGCCATCCCCGGTCGCCTGCGCGAACGCCCGCGCGACCCGCGCGTGCAGGGCTGGATCCGCGCCCTCGATCCGGTCCGGCGCCTTGCCCTGCCGCCGCTGCCGCTCCCGACCCACCGCCGGGTCCACGTCGAGCACGAGCGTCACGTCCGGCTGCACGCCCTGGGTCGCCACGGCATTGGCTGCCGTCACCTGGGCCGCGTCCAACCCGCGTCCGCCGACCTGATACGCCATGGTGCTCAGATCGAAGCGATCCGTCACCACCACGGCGTCGGTGGCGAGCGCCGGGCCGATCACCTCCCGCACGAGTTCCGCGCGGGCGGCCAACATCAAGAACAGCTCCGCCGCCGGTGACCACTGCACGTCCGGCCGGTTGAGCGCGAGGTCGCGCAGCAACTCGGCGCCGCGCGTTCCTCCGGGCTCGCGCACCGCAACGACCGTCCGGCCCTGGTCCCGCAATCGGTGGACCAATGACTCCACCAACGTCGTCTTGCCCGCACCCTCCGGGCCCTCGACCGAGATGAAGACGCCCATCGCGAGGTCAGCTCAATGTGATGATCGAGCTCTCGGCACCCTTCTGCATGCCTTCCATGATGCGCTCGTTCACCTGCATCATGAGTTTCTCGAAGTTCGACTGCGCCGCCGCGAGCTGCTGATACCGGGCGTCGGACTGCAGCTCACCGAACACACGGTTGTACTCCTCCACCTGCTCGGGCTCAGGCTCGGTACCGCCGGCCACCTGTTCCTGCAGACCCTGCGCGAGGGCCTCCATCCGATCCAGTTTGAGGCGTAGGTCGCCGGCCGCCTTCATGGCATCGCGCGCGCGCTGGAGCGCCTGAAACTCGGGGGTCTGGCCCAGTAGCTTGCCCAGTTCATGTGCTTTCTCGTTGTACACTCGACTACTCCCGTGTTGTAAGCAGATACCGTGGTCGCCCGAAGAGATCCTCCTCGACGGCGACGTCCCTCCACCCCGCCGCGCCCGCAGCCGCGCGCGAGGCGTTCGCGCGGCGCGCATCGATCTCGACCGCCAGCAGTCCGCCAGGGGCCAGCACGGCCCGCGCGTCGGTCAGCAGAGCGCGTGTGTGCGCGAGTCCATCGGCCCCGCTGTCCAGCGCCGAGGCCGGCTCGAACTCGCGGACCGACCGATCCAGCCCGCCCATCTCGTCTGTCGCGATATAGGGCGGGTTGCTGACCACGACGTCGACCGACCCGGGCCGCACCGCGCACAGCAAGTCGCCCCGCACCCACCACACCCTGCCCCGCCGGTCGAGCCGGCGGGCGTTGCTCCGTGCGACGGCCACCGCACCCGCCGTGAACTCGATCGCCGTCACCGCCGCAAACGCGCCTTCCGCGGCCAAGCTCAGGGCGATACATCCGCTGCCCGTCCCGACGTCCACGGCCGCCCCCCACCGTCCGGCTCCCCACCGGGCGCGCGCCCACTGAAGCACCCGTTCCACGAGTCCCTCCGTCTCGGGGCGCGGGATCAACACGCGGTCGTCCACCCCAAGCTGGAGGTCCCGGAATGCGGCGGCGCCGAGAACGTACGCCAGCGGCTCGCCGGCGGCCCGCCGCGCCACCGCCGCATCCAGGCGACCGCGGGTCGCATCGTCTACGCGGGGCGGTCGCAGCAGGAGGTCGGTGGTCGACACCTCGGCCACGCCCTCCAGAATCAGACGGACCTCCCGCACCGGATCCTGCACACCCGAGGCACGAAGCCGTTCGGTCGCAGCGGCCCGCCAGGCGTTCACGGCGGCATCCGCGAGCTCAGCCGGCGGCATCCTCGTCCCTCGCCGCCTGACGGAGCGCATCGATTAGTTCGTCCAGATCGCCCTCGAGCACGTCCTCGAGTCGGTGGAGCGTGAGGTTGATGCGGTGATCCGTGACGCGATTCTGTGGGAAGTTGTACGTCCGGATCTTGGCGGACCGATCACCCGACCCGACCATCGCGCGCCGCTCCCGGGAACGCTCGGCCTCCTGCTCGGCGATCATCCGGTCCAACAAGCGGGCCCGCAGGACCTCCATGGCGCGGAGCTTGTTCTGGAGTTGGGACTTCTGGTCCTGGCACTGCACGACCAGCCCGGTCGGCAGGTGGGTGATCCGCACGGCGCTGTCGGTCGTGTTGACGCTCTGCCCTCCGGGACCGGAGGACCGAAACACGTCCACCTTGAGGTCTTTGTCCTCGACGGTGATGTCGACCTCTTCCGCTTCGGGAAGGACGGCCACCGTGGCCGCCGAGGTGTGGATCCGCCCCTGAGCCTCGGTCAGCGGGACCCGCTGCACGCGGTGCACGCCCGACTCGCGGCGAAGGCGCCCGAACACCTGGCCCCCGGTCACCTTGAAGGTGGCCTCCCGCACCCCGCCGAGCGCGCCCTCGGAGACCTCGACGACCTCGACCTTCCAGCCACGGCCTTCGGCGTAGCGCTGGTACATCCTGACCAGGTCGGCGGCGAACAGGGCCGCCTCGTCGCCACCCGTCCCCGCGCGGATCTCCACGATCGTATCGCGGTCGTCCAACGGATCGGGCGGGATCAGCAGCGTATCGAGCTCCTCCACGACCGACGCCAACTCGGGCTCGATCCGCTCGACGTCCGCCTCGGCGAGCTCGACCAGCCCGGGATCGGCGTCCTCGAGCAGCTCGCGCGCGTCAGTCAACTCCAACGCGAGTTTGTCCCGCTTCGCGGCCGCCCGGCGGATGGCCTCCAGACGGGAGTGCTCGCGACCTAACGCTTTGATTTTGCTTGGGTTACGCGCTGTATCAGGGTCGGCGAGCTCGCGCTCGACCTCGGCCGCGCGAGCAAGCGCGGCTTCGAGCCGCGCCTCCATGCGCGCCTACGCCTCTTTGTCTGCCGACGCGTACCGCTGCCGGAAACGCTCCACGCGGCCGGCCGTATCGACCAGCTTCTGCTTGCCCGTAAAGAACGGGTGGCAGCGGGCACAAATCTCGACGTGGATGTGCGGCATCGTCGACCGGGTCTCGAACGTGTTGCCGCAGGCGCACTGCACAGCGCAGCGCTCATACGTGGGGTGGATATCTGCCTTCACGACGGTATGACTCCTGGCCAGAAACAGACGTGCCCGGCGGGATGACCGGGCGCGGAAATATAGCCCTCGCACGGACTTGGGGGCAACTGACGCCCGAAAAACCGAATTGACAGTGACCGGAGCGGGGGATAACCTTGCCGCACATGGATTCCGTCACCTCGGGAAGCGCCGACCCGGTCATTGAACCGCTCCGGCGGGTGCCGCTGTTTGCGCACCTGTCTGATGTGGAATTGGACCGCGTGCGCCAGGCCGTGCGGGAGAAGGACTATCCCAAAGGGAGCGTCATTCTCTTCGAGCACGACCCGGGCGACGCCCTCTATGTCGTGATCACGGGACAGGTGAAGGTCGTCCTGATCGCCGAGGACGGCCGTGAGGTCATCCTGGCGCTGCTCAACGAGGGAGACTTCTTCGGTGAGATGTCGCTCATCGACGATCAACCGCGGTCGGCGCACGTGATTGCGACCGAGCCGTCGCGACTGCTGGTGCTCCGGCGGGACGACTTCCACGCCTGCATGGACGACATGCCGCGCATCGCCCTCGGGCTGCTTCGTGCGCTCTCGCGGCGTTTACGGCAGGCGGACGACAAGATCGGCGGACTGATCCTGCTGGACGTCAACGGGCGACTCGCGCGGCAGTTGATCGACCTGGCCGACGAGAACGACGGGCAGCACATTACGCGGAAGGTCACCCACCACACGCTCGCCCAGATGATCGGGTCGAGCCGTGAAACGGTCTCCCGTACCCTCGGCGACTTGTCGAGCCGCGGGCTGATCGAGGTGAGCCGCAAACAGATGGTCATTCGGGACCGGCAGGGCCTCGAAGCCCTCGCCGGGCTTTCGTGAGCCGTGTCACTCCCTGGGAGTGACGCCCTGCATAGCTTGGGAGCCCCGGAGACTCCTAGATTGACACCAGTGATGAAGCGAACGGCCGGATGGCTTACACGCTGACCATTTGGGGGGCACGAGGGTCGGTGCCAACCCCTGGACCGCATACGACGCGCTACGGTGGGAACACATCGTGCGTGTGTGTGCACCGTGTCGGCGAGGACGGCGCTCGGCAGGAAGTGATCCTGGATGCAGGGACGGGCGTCCGACTCCTGGGCACGGAGTTGGCGGAGCGGTCCAACGGGGAACTCCAGCTGGACCTGCTGCTGAGCCATACGCACTGGGATCACATCCAAGGCATTCCGTTCTTCGCGCCCTTGTTCCGCGAAGGGAACCAGGTGCGCGTGTGGGGCGCCAAGCAGGGCGATACGGACCTTCCGGTCATTCTGCGACAGCAGATGAATCCGGTCGTATTTCCGGTGCCGTTGGACGAGATCGCGGCCGATCTCCAGGTGGAACACGTGCAACCCGGGCGGTTCGAGATCGACGGGTTCCAGGTGGACGCCATGCGCCTGCGGCACCCAGGCAACACGTTGGGGTATCGGTTAACGCCCGTGGACGGCGGCGCAACCGTCGCCTACGTCCCGGACAACGAACTGGGACCCGGCGGAGACTATGAGGTGCCGGAAGACTGGCGCGAGCAGTTCGTCCGGTTCTTGCAGGGTGTAGATGTGTTGATCCACGACGCGATGTTTCGCGACGAGGATCTGGAGCAGTTTGCGGGCTGGGGGCACTCCTCGCCTCGCGAAGCGATCGCGGTTGCCGCGGAAGCGGGCGTGAAGCGATTGCTGCTGTTCCATCATCGACCGGATCATGACGACGACGTCATGGATCGGCTGGTGGAGAACGCGCAACGGCAGGCCGACGCCGTCGGCGTTTCGGTGGAGGCGGCGGTCGAGGGAATGCTCATTAGCCTCTAGCAGACGAGAGGAGTAGGTCATGAACAGGCGATCACTCATTACGATGGCAGCGGCCGCGGCAATGATGCTACCCGCATCGCTCGCGGCACAGGACAGTCGACCCGGTCTTGCGGTCATGCCGTTCGTCAACGGCGGATCGATCGGCGGAGATCCCGAGGACTTTGCGGCGTTCGAGATCGGGCTGCAGGAGCTCATGATCACCGAGCTGTCCATGAACTCGAGCCTGCGCGTCGTCGAGCGCGGTCAGATCAAGGACCTGCTGGCCGAGCAGGACCTCGGCGCCAGCGGGCGCGTGGACGCGAACACGGCCGCTCAGGTGGGCCGCCTCGTCGGGGCGAAGTTCATGATCATGGGCGGCTTCATGGAAGTGAACAACTCGCTGACCATGACCGCGCGGGTGGTGGACAGCGAAACCGGTGAGCTCGTCAACTCCGACCGCGTGCGCGGCGGCCGCGACGACATCTACGAGATGGCGGTGAATCTGGCCGACCAGCTGACGCGCGGCCTCGAACTCCCGTCCCTCGAGCGGCAGGCGCTCAACGAGCGTCGCGAGCGCGAGATCCCAGGCCAGGCCGTCCGACTCTACACGAAGGCCCTGCTCTACCAGGAGCGCGGCCAGGCGGATCGTGCGGTCGAGTTGTTCCGGCAGGTCGTCACCGAGTTCCCGCAGTACACGGAGGCTCGTGATGCCCTGCAGCAGATGGGTCGCGAGTAGCCGCACCCGGGCGTGATCACGCCCATCAGCGCCCTCGGACGCGGAGTAGCGCGCTCGATCTCCCGACTGGGAGCTCTGGCGCGCTTCTTCGTGCGTACGCTCGTCGCCATTCCGACCCTCTCCCGGGCGGGACGGCGCGTGTTGCTTCGCGTGCTCATCCGGCAGATTTGGTTCACGGCCGTGCAGGCCGTGCCCCTGCTCATCATCCTCGCCTCGATTCTGAGCTTCCTCGTCATCTCGCAGGCCGTCCGCGAGCTCGGCCGGATCGGCGCGACCGAGTTGATCGGCTCGTTGATGGTGATCGCGATCGTCCGGGAGTTGGGACCGCTGCTCACGGCGCTCGTCGTGGCCGGGCGCTCCGGAACGGCCATCGCGGCGGAGCTCGCAACGAACAAGGTGATGGGCGAGCTGAACGCCCTCGAGGGCATGGGCATCGACCCGTGGCACTACCTGGTGCTGCCACGTTTTGGGGCCGCCATCCTCTCGATCTCGGGCTTGATCGTCCTGTTCGACGTCGTCGCCATCCTCGCGGGGTTCATGGCGGCCGCCACGGCCGGCATGACCGCCGCACGGTACTTCGAGATCGTGCTGGCCTCCCTCACGTTCCGCGACGTCTGGATGAGCGTGGTGAAGGGCGTCGTCTTCGGCACGATCGCCGGGATGATCCCGAGTTTCGCCGGGATGTCCGTGCGCGGCGCGTCGACGGAGGTGCCCATCGCCGCGAGTCAGGCGGTCGTCGGGAGCATCTTTTTCATCTTCTTGGGTTCGGGACTGTTCGTCCTGCTCATATGAGCGACGCGCCCCTGTTCTTCGAGGACATCCCGTTGCCCGGCCTCGCCGACGGCGCGCTCACGCTGGAGGTAGCCGCCCACACGGCGACCGTCATCCAAGCGCCGGAAACCAGCGGCGTCGACCTGCTGAGCCGATACGCGCTGGGGCTCCAGAAGCCCCCAGGCGGGCGCGTCATCCTGCTCGGGGAGGACCTCTCGAGCCTGCCCCGGCGCGTCGCGCTCGCCTTCCGCCGACAGGTCGGATACCTTCCCGCGGGCGACGGACTCATGCAGAATCTCTCGCTGCGCGACAACGTCGCGCTTCCCCTCCGTTTCGCGAGCAGCATGTCGGAGGGGGAGATCGACGGGCGGGTCGGGGTCATCGTGGCGCAGTTCCGGCTGACGGACCACGCCGACCACCGGCCGGCGGCAGTCACGGACGAACTGCGGCGGCGGACCGCGCTCGCCCGTGCGCTTGCGTTCGATCCGCCCTTGATCCTGATGGAGGATCCGTTCGACGGACTGACGACCAAGGCCGCGACCGACCTGCTGGCGCTCGCGCGTGGCGGCGAGACGGAGGAAGGCTCCCGGCGGGTCGTGTTCATCACGGGTCAGCAGGTCCCGATCGCGGTGGAGAAGCGGATCGAGCGCCGCTATCGCCTCGCTCGCGGCCAGCTGCAACTGGACACATGAGACCGTAGGAGCGACGACCCTGGAACGCACAGACTTCTTCGTCGGCCTGTTTCTGCTCGGCGCCCTCGGCGTCGTGCTCGGCGCCCTGGTCATCACGAGCGGGGTGCTCGAGGGCCGCTACCAACTGTACATGCAGATGGAGCAGGCCGAGGGCATCTCGCAGGACACCCGTGTGGTCCTGCAGGGACTCGAGATCGGTCGCGTGACGTCGGTGAACCCGCAGGTGGATTCCGCCGCCGGCACGCTGGGCTTCCTCGCGACCCTGACCGTGCGCGAGCGGTTCCCCGACGGTTCGCGGCTACTCCTGCCCGCGGGCACCGACGCCGCCATCGCCCAGGCGGGCGTGCTCGGCGGCATGGTCATCGAGCTGCAGATGCCCGACAGCGGCTTGGGAGGGCCGGCGCTTCAGGCCGGAGACACGATCGCGGCCGACCGGACGCCGTCGACCGTCGACGCGCTGGGCGCGGTGGCCGCGCGCTTCCAGGAGGACGTCGCGGCAACCCTCGAAGACACCAAGACGCTCCTTCGGCAAACGACGTTGCTGGTCGAATCGACGCGTTCGGCCATCGACCAGACGACCCCCGAACTCCTCACGGTGGTAGAACGGCTTGTCGACAACCTCGACCGCACGGAGCATATTTTGGCCGAGTTGGGCCCCCGGGTCGGTCCGCTGACCGACAGCATCACGGTGGCCGTGGGAAGTACGCGCGCCCTCGTCGTGGAGGTGCAGGATCTCGTCTCCACGACCGGCGCGATTACGAACGAGAATCGCCATGCGATCGCGAGCATCGTCGAGAGCTTCGAACGCACCGCACAGATCCTGGCACACTTCGCCGATCAGGTGAGCCGGCGGCCGCTGCGCCTGCTCACCGGGGTGAAGCCCGCTGACACCACGAGTCGAGAGCCATGAAGTTCGTCCTCCTCCATCCGGCCAGCTACGACACCTCCACGATCGCGGACATCCTCGCCGCCGAGTCCGTGCGCGTCCAGCCGATTGATTCGCCCGAACAGGTGCGGGCGGAGGGCGTGCCGACCGTACTCGTGATCGACCCGGAGTCGCGGCCGGCGTATCATCCCGACTCGCTGAAGCGGTTCGTCGATTCCGGAGGCGCGGTCGTGCTGCTCGGCGCGCCGAACGAGAACGAGCCGCCGGAGCAGTTCCCCGACCAGGTGGTGGCGGGCTACATCCCCCACCCGCACATGCCCCGGTACTATCTGCTCACGCTGCGGTCTGCCTACCGCTCCGCCGCGGGCCGCGTCGAGGCCAAGCGCGCTCGGAACGACCTCCAGAATCGTACGCGTGAGATCCAGGAGCTCACCCGCATCGGCATGGCGCTCTCGACGGAACGCGATTACAACGCGCTGCTCGAACAGATCATCACACAAGCCCGCGTCATCACCGGCTCGGATGCCTGCAGCCTGTACCTCGTCGAGGAAGACGAGAACGGGAAGTTCCTGCGCTTCAAGATCACGCAGAGCTTCTCGCGGTCGGACATTCCGTTCGTGGAATTCACGATCCCGATGACCCCCGACAGCATCGCCGGCTACGTCGCGACCGAAGGCGCACCGCTCGTCATCGATGACGTGTACTTCCTGCCGCCTGACGTAGCGTACAGCTTCAACCAGTCGTTCGACGAGAAGTACGGCTACCGCTCGAAGTCAATGATGGCGATCCCGATGAAGGACCACAAAGACGAGACCATCGGGGTCCTGCAGCTGATCAACCGCAAGCGCCAGCACGACGCGCGGCTCCTAGAGCAGGAGGATTTCGACGCGCAGGTCATCCCGTACACGCCGCGCCTCGTCGAGCTCGTGTCGGCGCTCGCGGGCCAGGCCGCCGTCTCCATCGAGAACTCGCAGCTCTACGAAGACATCGAGCGGCTGTTCGAGGGGTTCGTCCGCGCGGCGGTCACCGCCATCGAGCAGCGGGACCCGACGACGTTCGGACACTCGGGCCGCGTGGCGTCCATGACGGTCGCGCTCGCCAAGACCGTCGACGCCGCATCACGGGGTCTGTACCGGCATACCAACTTCACGCGCGACGAGATTCGCGAGATCCGCTACGCGGGCCTGTTGCACGACTTCGGCAAGGTCGGCGTACGCGAGCAGGTGCTGGTCAAAGCGAAGAAACTCTATCCGCCCGATCTCGCCGTCATCAAGCAGCGCTACGCCTTCATCCGGCGCACGGCCGACGCCGACTTCTACCGGCAGCGTATGGAGTACCTCGAAGCGAACGGGAAGGATGGCTACGACGCGTTCGCGGCCACGCT
Source organism: Gemmatimonadota bacterium (assembly GCA_039587215.1). Taxonomy (GTDB): domain Bacteria; phylum Gemmatimonadota; class Gemmatimonadetes; order Gemmatimonadales; family GWC2-71-9; genus CAMYLY01. The sequence goes on along the minus strand of JBDHIW010000043.1, from coordinate 2,980 downwards.
GGCGGAGAGCAACGAGAAGGCGCTCAACGATCTCGATCACTTCATGAAGCTGGTGCTCGAGTCCAACGAGCCGACGGTCCTCCCGGAAGGAAGCTTCGAAGAACTGATCGCGTTCGCCGACAGCTACTACCAGGACCTGGATGGAAAGGAGCAGTCCTACCTCACCGACGACGAGGTACGGTACCTCACCATCCGGAAGGGCAGCTTGGACGACGCCGAGCGCCTCGAAATCGAAAGCCACGTGACCCACACGTATCGATTCCTCACGCAGATTCCGTGGACGAAGGAACTGCAGTTCATTCCGCAGATCGCCTACGGCCACCACGAGAAGCTCAACGGGCGGGGCTATCCACGGAAGGTGCATGGCGATCAGATCCCAATTCAGACCCGCATGATGACCATCTCGGACATCTTCGATGCGCTGACGGCGTCCGATCGGCCGTACAAGCGGGCCGTACCGCTCGATCGCGCCATCAAGATTCTGAATTCCGAGGTGGACTCAGACATGCTGGACCCGGACCTGTTCGACTTGTTCGTCGACGCGAAGGTCTTCGAGAAGGCCGACCCGGACGCCTAGTCGGCCGCGCCCCACCCCCCGCCACCGGGCGTCTCGACCGTCAGCACGTCGTCCGGTGCCAAGGTGAGCGCAGCGCGCCCGCCGACGTCCTCACCGTTCACCAGATTGCGGCCCGCCGTGCCAGACGCTCCGCCGCGACTGCCGCGTGGCGCCTGCCGCCGGCGCTCGGTGATGAGATTCACGTGCGCCGGAGCAAGCGCCCGGTACGCGCGCACGACCCCGTCGCCGCCGGCGTGGCGCCCGACCCCGCCACTGCCCGTGCGCAGCTCGTAGCGGTCGATCCGCAGCGGATACTCGAGTTCGAACACTTCGACCGGCGTGTTGCGGGTGTTGGACATGCCCACGTGCACGCCCGACGGACCCGGGCCGGCCGGGCCGCCGCCCTGGCCGCCGCCCAGCGTCTCGTAGTACGTCCACCCTGCCCCACCCATGACCACGTTGTTCATCGTGCCCTGCCCCTGCGCCGGCACGGCGGCGGCATCCGCAAGCGCGAGGAAGAGCACGTCGGCTATGCGCTGTGAGGTCTCGACGTTCCCGGCAGCTACCGCGGACGGCCACTGCGCGTGCACGACCGATCCGGACGGCGCCCGCACCGTCACGACGCGGTGCATGCCGCCGTTCGTCGGGATGTCTGCATCCACGAGGCACCGGAGGACGAACAGCGCCGCCGAGCGGGTCACAGCCATGGGACAATTCACGTTTCCGGCAACCGCGTCCGCGGTGCCGGCGAAGTCGACGGTGAGCGTGCCGTCGTCCACCGTGATCTCGACGCAAATACGGACGTCGTCGGCCGAGATCCCGTCACCCTCGAGCGCGTCCTCCGCGACGTAACGGCCGGCCGGCACCGCCTGCCGCACGGCCGCCCGGGACCGCCGTTCCGCGTACGCCAACAAGTCGTTCACCGCCTCGGTGCACGCATCGCGCCCCAGTCGGTCGACCAGTTCGCGGTAGCGCTCCGCGCCGCGCTCGCACGCCGCCCGCTGGGCGGCCAGATCTCCCCGGCGCACCTCAGGCGTCCGCACGTTCGCGAGCAGCAGACGCTCGACCTCGCGTCGCACGCCCCCCGTCGTCGCCCAGAGGGTGGGCGGTATGATCAGGCCCTCGGCGAAGATCTCCCGCGAGGCTGCGGGCATGCTCCCAGGTGTCGCCCCACCGATGTCGGAGTGGTGCGCGCGCACCACCGTGTATCCGGCCACGGCGCCGTCGATCGCGATGGCATGCACCATGGTGATGTCCGGCAGGTGGGTCCCTCCCGTGTACGGGTCGTTCAAGATGAACGTGTCACCCGCGTTCGGGTCGAGGGCGCGCACCGCCGCGACCGCCTCCGGCATGGCGCCGAGATGCACGGGAATGTGTGCGGCCTGCGCCACGAGCACGCCGTCGGCCGAGAAGAGCGCGGCCGACGAGTCCCGGCGCTCGCGCACGTTGGGCGACAGCGCGCTTGCGACGAGTACCGCTCCCATCTCCTCGGCAATGCCCGCAAAGGCGTGTCCCATGACCTGTAAGCCGATGGCGTCGAGCATCAGTCTCGCTCCAGCACGAGCGCACCCGTCGGGTGCACCGAGGCCGTCCAGCCGTCTTCGACGCGCACGGTGCAGTCGCCGGCATCGATGGTGCACGGGCCCGCCAGCACCGCACCCGCCGGCAGCGCATCGGCGTCGTACCGCTCGGCAGCGGCCGGCGACGGACCTGCGGTGCGCTCGCTCAGCGACAGCGCGGTCCCCCGCACGACCCCGGTCACCCGCACGTTCACGATCTCGACGTCGCGGGTCTCGTCCGCGTGGCCGAACCGCTCGGCATGCGTCGTGTGAAACGCGTCCGCCGCACGGGCCGGGTTCTCCGCCTCGACGGCCAGTTCGTATCCCTGTCCCGGGTAGCGGCAGTCCGCGTGACACGTGAGCGCGGCCGCTGGCAGCTCCCCGAGGACGCGGGCTTCGAGGCCACGGACGACGGCGGCGAAGTCTGCGGCGTCGAGCGTACTCGCCGCGCGGTGCACGGACCCCAACGCCTCGATCTTCGCCGGGGCGGCTGCCAAGCCGAGCGCGGACAGCACACCGGCGTGCGGCGGGATCAGCGCGCGCGCCGACCCCAGCGCCGCAGCCATTCGGCACGCGAAGAGCGGCCCAGCCCCCCCGAAGGCGACGAGCGTGAGCCGGCGCGGATCGATGCCCCGCTCGACGCTGACGCGCCGGAGGGCGCGCACCATCGCCGCCGTCGCCACCTCCACGATGCCTTCCGCGCACCGCTCGCGCGTGAGACCTGCCTCGTCCGCGACGCGCTGCACCGCGGCGGCAGCGCGATCCGCCTCCAACGTGACCCCGGACGCCAGCGGACGACCGGCCGAGAGCCATCCGAGCACGACGGCGGCATCCGTCACGGTGGCACGGTCACCTCCGCGACCGT
>JBDHIW010000254.1:0-3012 GCA_039587215.1 Gemmatimonadota bacterium | reverse complement strand
GCTCGGCGAACCCGTAGTAATCTCCGATCGTGCGTCGCTCCTCGGGCTCGATCCAGGCGTAGACGAGGTACTGCATCCCGATCGTAGCCGCCGCGTCGACATGGGCGTCCCAGTCGTCCTCGAGACGCGCGAGCGGGACGTGCGTGGCCGGCGCCGTGAGCCCGGTGTCGTCGAGTGTCGCCCGGATCTGCGCCGGTGTCCGTCCGAAGAAGTTCTCGAACTCGACCTGCGTGTAGCCCACCTCCGCGACGCGCGCCAGCGTCCGCTCGACATTCTCCGCCATCGCCCAGCGCACCGTGTACAGCTGCAGGCCGACGTCGGCGAGTCGACGCCCTTGGGGAGCGCGCGCGCACCCGGCCGACGCGAGTCCAGCGCCCGCGATGCCGGCGCCGACGGTGGTGACGAAGTCTCTCCGGTCGACCACGTCAGAGCTCCTGGCGCTTCATCTGTTCGACTGCGTAGGCGCAGGCGCGCGCCGTCAACGCCATGTAGGTGAGGGACGGGTTCTGGCACGCGGACGACGTCATCGAGGCACCATCCGTCACGAACAGATTCGGCACGTCGTGGCTCTGATTGTGTGCGTTCAGTACGGAGGTCGCCGGATCGCGACCCATCCGGGCCGTCCCCATCTCGTGGATCGTGAGTCCCGGGGGGCCGTAGTCCGTGTACGTCTCGACGTCCCGTACACCCGCGGCCTCGAGCATCTCGGCAGCCGAGACTGCCATGTCCCGTCGCATGGCGTGCTCGTTGTCGCTCCACTCGCAGTGGATGCGCAGCGTCGGAACGCCCCAGGCGTCGGTCGTGTGCGGGTCGATCTCGACGTAGTTCGAACCTCGGGGGAGGCACTCGCCGAACCCGCCGAAGTTGATCTCCCAGGCCCCCGGGTCGCGCAGCGCGGCCTTGAAGTCCGCGCCAAAGCCGGGCCGGTCGATGCCGCGCTCCCAGCCAGGCCGGGACGCGCTGCCTTGGTACCCGTACCCGCGGAGAAAGTCCGGGTGCTGGTCCCGCAGGTTGCGAAAGCGCGGGATGTAGAACCCGGTCGGACGGAGCCCGTAGGCGTTGCGGTCTTCCAGGCCCGGCACGCGTCCCCTCGCACCACTCCGCATCGTGTGATCCATGAGGTTGTGGCCGAGCTCGCCGCTCGAATTCCCGAGGCCGGTCGGAAACCGCGGGGACGTGGAATTCAGCAGGAGCCGGGTCGACTCGAGCGTGGAGGCGCACAGAAAGACCACGCGCGCCTCGAACTCCATCTCCTCGCGGGTGACGGCGTCAATCACGCGCACGCCGCGCGCACGGTCGCGTTCCGCGTCGTACAGCACCTCCGCCACGACACTATTGGGCCGCAGGGTCATGCGGCCCGTGGCCGCCGCCGCGGGGAGCGTCGCGTTGAGCGAGCTGAAGTACGACATCGTCATGCAGCCGCGGTGACACGGCCCGCAGTAGTGGCAGGCCGCGCGGCCGTTGTGGTTGGTGGTCAGCACGGCGGAGCGCCCGATGGTCATGAGCCGCTCGCTCCCGTAGCTCCGCGCGAGCCCGTCCTTCACGAACTCTTCCGCGCAGTTGAGCGGCATGGGCGGCAGGAACTGGCTATCGGGCACCTGCGTGAGGCCGAGCGCCTCGCCACTGATGCCCGCAAAGCGCTCGACGTGGTCGTACCAGGGCGCCAGATCGTCGTACCGGATGGGCCAGTCGACGCCGTAGCCGTCGCGCGCGTTCGCCTCGAAGTCCTGTGGACCCCAGCGATACGACTGCCGTGCCCACATGATGGACTTGCCTCCGACCTGGCGGCCGCGGATCCACAGGAAGGGTTTGTCCTTCGCGGTCGAATATGGGTTGTCCACGTCGTCGACGAAGAACTTGGCCGCCGCCTCGTCGCAGGCGTAACACTCCCGCTGCACGGGCTGACGGGCCGCGAGGGCCTGACGATCGTCCAGGCCGCGGAAGCGATAGCTCCGGGCCGGCTCGTGCTCGACGTAGTCCGCGGCCGGGTCGATGGACCGGCCGGCTTCGAGCACCAGCGTCTCGAGGCCGGCCTCCGTCAGTTCCTTCGCCGCCCACCCGCCGGTGATGCCGGAGCCAACGACGATGGCGTCGAACCTCCGCTGACGCGTCACCATTCCATCACCCCCGACTCCGCCTTGCGTACGGGCGCGCAGGGCTCATACCGGCCCGGAAGGAGCACCTCGTTCTGCTCGACCGTCGCGCCGATCTCGGACGTGTAATACCCGTAGAGGGTGAGCCACTTCATGCGGCGGAAGAAGTGCTCGTCGGTCGGAAGGTCCGCGTCGCGCAGTGCGCTCACCTCGGCATCGAGCCCGCTGAGCAGCGTGATCTGCTGCGGCTCGTCGAGATCGACGAACGCCGCTCCGAACCGATGCGTGCTGCGGGCGTCGAGCGCGACGAGCCCGCCCAGAAACTCATCCCGCTCCTCGCCGGTGAACCACTCCGCGAGCATGAGGTCCACGAACCGAGGCACGCCCGCGGCTGTGGCGCCCGGCGTGTCCGTCTCGGGGATGATCAGCTCGGCAATGGCCGTGACCGTGGCGTGCTGGTGCTCCGTGAGGACCGTGAGATCCCGATCCTGAGCACGCGGCCCCAGGCGGTCATGGACCGCGCGCGCGGTCGCCCAGAGCCGGTCCGGCTCGAGGGCATCGATGGCGGAAACGGCGAGCCCGGCCGTCAGGGCGCGCAGTACGTCACGTCGCTGCATGGAAGGCCTCCGTCGAGTAACACGAAAACTAAAGCGGTGATCCCCTCCAGTCAGCCCGCGCGGGGGCGCCGTCCTACGGCTCCCGTCAGCGGGAGCGGAGTGCCGAGGGCGCGATTGCCCGTGTCTCGGATCCTGGCTATATAGCGGCGGTTCGTCGCTGGGAGTCCACCACGCGGCGCACGACCAATTCGACCCCCGAATCCCACGGATTCCTCCATGATCGCGCCGCGACGCCCGTCGACTCTCGTGCTTGGCCTGGTGGCAGGGCTCTCGGCCTGCGGCGGAGACGGGGTCGCTCCCTT
>JBDHIW010000253.1:0-3026 GCA_039587215.1 Gemmatimonadota bacterium | reverse complement strand
CCCCAATCGCCACACCCTGGCCGTACCCGGTGTCGCCGAGTCCGGCTTCGGCCGTCACGTTCGTGAACCGCCCAACGCGGTCCTGCCGGTAGAGCTGGTTGCGCAGCGGCGGCGTCACCGCCGAGTCGCGCCAGGCTCCGTTGAGGAAGTACAGGTCGAGATCGCCGTCGTTGTCGTAGTCGAAGATGGCCACACCGCTGCCGATGCTCTCAGGTAGCCAGTAGCCCCCTTCGACTGCTGCCTCGTGCACGAAGTCAACGCCCCATTGCTCGGTCACGTCCACAAACCACGGGGCGACGTCGGACCCGCTGCCACCAGTCTCGGCGCCCCGGTCGGCGCATGCTCCCTGCAAGGCGATGGCGCAGATCGCAAGTGTGGGGAGGACGGCAGAACGCGCCCGCGCCTTCCATCGGGGCGCTGAGCGGTACGGCGCAAGCGGGGTCCGGTCGGCCAGCGATGATCTTCGGGGCGAGTGACGCATCTTCTAAAGTACACGGACGAAGCCCGGCGCCGTGGCTCGTAGGTGGTCATCGGACCGTTGAAGCGCAGTTGTCTCCGAGAGGCCGGACCGTCGCCCTGGGGCCGGGGACGGTTCGTGGGTGCGTTTTCGGCGTCGGGCCGGGAGCGGCCTGTTCGAGCGGAAAGTTGCCCGAGGGCCCGAGGGGGGGCGAACTTACGAGTTGCGTGAGGGGTAACAGTCGCTGTTGCGGAAGAGACGCTGAAACGGCGCGTGCCTCTCCCTCTCGACTCGGCAATTATCCACTCGATGGCTTCCACAGGCACTCCGGACCCGTCCGGTCCGACACGGCGCCGCCAGGCGCTCCGGTCACTTCTCACTCCGCGCCAGCGGGGGGGACTGGCCGTGGTGGTCGCCTGCGGTGGTTTCATGCTCGCCAATACGCTGTACCTCCTCGCCAACCGGTTGGCGGACGCGCTCGACCTGACCTTCTTCGCCTCGGCGGACACGTCGCTCCCGAAGCTGTTCCAGGTCATGGTCCTGAGTCACACGGGGATGGGCCTCACGCTGGCGTCGGTGGCGCTCGTCTTCGTCGCGGCGCACCTCCCGACGGTGTGGAAGCGCAACCACCGCGCGAGCATCCTGTCGGGCGCGCTGACCGTCGCCGCGGGCCTGACGCTGGTCCTGACCGGCCTGTTCATCCTCACGGCCGCGGCCAGCCGCGATCACCGCTGGGCGTGGTGGCTGCACGTCGGAGCCGCCGCGCTCATCCCGGTCGGGTATGTGGCGCACCGTGTGGTGAGTTATGCCCGGCCGGCGACGGCGCGCTACCGCCGCTTCACGGTCGCCGTGGTCGGCGCGGCGGCGCTGCTCGTCCTCGTCCACGGGGTCACGAAACGCGACGTGGACTACACGGCGGAAGCCCGGGCCGCGCTGGCCCTCGGCCTCGACAGCGGACCCGGCGGCCGGGCGCGGGACGTGTCGAAGTACATCGCGGGCCGGTTCGTCCCCGCCGCGTTCGTTCCGCCGGAGAGCCCGTTCTTCCCGTCTGCCGTGACGACGACGTCGGGCGGTCTGTTGCCGTCCCGCTTCGTCACGCGCGGGGCTCGGGGGGTGGCCCCCGATTCGGTGCGGGCGGAAGCCGATCGTGACGGATTCGCCACCGCGGCGTTGATCGGCGCGGAGACGTGCGTGCGGTGCCACCAGGACGTCGTGGAGCAGTGGTCGGCGTCCGCGCATCGCTTCGCCTCGTTCAACAACCCGTTTTACGAGGCGACGATCAACACCATGCGGGCAACCGCGAACGCGCCGAACGCCTGGGTGGAGCGGCACATGGCGGCGTTCCCCGAGGTGGAGAGCGTCGGCGTGGCCAAGAGCAAGTGGTGCAGCGGCTGTCACGACCCCGCTCTCATGATGGCCGGCAAGATGGACACGACGATCGACCGGTCGACCATCGAGGCGCAGGCGGGACTCACGTGCATGGCGTGTCACGCGATCGACGCGATCCACGATCGCACGGGCAATGGCAACTACAACGTGGCCGACGAGCAGGAGGACCCGTACCTTTTCGGCGACGCCGCCGAGGGGTCCCTCGGCGCGTTCCTGCACGACGCGGCGCTCAAGGCGAAGCCCACGGTGCACCAGCGGCTCATGCTCAAGCCGTTCTTCCGCGAGTCGGAGTACTGCAGCACCTGTCACAAGGTCAGCCTGGCCGAACCGGTCAACAACTACCGATGGCTCCGCGGGCAGAACGAGTTCGACAATTGGGACGACAGCGGCGTGTCGCTCAACGCCGCACGCACCTTCTACCTCCCGGCGAATCGCCGCGTCTGTCAGGACTGTCACATGCCGCTCGAGGCGGCGCCGCAGGGCGATTTGGCCTCCGAGAACGGCATGGTGCGGTCGCACCGGTTCCTGGCGGTGAACACCGCCCTTCCGTACCTGCGGGGAGACACGGCGACGATCCGCCGCATCGAGGCGTTCCTGCAGGACGAGAAGCTCCGGGTCGACGTATTCGCCGTGAGTTCGGCTCGCACCGGGCAGACCACGATGCTGTTGGACCGGCCGGACGTCGTGCTGTCCGCGGGCGACCGCGTCACGGTCGACGTGGTCGTGCGCAACCAGGGGGTCGGGCACACGTTCCCCGGCGGCACCAACGACTCGAACGAGGGGTGGCTGGAGTTCACAGTCTTGGACGGCGACGGCGCGGTCTTGGCGCAGAGCGGGTTCGTGGCGCCCGACGGGCATCGGGATCCGGAGGCCCACGCGTTCAACGCGCTGCTGCTCGACCGGAACGGTGACCCGATCCGCCAGCGCAACGGCCAGGACATCGTCGCGACGGTCTACGCCAACGTGATCGGCCCCGGCACGGCGGACCTCGCGCACTATGAGTTCGTGGTGCCGCCCGCGCTGGCGGGCCGGGAGCTCGCGTTCCGCGCCCGACTCCTCTGGCGAAAGTTCGATCGCGCCTACACCGAGTTCGCGTTCCGCGCGAACCCCGAGGGCTTCCGGAGCTTCACGACGGTGCCCGACCTGCCCATCACCGAGATCGCGCGCAGCGAGGTCCGTC
>JBDHIW010000042.1:0-14016 GCA_039587215.1 Gemmatimonadota bacterium | reverse complement strand
GTCGCCCGCCGGTCAGGTCGGCCACCCGAACTTCGAGGACGTCGTCGATGTCGGCGAGCTCCCGGACCAGCGCGGGCGTGCGAACCGAGTCCACCACGATCGCCGCCAGTGCCTCGGGCGTGTTCGCATCGGGACGTGACTGGTGATAGGAGGCGATGTTCACGTCGGCCTCGCCCAGGATCGTCCCCACGTGACCAATGACCCCGGGGACGTCCCGATTCCGGAGAATGAGCACGTGGCCGTCGATGGGGATGTCCACCACGAAGTCGTCGACGCGAATCACGCGGCCGAACCGGTCGCCGATGAGGGTCCCCACCACCGTCGTCCGACGGTCGCCCGTGTCGACCGTCACGCCGACCGTCGTTTCGAACCCCGCCACGGGGTTGCCGACCCGCCGCGCCACGGCCATGCCGCGATCGGAGGCGAGGGTCGCCGCGTTGACCAGGCTCACCGGCCCGACACCGATGGCCATCAGCACGCCCTCGAGAGCCGCCAGCATCACGGGTTTCGGAGCCTCGTCGTCCGAGCCGCCGTAGGCGACCTCCACGGATTGCGTCCGCCCGTGTGCGATCCCGGCCGCCAGGCAACCGACCCGCCGCGCGAGTTCCAAGACGCTGGACAGCCGCTGCAACACCTTCCCGTTGATGCCCGGCAGGTTCACCGCCCCCACCACGGACCCCGACACGAGCGCGTTGCGGACCGCGACGCAGATCTCATGGGCGACGCGATCCTGCGCCTCCGACGTCGACGCGGCGAGATGCGGCGTGAGCAGTACGCGGTCGAGCGAGCGCAACCGTGAGTCGGCAGGGAGCGGCTCCGGATCGAACACGTCGAGCGCCGCACCGGCCAGCTGCTCCGCCTCGATGGCGTCGGCCAGGGCGTCCACGTCGATCAGACCGCCGCGCGCGGCGTTGACGATGACCGCCGTCGGGCGGAGCAAGGCGAGGCGCCGCGCGTTGATCAGACCGGCCGTCTCCTCGGTGAGCGGCAAGTGCAGCGTGACCACGTCGGCGCGGGTCAGCAGTTCGTCGATCTTGAGCAGCTCGGCCCCGAGCCCACGCGCCACCGTCTCGGGGAGATAGGGGTCGTGCGCCACCACCTGCATGCCGAACGCGCGTGCGATCTGCGCGACGTGCTGCCCGATGCGGCCCAGGCCCACCACCCCGATCGTCTTTCCCCGCAGCTCCGAGCCGGGGAACGCCTTCCGATCCCACTTGCCCTCCCGCATGCTCGCGGCGGCCCATGGAATCCTGCGCTGCAGGCCGAGCAGCAGCGCGATCGTGTGCTCGGCAGCGCTCACGGTGTTGGCGCCGGGCGCGTTGAGCACCACGATGCCGCGACGGGTCGCCGCGGCGAGGTCGACGTTGTCGACCCCGGCGCCCGCGCGTGCGATCACCCGGAGCTCCGGCGCCAAGGCCATGACGTCGTCGGTCACCGTCGTTTCGGATCGGACGATCAGCGCGTGGGCGCCCTCGAGCGCGGCGGGCAGCCGATCGGGCTGCCCCGCGGTCGAGACCAGGTCGAGAGACGGCTCACCCCGCAATAGTTGGTAACCAGACTCAGCGATTCTGTCCGCGACGACGACGACGTACTTCACGCCATGACCTCCTCGACGACCTCGAGTAATGACGCCAGCCGGTCGGGGGTGTGGTCACCCATGTGGCCGATCCGGAACGTCGTGGTCTTGAGTTTACCGTATCCGGTGCCCACGACCCACCCGTGATCACGGATGGCGTAGGCGCACTCGCGGGCGTTGCGCTCCTCCGGAACCGTCAGACACGACACGGTCCACGACCGCCGCCCCTTGGCGGGCAGCAAGCCGACGCCGAGTTTCGAGCCGCGTTTCGCCACCCAGTCTTCGACCATGCCCTGCATCGCCTCGTGGCGTGCCCAGCGCGCCTCGATGCCGCCGTCCGCCTCGATCCGCTGCATCTGGCAGTCCAAAGCGTACAGGAGCGAGAGGGCCGGCGTGTTGGTCGGCTGGTAGTCCGCGGCGGCCTGGTCGAACGCGAGGACGTCGAGGTACGCGCCGCGTTCCGGCACGGTCTTGGCGCGCTCGATCATGCGCTCGGATGCCACCCCCACCGCCAGCCCCGGCGGCAGCGCCAGCGCCTTCTGACTTCCCGTGAAGACGAAGTCGAGCTTCCACCGATCCGTCTCCACCGGGGAACCGGCCATGGACGTGACCGCATCCACCAGCAGGAGCACGTCGTCGAACTCATGCACGACCGCCGCCAGCTCTTCCAAGGGTGCCAGCGCCCCCGTCGAGGTCTCGGAGTGCACGAGCGTCACGGCGTCCACCTCCGTGCGCTGCATCGCGTCCCGCAGCATGTCCGGCTCGACCGTCCCGCCGAACGGGACCTCGAGGCGGACGACCTCGCGCCCCGTCGCGCCGACGATGGCGGCGAAGCGCTCCCCGAACGCTCCGCCCACGAGCGAGAGCGCCCGCTGGCGCACGCCCGACCGTACCGCCATCTCCATGAACCCCGTCGCGGCACAGGTCCCGAGCAGGACGCGTCGTTCCGTCCGACACATCCGCTGTAGCGGGCCTTCCAGCCCACGCATGAGGTCCACCATTTCGCGACCGCGATGCGCGATCATCGCGTGGTTCTGCGCGGCCAGAACGTCCGGGTGCACCTCGGTCGGTCCCGGAAGGAAGAACTGCCCAAACTCCATGGTCGTGCTCCTGAGGCCTTCGTGGTTAGGTCACGTCCCGCAAGCGGGCGTTGGAACGATACTCACGTCCGACTTTGGCGCACGGTTCGCCGTCCACGATCACCACGTCGGCCGTGAAGTCGAAGCGTCCCTGATTCTCGAAAAGCGACGACCCGACGCCATACGCGTCGCAGGCCACTCCCGAATCCTCGAACATCCGGATCTTCTCGACGGTAAACCCGCCCGAGACGACGATCCGCACATCGGTGAAGCCCTCCGAGTCGAGCGCGCGGCGCACGTTGGCCACGAGCTGCGGGTTCACGCCTCGCGGGTCGAAGGTCCCCATCCGCGGGACGACCGACTTGTCCACGAGCGTCCGCGCGGTATCGAGCCGGACGGCGTACAGCCGGTCGCCGAGGGCGCGCGCCACGGAGAGCGCCGTGCCCACCGAGTCGTTCGCGAAGTCCACGAGACTGATCAGCTTGATGTGCTCAGGCATGTGCTCGGCGAACTTCTCGCTGGCCAGGACCGTATCACCGCCGTAGGCCGCGATCAGTCCGTGCGGCACCGTGCCGATGCCTTCCGATCCCCACCAGGACGCCTGGGCGTCCGTCGACACGCCGATGGCCCCCGCAATGTGCGCCGCGTAGCCATCTCCCGTCTGCACGAGCCAGTGATCGTGCCGCGCGGGAAAGAACATGACGTCCTTCGGCTTGGCGGCCTCGACCACGCGGCGGGTGTTGGTCGCGACCCGGGTGCGCCGTGCCAGCACGCCGAGGTAGAGCGTCTCCAGGTGAGCGAAGGCGTCGTACGGGCCCTCGATCGTGAGCACGGGCTCCCAGGCTTTGATCTTGTCGCCGTCGTACAGCGCCTTGACGGTGAGGTCGTCCCAGGAGAACGCACACAGCTTGAGGATGGCGACCGCCTCGTCCATGCCCCCGAGCACGCCGCCCGACTGAGTGAACACCTGCATCACCACGTGCGGATGGTGATCGTCCGCGACCAGGATCTCGCGTGCGCGCTGAAAGTACTTATCGCTGTAGTACCCCGCCCGCATCTTCTCCACCGGCAGCTGGAAGATCGCGGGGTCGAGACGCTCACGCCGGCCGGCCATGCTCCCCCTCACCGGCCACGGAGTACCGCAGGGCCCGCCGCCCGATCCACCGCACGCCGAAGGCGTCGCGCAGACCGCGCATCGCGCGCCCCCACATGCCGTACTTGCTGCGCCCAGACCACCGTGCCCGATGGTTCACCGGACGTTCCTCCACGCGAGCGCCGTGCGACTCGAGCAGCGCGGGGTAGAACCGGTGCATGCCGTCGAATCGGGGGAGCCGCCGCACCGCGACGGCGCGCATGGCCTTGAGGGAACACCCCGTATCCCGGGCGTGGTCACCGGTGATCCAGCGCCGCGTCGTGTTCGCGACCCGGCTCTGGAACCGGCGCCACCTCGTGTCGCGCCGTACGGCTCGGTAGCCGATCACCGCCGTGAGGCCGGGGTCCGCATCGAGCGGTTCGAGGAGCGCCGGGATGTCCGCGGGGTCGTTCTGGCCATCAGCATCGAGTGTCACGATCACCTCGCCCAGCGCGGCGTCGACGCCGGCGGCCACGGCGGCACTCTGTCCCGCATGGCCGCAGAGCGCCACGATTCGGACGTGGGGGAAATCGCGAGCCAGGTCGCGCAGGCAGTCCAGCGACCCGTCGGTCGACCCGTCGTCGACCGCGACGACCTCGTAGCGAACGGCATCCAAGGCTCCAGCAATCTCCGCGAGCAATGGCTCGAGGTTGTCGCGTTCGTTGTACACGGGCAGCACGAGAGAGACCACGTGCCCGTCCACCTTCCCGAGGTCGTGAGGCGAGGAACGTATGCCCGCCTAGCCGGGGAATCAAGTTGACAAGCTCGCGCGAATCTCGGTTAATTCGCCCATCCGCACCCAGAACCCACGGAGTCCCTTATGTCCGAGCAGATCACCCGGCGTTCCTTCATCGGCGGCATGACCAGTGCCGCCGCCGTCGGCGGGTTGGGAGTCGAGCCAGCCTTCGGTGCACCAGCCATCCGCCGGCCGACCCAGGGGCGCATCGCCGCCGTCGCGTCGGCGAACGGACTCCGCGGCGTGGAGCGCGCAGGCATGATGATGGCCGAGGGAATCGACACGCTGGACGCGGCCATCGAGGGCGTGAGGATCCAGGAGCTCGACCCCGACGACACGTCGGTGGGGTACGGCGGACTGCCCAACGAGGACGGCGTCGTGCAACTGGACGCCTCCTGCATGCACGGACCCACCCGCAGGGCAGGAGCTGTGGCGTCGCTCGAGGGCATCAAGACGCCGAGCCTCGTCGCGAAGTACGTCCTCCTCTATACCAATCACGTGCTGCTCGTGGGCCCCGGCGCCAAGCGCTTCGCGCTGTCCTACGGCTTCAAGGACGAGGACCTGCTGACTGACGCCTCGCGGGAGCAATGGCTTCGCTGGCGGGCGAATCGCGGCCCCAACGACGACTGGCTGAACGTCGAGGAGGACGATCCCCCGATGGCGCGCCAAACCGGCACCGTCAACCTCAACGCGGTGAACGCCGCGGGCGACGTGTCGTCGGTGACCACGACGAGCGGTCTCGCGTGGAAGATCCCGGGCCGAGTCGGCGACTCCCCGATCATCGGGGCCGGGCAGTACACCGATAACGACGTGGGCGCAGCGGGGTCCACGGGACGGGGGGAATCGGTCATCAAAACCTGCGGTTCCTTTCTCATCGTGGAGTTCATGCGGCGGGGTATGAGCCCCACCGACGCGTGCCTGGAAGCGCTTCGGCGCATTCAGGCGACCACGGAGCCGCGTCTCCTGCACGACGACGGGCAGCCGCGTTTCGGGGTGAGCTACTACGCGGTGAACAAGCGGGGCGAATTCGGCGGCGCGCGGTTCACACCGGGGCGCTACGCCGCGTGGGATGGCGAGACCGCGGCGCTGTACGACGCGGCCTATCTCTACGAGTCGGCGCGGTGATCACTCGGTTCGGCCTGCTCCTCGCGGGCATCCTTGCGGCCGGACAGCTACAGGCCCAGATCCCCGATCTTCCGAAGATCGGAAAGAACTGGACCGACGTGTCGTACCCCAAGGTCTTTTGGACCTCACAGGACGGCTTCACGGCGGGGCTGTACTACGCGCAGATCCGCCCCATGGGATTCCTGAACTTCTTCGAGCCGCAGCCCTACCGCGCGTCGCTCGAAATCGACGCACAGATCTCGACATCCGGCAGCAAGCTCCTCGTGCTGGAAGCGCGCCTCCCCGCCCTCGCCGACGGATGGCGGTTCGCCGGCACGGCCAAGCTGAGCCGCGACGCGCGCGCCTACTATTTCGGCGTGGGCAACGCGACCACCTACGACGCCGACCTCGAAAACGACGCCCAACCGCTCTACTACCGGTGGAACCGCAAGTCGTCGCTGTTTCGCGGCGAAGCCCATCGCCGCATCGTCGGCGGCCTCCGCGTGCTGGCCGGCGTGCACCTGGAGCGCTCGCGGATCGACACGGTGGCCGGCGTGAGCCTCCTCGCCCAGCAGGCCGCCGCGGACCCCACGCTTGCCGTCAACCGCGGCGTGACCGAAGTGGGAGGGAGGATCGGACTGGTCTTCGACACCCGCAACGACGAGGTGGCCGCCACGAACGGGGTGCTGCTGGAGGCGATTCACGCCCGCATGGGCGGATCGCAGAGCTATCACCGCACGACGTTCTCCGGCGCGGGCTATGTCACGCCGGTGGGACGTGTGACGCTCGCGGGACGCGTCGTGGCGCAACTGGCGGGCGGCAACCCGCCTCTCACCGCGCTCGACCTCATCGAGGTAAGCGAGAACGTCTTCGAGGGCCTCGGCGGAAGCCGGTCCCATCGTGCCTTCCCGGAACGTCGCTTCCTGGGAGCCGAGACGCTGCTCTTCAACGCCGACGTGCGGTGGGAGGTGGTCTCGACCCCCACGCTGTTTCGCGCGACGTTGCTGACGTTCGTCGATGCCGGGCGCGTGTTCGATGCCGAGCGCTTCCGGTTCACGACCAGCGGGATGCACGTCGGAGGCGGTGTCGGACTCATGCTCCACTTCTTCCGCGCGGCGGTGATGGGCATGAGCATGGGGTGGGGCTCGGACGGCGCGACCTTCACGGCCCACACGCAGTGGTCCTACTGAGGCCGATTACTCCTCGATGACCTGGATTCCTCTGCGCGCCAGCGCCTCGACGTAGGGCTCGAACGGCACCGACTGGAATGCCGCGCGTACGCCCGGCGCCACCGTGCCCGCCAACTGCATCTGTCCCGTGATCGAGAGCGAGAACCCGGTGGTCCGCATCATGGCGGTCATCGGCGCCTCGCGATCGTACCGATCGAGGACGCGCAGGGACACCCGCACCGGCGCGCCGTCCCGCTCACCGTCGCCCACGACCCTGAGGGCGACCACATCCTCCGCATCCGGGTTGCGGAGCTGCGGATCGACGATGGCGACGAATACGTCGCGCGGCCGAACCCGCGCCGGGCCAACGTCGACGGTTTCCATGTCCACGAGACCCAGGTCGCGGATAGCCTTCATGATGTGGGCATGCCCTGGATACCGCAGCGTCTTGTACTCCATCGTCCCGACCTTGCCCTGGAACGCCCACGGCATCGTCGAAAGCCCGCCGCCGGTGTGGAAGGCCTCGAGCGTGCCGAGCGGCTCGGGAAAGCACACGTCCTCCAGATCGGTGAGCGGCTCGACCTGCGCGGGCACGCCGTCCCGCACGACCCAGGACGGCGTCGTGTAGTAGTCGAGCGCTCCCTCCAAGGAATAGACGACCTGATAGTTGAGGGGCGGTTTCGGATGCTGGGGCAACCCTCCGACGTACAGCTTCACCGATCGCGCCGTCCCCACGCGGCGAATACACTCCGCCGCGAGGATGTTCGCCATGCCCGGCGCGAGGCCGCAGTCGGGCACGACGGACACGCCGCGCTCCGCGGCCGCGTCGTGCAGCTCCTCCTGATCGTGTACGATCTGCGTGTTGCCGCCGAGGTCGCAGTAGTGTACGCCCGCGTCGATCGCCGCTTGCGTGATCGGAAGGTTGAAGTAGTAGGGCAGCGCGCACATGACGGCATCGCACGCGCCGAGCGCCGCCTTCACCGCTCCGTCATCGCGAGCATCGATTTCCAGCAGCGTGAGCCGCCCACCCAGATACGGCTGAAGAAACGGAGGAAGATCGCTGACGCGCTGGTCGGCCAACGTCACCTCGGCGTCCGTCATCGTGAGGAGATCGAACGCGCACGCCGACCCCTGCAGCCCCGCACCCAGAACCAGTGTTCGCATCACCGCGACCCTCGTGAGATGTGACCGGTGGCCCCCAGCCACCATTTCCGGGGCGGAAAGATAACAACGCGCCCCGGATGCCGGGGTGGGAGTCCCGGGTTGGCTTGCCTGCAAAACGAGGTATCCGGTAGATTGTGAGTGATGACTCACCCACATAGTCGCGAAGAGCGTAAACCCAAGCGCCGCAACGCTCAAGCAACACGAGACAGTCTCGTACGGTCCGCGCTCGAGCTCATGACCGAGCGGGGGTATCACGAGACCAAGACCCCGGACATCGCGCGGCGGGCGGGCGTTGCCGAAGGAACTATCTACCGCCACTTCGCGACGAAACAGGCAATGCTGAACGAGATCTACCGCGCCGGGGTCGGCGTGTTCGCGAGCGCCGTGGCCGGCATCCCCGACGACCTCGACCCTCGCGCCAGCCTGCGCGAGATCGCCGAACGGTGGTGCGCCGTCGCGCGCACCAACGCGCCGCTCGCCCGTCTCGTGCTGCTGTCGGAGTGGGGCACGCATCTCGACACGGCAAGCCGGGATGCAGCCCGGGCCCTGTCGACTGCCGTCGAGCAGGTGATCGCGGCCGGAAAGTCGGCCGGGGACGTGCGGCCGGGCGCGGCCGCCACCCTCGCCGCCATCTGGATGGCCGGCGTGCGACTCGCCGTAGCCGAGACCGCCGCCGGGCGCTGGAAGGACAGCGACGTTCAGCTCGCCATCGATGCCGCGTGGGACGCCGTGCGTGCACCCGGCCTCGCTGGACATCCACCCAGCATCCCATAACTTCGGGCACCCCGCACTTCTCAGGAGATCTGGACATGCAGACTGCGAGCGCCGGCCGCGACGCGTGGGCCACTCGGGCAGGCTTCATCCTCGCCGCGGTGGGATCCGCCGTCGGTCTCGGGAACATGTGGCGCTTCTCGTACGTCGCCGCGGAGGGCGGCGGCGCGGCGTTCGTCCTGCTCTACCTCTTCTTCGTCGCGTTCATCGGCATGCCGCTCATGACCTCCGAGCTCATTGTGGGTCGCATGACCAAAGTGTCGCCGGTGAAGGCGGTGAAGGAGCTGGGCGGACCGGGGTGGGGACCCGTCGGCACCCTGTTCGCGTTCTGTGGGTTCGGCATCCTGTCGTACTACTCGGTCATTGCCGGCTGGACGATGCGGTACGCACTCGACGCGGCGCGCGGCGCGCTGCCCAGCCAGGCGAGCCAGGCAGCCGACTACTTCATGTCGGTCGGCACCGGCGCGCCGGCGCTCATCACGCACCTCATCTTCATGGCGGTCACGGTCTTCATCGTGATTCGGGGCGTGAAAAAGGGCCTCGAGCGGACCGCCATGATCCTCATGCCCCTCCTCTTCGCGATCCTCGTGGGGTTGGCCCTGTGGGCGACCACGCTGTCGGGCGGCGGGGCGGGATACGCATACTACCTGAAGCCGCAGCTTGCCGAGCTCCTGAACCCTGCCGTCATCACGGACGCGGCGGGTCAGGCGTTCTTCTCGCTGAGCCTCGGCATGGGCGCGCTGATGACCTACGCGTCGTATATCACGACGAAGGACAACCTGGCGAGAGAAACGGTCACGATCGCGCTTTCGGACTTCAGCGTCGCCTTCATCGCGGGGCTGTTCATCTTCCCGATCATCTTCCACTTCGGGCTCGCGGACGCGATCGGGCTCGGGGGCGAAACGCTCAACACGGACAGCACGGTCGGGACCCTGTTCATCGCGATCCCGCCGGCACTCTTGGGACTCCCCATCGGTCAGTGGATCGTCCTCGCCTTCTTCGTGATGCTGTTCTTCGCCGCGCTGACATCGGCGATCTCCCTGTTGGAAGTCGTCGTCACGGCGGTGATCGATTCGTGGGGGTGGGAGCGCCGCAAGGCCGCGCTGGTCTTCGGCAGTGTCATTCTGATCGCCGGTGTCCCGTCGGCCATGAACCTCAACTTCCTCGACGTCATCGACAAGCTCGTGGGTACGGTCCTGCTCATGCTCGGCGGCCTGATGACGTCAATCCTGGTGGGCTACCGCATTCTCCCGCAGGCCGACGCCGAACTCGCGCAGGGGTTCGAGAATCCGGGAGGTCGCAAAGCGTGGGCGTTCCTCGTGCGCTACGTGGTACCGCCCGTGCTGCTGGTGGTCTTGATCTTCTCGGTGCCGAAGCTGTTCACCGCGATCGGAGCGCTGCTCGGGTAGACACCGCCGACGCGCGCCGACCGCGCGGCCCGGCGCCACTCGGTGTCGGGCCGCGCGTCGTGTCGGGATCAGTCCGCGTACACTCCGCGGACGGCGGATTCCGGCGCGGGCATGCGATCGCGATGGCTCGCGAGCGCCTCCTCCGCCGCGCGGTCCACCTCGGCGCCCACCTCGTCTTCCACGGCGGTGAGGCGTTCCCGCGCGATGCCGAAGCGCTCCAACTGCGCCTCGTACAGTCCGATCGGATCCCGCGCGCCCCAATAGTCGTAGAGGTCCTGCGAGAAGAGGCGTCTCGCCTCCTGCTCGTCGTGGGTTGCGTGACCACCCATGCGGAACGTCGTGGCCGACAGGATGACGGGGCCCTCCCCGGCTCGGCAGCGGTCCGCCGCGAGCCGCGTCGCCGCGAACGCGTCGAGCACGTTGTTGCCGTCGAACGACCATCCCGCGCACCCGTACGCCTCGTGCAGTTCGTCGAAGTCCGCAGGAGGGTGGTGCTCGGCCACGCGCGTGCCGAGCGCGACCTGGTTGTTCTGGATGACGAAGATGACGGGCAGCCGAAGCACGGCCGCGAAATTCAACGCCTCGTGGGTCGCGCCGGATTTCATCGACCCGTCGCCGATCCACGTGAGCGCCACGCCGCGCTCGGCGCGTAGCACGAACCCCAGGGCGATGCCGCCGGCGACGGGCGGCATGTTGCCAATGTTGGAGACCGGCTGCAGTACGCGGTGCGCGAAGCTCCCCACATGGCCATCCCGCCCACCGGACGGGGAGTCGGCGGTGCCGAGGTACCCCCGCAGCATGTCCGCGATCGACATGCCCATCTCGTAGCAGGCGCCGGCGTTGCGGATCATCGGAGCCACCACGTCCACCGCGCGGTCGAGCGCGTGCACCGGTCCGATGGTCGTCGCTTCCTCGCCCGTCGCCAGCCACGCCTTGGAAATCACGCCTTGGCGGACCCACCGCTTCAGCGCGACGTCGTGCAGGCGTGCTGTGACCAGGCCGCGGTAGAGGGCGAGAAGCGCGTCCGGCGAAAGCGCCTCGACGAGCGGAGCGCGTTCCGGATGGTCACGCCAGGTGGCCTCGAAGTGCTCCACCAGCGCAGGATCCGGCGTCCACCCGACGTACTCGGGCGGATCGAAGACGGCAAACCGCTGCACAGAGGGGCGGGCTAGCGGAGGAAGCCGCGAACCATTTCGCGGTCCGCGCCCGACAGCGCGTCGACGAGCGCCTGGCCGAACTCGAGCATCGTTGCGTATCGGTTCCCGGGTTCCGAGTCCATCGACTTCATGAGGACCGATTCCAGGGCTTCCGGAAAGTCCGGCCGGTACTGCCGGAGTGGCGTCGGCCGGCCGCGCAGCCGTGCGATCATCATCTCCTGCGGGGTGCGTCCCTGGAACGGCAGCTTCCCCGTGAACAACTCGAACGCCACGATACCCAACGCGTAGACGTCGCTCCGCGGATCCAGATCCTTGCCGCGAATCTGTTCCGGGCTCATGAACTCGGGCGTGCCGAGGATGATGCCCGTCGCCGTGAGCTTCGCGCCGCTGCCGCCCGATCGGCTCTCTTTCGCGAGTCCGAAGTCCATCACGACCGCCTGGTCCGAACCGTCATCGTGCTTGACCAGCATGATGTTCTCGGGCTTGAGGTCGCGGTGCACGATGTTGAACTGGTGCGCATGGTGCAGCCCGGAGCAGCACTGCACCATGAATGCGACGCCGGCCACCGGATCCATGGGGCCCACCTGCGCTTCGCGATCCGACAGCAGGTCGCCCTTCAGGAACGGCATCACGCAGTAGATGAGCCCGTCCTCGGTCTCACCCAACCGGAGGATGCGGCACGCGTTGGGGTGATCGAGCCGCATCGCCAACCCGGCTTCGCGGCGCAACCGCTCCACCGAACTATGATCCTTGCTCAGCTTGGGAGTGAGCACTTTGATCGCGACGAAGTCGCCCGAATGCACGTCCCGCGCTTCGTAGACGTAGGCCATGCCGCCCTCGCCGAGCTTGCTCAGCACCTGATAGCGGCCGTCGAGAAGCTGGTCGACCAGGGAACCTGCGCGTTCGAGACCGACGCCCCGCTTGCTCTGCACGGCTTTGCGGACCTGCGTCCCCGGCCCCTTGGACGGCTTGGGCTTCGGCGCCGTGGCAGGCGCACCCCCGCTGACCTCGACCAGCGGGGTCCCATCCTTCGGGCAGAAGCGGGCTTCACCCGCATAGACGGTCTTACAGCGTGGGCAGCGTCGGCTCATAAGCGTACCAAGTTGCGTCCATCACCCTTTGCACGGTAGAGGGCTTCGTCGGCCTGCCCCAACAATGTATCAGGATGGCGCAACTCACTCGCGAGGGTGCTGGCGACGCCAATCGACACCGTCGCGTGCAGCGGCACGTCGCTGTCCGAAAAATCGTGCGCCTCGACCGACACCCGAATCCGCTCGGCGAAGCGCATGGCACCGTCTTCGTCGGTCTCGGGCAGAACCACGACGAACTCCTCTCCGCCGTAGCGGGCGACCACATCGACCTCACGGACCTCGTCGCGGAGGATTTTGCCGAGCTGCTGGAGGACGCGATCGCCGACCAGATGCCCCATCGTGTCGTTGATTTCCTTGAAGCGATCGAAGTCGATCATGAGAATCGACAGCGCCGCGCCGTAGCGCTGGAGTCGCTTGAGCTCGTCCTCGAGCCGCTCGATCAGCGCACGCCGGTTGAGACATCCAGTGAGGACGTCCGTCGTGGCGAGCCAGCGGTAGCGCACCTTGTCCGACTCCGCCGACTGCAGTTGATAGGCCTTCTCGATGGCGTTGACCGCGGTGGCGACGGCGCGCCGGGCGAATTCCACATCCCGTTCGGTGAGCGGCGCTTCGCCCTCCAGGGTGCGCAGAAAGAACACCCCCGTCTGCTGCTCGTGGAGCCCGAAGGGGACCGTGATGGCTGACCGCGTCGCCACCGAGACCTTACCGTCCTCCCACTCCGCGCGCACCGATTCGTACAACGGATCCGTTCGGACATCCCGCACCAGCACCGGATGGTCGGTCTCCAGCGCCCGCCCGATTTCCGGGTACCGGTCGAGCTGAACTTCCAGATTGCGCAGCATGGGGTTTTCGGATGCCGTCACCACGGTCCCGACCTCGTCACCCGCGTGTCCCAGCACAACGGAGCAGCGGTCGACATTGAGGACGTTCGCTACGCGCCTGGTCAGGACGTGATAGATGTCCTCCGGCGCCAGCGCATCCGTGACCTCGTGCAGGATGTCGAGCATCTCGGCATGCGTCGACGCTTCCGACGCCTGTCGCTCTGCTTCGGTGCGCGCGTATTGCAGTGCGGCTCCCATGCGGAGGTGGGCTTCGATCCGTGCCAGCAGCTCCTTGACGCGAAACGGCTTACTGATGAAGTCGTTGGCGCCGAGCCCCAGCGACCGCACCGTCGCGTCCTCGGGTGGCATAGACGAGATCATGAGAACGGGCAGGTCGCGATACCGACTGTCGCGCTTCACCTCCCGCAGAACCTGCAGGCCGTCGACCTTGGGCATCATGATGTCGAGCATCAGCAGGTCCGGCTGCTCCCGCTCCAGCCGCTCCATCAGGTGCTCTCCGCTCTCCATCGGCACGACGACGTACCCCTTCGACGTGAGAATCGTCGCGAGCGTCTTCAGGAGCGCGCGATCGTCGTCGGCGACCAGGATCTTGTGTTGGGGTGTCTCGTTCATGGCCTCACGCTGGCTGGTCCAGCGCCTCTACCCAGGCGCGGTCCACGTTTCCGCCGCTTACGATCAGGACGAGCGGCCCGCCACCCGTCAGGAGCCCGGCGCGGGCCGCTGCGGTCGTGGCCGCGCCCGACGGCTCCGCCAGCACGTCCATCGTCCGGTACAGCCACGCCGTCG
>JBDHIW010000252.1:0-4089 GCA_039587215.1 Gemmatimonadota bacterium | reverse complement strand
TGGGCCGAGAACGCCCGCGTGCTCGACGGCAGCGGCCAGGTCGTCGTCGACGACGGCGACTTCGACGCGGCCATGACCACTGCCGACACCATCGTCACGCACCGGTACGAGCTCCCGTTCGTCAGCCACGCGCCGCTCGAACCCCAGAACTGCTATGCATTCGTCGAGCCGGATCGCTGCCACATCATCGCCCCGACGCAGATGCCCGGAGGTGCGCTCGCGTCCGCGGTCTGGGCGACGGGCCTGGCCCGCGAGCACATTCGCGTCGACTTCACGCGAGTGGGCGGCGGGTTCGGCCGTCGCCTCTCGAACGACTACGTCGCGGAGGCAGCGCTCGTCTCGAAGCGAACCGGCTGGCCGATCCAGCTCGTCTGGACGCGCGAAGACGACATCAGGCACGACTTCTTCCGACCGGCCGGCCTGCACGAGATGCGCGCCGGGGTCACCGCCGACGGCGACATCGTGGCCTGGACCCAGCGCCTGGCGAGCGCCAGCAAGTACTATCGCCGTCCGAACATGCCCGACGAGGACCTCTGGGAGGCGGAGCTGTATCCGGACGACTTCCCACGGGCCATCGTGCCGAACTTCCGGCTGGAGTATTTCCACAACGCCATCGGCATACCGCGCGGCTCGTGGCGTGCGCCGGGCCACACCGCGAACGCATGGGTCGTGCAGAGTTTCCTCGACGAGATTGCCCACGAAACGGGGCAGGACCCACTGCAACTGCGCATTGCGCTGTACGGCGGCGAACGCGAGCTCCCGTACGCCGGCCACGGCGGTCCAACGTTCAACCCGGGGCGGCTGACGCGACTCGTCGAGTTCGTCGCCGAGCGCATCGAGTACGGGCGCGCACGTCCGGCCGGCCGAGGGGTGGGGCTCGCCTCCCACTTCACGTTCGGCGGATACGCCGCCCATGCGATCGAAGTGACGGTGAGCGACGACGGCGATCTGAGCATCGAGCGCATCGTTGCCGCCATCGACTGCGGACTGGCGGTGCACCCGAATGCGGTGGAGGCGCAGCTGCAGGGGGGGACCATCGACGGCATCAGCACCGCTCTGGGGCTGCAGATCACGGTCCGGGACGGCCAGGTCGAGCAGAGCAACTTCCATGACTACCCGCTCGCCCGTTTGGCGGCGTTCCCGAGCCAGTTCGAGACGCACATTGTGCCGTACGACGACGTCCCGACGGGTGTAGGGGAGATCGTTCTGCCCACGGCGGCGCCGGCCCTCACGAACGCGATCTTCGCGGCGACCGGACGGCGCATCCGTCGCCTGCCGATCCTGGATCAGCTCAAGGGGTAACGGACGGGGCGGGGCGGGGCGCGGCGCGACGCCGTCAGCGGCTCGCGCTCGCGCGGCGGCGCCTACTCGTGCTGCTGGGCGTATCCCCGCAGCCGGTCGTAGGCCGCCACTTGTTCCGGCGTCATGAGTTGCTTCATCGCGAGGTGCGCCGCGAGGTGCACGAACCGCAGCTCGCCGTAGAGGCGTCCGAGCTCGGCCGTCGCATCGGCGAGACTCGTCGAGTCGATGTGCGCGTGCGCAAACCGGCGACTGAGCGCGTCTTCCGCCTGGATGATCTGTTCGCCGACGGCGATGGCATCCTCCAGCACCGACTGTCGGATCGCCAGTACCCGCGCGTACTGGTCTTCCGTGAGCTCCAGCGAATCCGCCCACTCGAGGGCGTGCAGGGGGCCCGGATACTGATTCAACTCCGCGGCACGTGCCAGTCCCATGCCGGCGCCTGTGCGAAGTTCGTGCAGTTCGTCTGACGAGAGCGACGCGATACCGCTCGAGTCGTGACCGGCGTACGGCGAGTCGCCGTGCTCATGGGCCTGTCCCCAGAGGGGTACGGCGGACATGGCGAGGCAGGTCAGGGTGAGTGTGAGAACGCGCATGGACCATCCTTGGCAGCTCCGCGGGAGCCGGGCGTCCCGCTTGTGGTCGACGGCTATCGAGTCGGTCCGTCCTCTGCGTGCGCGGACCGGCACA
This sequence comes from Gemmatimonadota bacterium, assembly GCA_039587215.1. Taxonomy (GTDB): domain Bacteria; phylum Gemmatimonadota; class Gemmatimonadetes; order Gemmatimonadales; family GWC2-71-9; genus CAMYLY01. The sequence continues at coordinate 2,100 of JBDHIW010000252.1, read as the reverse complement.
TACAATAACCTCCACAGCACGAGTGGAGACGCGCGGTCGGTACGGTCTCCCCCAAGCCGGGCTCGCGGCCCATCACCTCCGGCGACATCTTATTCCCCGTATGTCTGACATCATCTCACGCCTGTCGACGGCCCTGGCCGATCGCTACCGGATCGATGACCGCCTCGGCGAAGGCGGTATGGCGACGGTCTATCTCGCCGAGGATCTGAAGCACGGGCGCAAGGTCGCCGTCAAAGTGTTGCGACCGGAGTTGGCGCTCGCCGCCGATCGATTCCTCCTGGAGATCCGCGTCACGGCCGGCCTCCAGCACCCTGGTATCGTTCCCCTGTTCGATTCCGGTGAGGCGGCAGGGTTGCTGTACTACGTGATGCCGTTCATCGATGGCGAATCGCTGCGCGAGCGATTGAACCGAGATGGCCGGATACCGTTGTCGGACTCGATCGGGATTGCCCGTGACGTGGCGGCAGTGTTGGCGTACGCGCACGAGCAGGACGTCGTGCATCGTGACATCAAGCCCGAGAACATCATGTTGTCGCGAGAACGAGCGCTGGTCGCGGACTTCGGCATCGCCCGTGCCGTCACGGCTGCCGGCGGGGAGCGCATCACGGCCACCGGACTGTCCCTGGGGACACCGGCGTACATGAGCCCGGAACAGGCACTCGGAGAAGATGCCGTAGACGGACGGAGCGACATCTACAGCCTGGGATGCGTGATCTACGAGATGGTCTCGGGCGACTTGCCGTTCGTCGCTCCGACGGTCCAGGCGCTGATCGCACGTCGCCTGTCGGAGCCGCCTCCGGTGCTCCCCACCGCACCGGCCGGCGTTGCGTCCGCCGTTCGACGATCCATGGCGACCGAGCCGAGTGAGCCCGAGGAGGCGTCGGTGGTCGTGCTGCCGTTCGAGAATCGCTCACCGGATCCCGACAACGCCTACTTCGCCGACGGTCTCACCGAGGAGATCATCTCCGACTTGTCTCAGATCCGAGGGCTGCGAGTGATCTCGCGCACGTCGGCGATGCGCTATCGCGACTCGCAGAAGGATCTCCCGACGATCGCCCGCGAACTGCGCGTCCGGTACGTGCTCGAGGGAAGCGTGCGCAGGGCCGGCACCGCGATTCGCGTGACGTCCCAGCTCATCGAAGCCGAAACCGACGACCACGTCTGGAGCGGCAAGTTCGGCGGGTCGGTCGAAGACGTGTTCGAGATCCAGGAGCACTTGTCCCGGGACATCGTCGAGGCGCTCAAGGTGACGTTGTCGCCTGAGGAGTCGAATCGACTGGCGGCGCGGAAAGCGGACAGTCCGCAGGCCCTGGATTTGTACCTGCGCGTCCGTCACGAGATTTGGAGCGCAACGCCCGACAGCCTGCGTCGGGCGCGCGACCTGGTGGACAAGGCTGCGGACCTGGTGGAGGAGAGTGCGCTCCTGCTCGCCGCGCGGGCCAACGTGCTCTTTCAGACGTTGAACCTGGGCGTCGAGATCGACGAGGCGCTGGCCGTGGAGGCCGAGGCGCTGAGCCGACGGGCCATTGCGCTCGATCCCTCGTGTGCGCAGGCGCACTCGGTGCTTGCCTGGATCCTCGGGTCTCGCGGCCGCATGCGCGACGCCGTCCCCCCGAGCCTCCGGGCCTACGAACTGGATCCACGCGACACGGAGGTCGTGACGGCGTACGCCTTCATGGCCTTGTTCACTGGGGCTCGTCCGCCGTCCGACGTGGAGCGGGCGGCGCACGAAGCGATCTCCCGTGACCCGATGAGTGCCCTGAGTCATCTCAGTCTCGGCTTCGTGGCGTTCTTCCAGGGCGATTTCAATGCCGCGCTCACGTCCTATCGCCAAGCCGAGAAGCTCGATCCGTCGCCGGTCTGGCGTTTCATGGTGGTGCTCGCGCTGCTCGAGCTCGGTCGCGATGACGACGCGGAGGAGAGGCTGGCGTCGATCGCCGAAGCCAAAGAGCAATCGACGTGGCATCGCCTCGGTGCGCTGTTGTGGCATGCCCTCCGGGGAGAGGAAGATGAGGCGCGGTCCGCGGTCAACGATGCGCTCATCGCATGGGCCATGCCTGACCCACAGTACTCTTGGCATTTGGCCCAAGCGTACGCCCG
>JBDHIW010000251.1:0-3752 GCA_039587215.1 Gemmatimonadota bacterium | reverse complement strand
GCGGAAGGGCACTTGCTCTACGGGCGGGCAGACGGCGGGCTCTTCGCCGCACCGTTCGACCTGGCGGCGCTCGAGATCGACGGCCCCTCGGTCCCGGTCCTGGACGACTTCCTGAGCCCCAATCTGCTCCTCGCCGACGACGGCACGGCGATGTACGTGCAGGGCGAGGCCGGCGAGGCCGGCCGCTTCGAGCTCGTCTGGGTGGACCGCGCAGGCCGTGCGACCAGAGTCCAGGACGGCTGGACGTTCGCCGCCGGGAATGCCGACTGGGGCGTGAGCCTGTCGCCCGACGGGCGCCGCCTCGCGGTAAAGGAGGCGACGGACCTCGGGATGGACATCTGGGTCAAGCAGCTGCCCTCGGGACCGCGGTCTCGGTTCACGCTCAACGACACCGAAGACCGCATGCCCCGGTGGTCGCCGGACGGCCAGTTCGTGACGTTCATCTCGGTGACGGAAGGCGAAGGCTCGGGACGGCTCGATCTCTACCAAGCGCCCGCCAACGGTACGGGCACGCCGGAGCTCCTCTTCGATCACGAGATGAGCCTCGCCCAGGGCTTCTACAGCCCAGACGGCGAGTGGCTGGTGCTTCGAACCTCAGGCCCCCGAAATGCCCGCGGATCACGCGAGATCCTCGGGGTGCCCGTGGGGACCGACAGCGTGGTCACGCTCGTGAGCACGGACGACGACGAGCAGGCCCCCGCTGTCGGACGAGACCGGTCGGAACGAGGTGTTCATCCGCCCGTTCCCCGACACCGATCGCGGCAAGTGGCAGGTGTCGGACGGCGGGGCGTTCGCGCCGGTGTGGGGGCATACCGGACCCCACCTGTACTTCGTGAATCAGGACCGCACGATGATGCAGGCCACCATCGACCCCGGCCCGCCCTTCAGCATCACCGCCGTCGAGCCGTTGTTCGAGCTTCCAACGGGGGTCAGCATCCAGGTCGTTCAGGGTTACTTCGACGTCACGCGCGACGACCAGCGGTTCGTCATGCGCCGGCAGGCGCAGGCCACCGGCGACGACGAGCGGGACACGCGGCAGCTCGTCTCGGTCCAGAACTGGTTCACGGAACTGCAGGAGCGGCTCGAGGGGCGGTGAGGCGGGTGGGGGGCTAGTTCGCCAGCTTGGCCTTGAGTTCCTCGTAGAAGTTCTCGACCACGATCAGTTCGCGGCCTGCGGACTCGCTTCCCGAATCACCAGATCTCCGCAGCATCAAGAAGCGTCGATCGTCGGCGGTCACGTCGTACGTAGTGAGCAAGGTTCCCTCATCGACACCGTCCGGGAGCTCGAACAACGACGTCGACGCCCCGGGCGCGAACGTCGGTTCCGTCGTCACCGCCACGCTCACGAGTTCACCGGCTCCGTTCTTGTAGAACAGCTCCCGGCCGCTGTGGGCCCACAGCGGTTCCATGCCTCCCGCCGTCGAGATCTGCCACCGCCCGGCGTCCACCTCGGGAAACGGCTTCACGAAGATCTCGAATCGACCGGTCTCGTTCGATGAGTACGCCAGCCAGCGACCGTCCGGTGAGACCGTTGGCGCGGTGAATACCGCGGACAGGTCGCCCAGGAGCATGCGGGGGATGCTGTCGACCCCCGGCCGCAGGAGCACGATGTCGTTGTCGTTGTTGCGGAGCAGCACCCCCTCCCCCAGCGTGACTGGAATCACCTCCACGAGCCCACGTTCCGACGTGGCAAGCACCTCCGCCGTCCCGCTTCCATCCGCCCGCTTGCCCATGGCGGCTCCACCGGCGGCCACGCGATTCGAGAGGAACAGCACCGACGCGCCGTCGCGTGTCCATTGCGGCCGGAAGTTGGTTCCCCCTTCGAACGTGAGCCGTTGCGCCGGTCCGCCGCTCACCTGCTTGACCCACACGTGGACACCGTCCGGGCCGCTCAAGGCCACCGCGAGCCGGGTGTCGTCGGGCGAGAGCGCGACCCCCGAGGAAACAGCCGGGATCGTGGTCCAACTCGGGTCCACCCGGGACATCTGCCCCGCGCGATCGAGCCAGATCACCTCGCCCTGCCGCGCGGCCGCCGCCTCTCCCGTGAGGTAGACCAGCCGGCCCGACCGCGAGAGCGCGAAGTCCGGCCCGCGCACCCCGGCCGTCACGCTCCCGAGGAGCGGCACGGCCGGGCCCGTGAGTTCGAGCCGGTCCACGTCGAAGGGCGCCGCAAGCACGGCGCCGTCGAAGCGGACGAACACGAGGTGCCCCGTGGTCGCGTACCGCGCCAACAGGCCGCGCACCAGCACGCGCGTCTCCCCGGTGCGCAGGTCGACGACCGCGATGTCGTCCTGTTCGCTCACCGCATTGCCGCCGCGCTGCACCGTGACCAGCACGCCCGCCCCGCCGGGAAGCGCTTCCGCCCACGCGTGGCGCGTCTCGCCCGCCGCCGAGTCCACCGTCGACACCTGTTCCACCGTCCCTCCACCCTGGGGGACCCGAGCCAGCGCACCGTTGGGCTGGCGCGTGTAGTACAGGTAGCCGTCCTCTCCCCACGACCCGCCGAGGCGGTAGACATCGGAATCGACGAGCGTCACGGGCGGTTCACCGCCGAGCGACGCCACCCGGATCTCACGCGCCGTCGTGGGGATGAACGCCACCCGCCGCCCGTCCGGGGAGAAGAACGGCTGGTGGGCGTCTTCGGATCCGAGGATGGGCTCGGTGTCGAGCTGATCGCGACGCTGGAGCCACAGCTGTGAGCCGGTGCTGCCGTCCGCCTCGCCGACGTACACGAGATTCTCGCCGTCCGGCGAGAGCGCGATCGACGTGCCGAACTGGCTCTGGCCCCCCGTCGTGAGGTCGGCGACTACGCGATAGCGGATTACGGGCGCCGCGGGGTCCGGACGCGGCCGCAGCCACCCGGCCAGTGCGGCCAAGGTCATGAGCACGCCAAACCCGACGAGGGCGATCGAGGACCGCGGCCGTCGAGGCGTGTCCGCGTCGGCGGGTACGGAGGACCCCTGGGCGGTCGTCGCCATCGCGAAGCCCGGATTGCCCAGCGCCTCCGCAAACTTGGCCGCGGACTCGAAGCGGTCAGCCGGCAGCTTCGCCAGTGCCGTGGCCGTGGCCGCCGCCACGTGGTGGGGCACCGCCTTCCGCAGATCCGTCACGGGCCGGGCGTCGTCCATCACGATCTTCATGACGATGGCCTGAGCCGACGCACCGGTATGCGGCGGCTCGCCGGTCAGCATCTCGTAGAGCACGCTCCCCAGCGAGTAGACGTCGGACCGCGCCGTGAGTTCCTTCTCGGCCGTCGCCTGTTCGGGCGACATGTAGTGCGGGGTCCCCAGCGAGAGCCCCGTCTCGGTCATGCGCCCGCCGGCCGCGGCACTCACCGCCAGCGCGATGCCGAAGTCCGCGACCATCGGTCGCCCGTTGTGCATGAGGATGTTCTCGGGCTTGATGTCCCGATGGATGATCCCCTGCTGATGCGCGTAGTGCAGCGCGTCCGCGACGTCGCTCGCGATCTGGACCGCCTCCTCGATGCCCAGCTGCGTGTCGCGGTTCAGCCGGTCGCGGAGGGTCTCGCCGTCGATGAACGGCATGACGTAGTAGAGAAACGAGTCGGCTTCGCCCGAATCGAAGAGCGGCAGGATGTGCGGGTGCTGCAGCCCGGCCGTCGTCGTGATCTCCTGCACGAACCGCTCGGCGCCGAGCACCGCCGCGAGCTCCGGCCGAAGCACCTTGAGCGCGACCTTGCGCTTGTGCTTCTGGTCTTCCGCGAGGTAGACCGTCGCCATGCCGCCTTCGCC
>JBDHIW010000250.1:0-3065 GCA_039587215.1 Gemmatimonadota bacterium | reverse complement strand
TCCAGCGTGTCGTACTCTTCGCTGAGGTACGACGCGTAGTTGCCGAGGAGCCAGGGCATCACGAGCTGTCCGACCTTCTCCCGGACCGTCAGTGTGTTCAGGATCGAGTCGACGGATATCTTGCTGGTGGCGCCCTCGACCATGACGTCGGGAAGCGTCGCCACCGGATCCGGCACCACGGGGGGCAGTGGAGGCGGTACCGGGCGGCTGCAGCCCGCGAGACACATCAAGCCAACGACGAGGTGGATTCGGTGCGACATCGGTGTGCTTCCCTGTGCGTGATCGTGGTGACGCTCGCCTGTGCGGCCCCGGTGCCCGACTCCGCGGTCCTGCCGGGCATCGACGTGCTGCTGACGGACTCTTCCCATCTGATCGACGGCCGCCGCGTGGGGCTCGTCGCCAACGCCGCGGTGGTCGACCGCGGCGGGACGGGGACGCTCGAGCGCCTGCTGGCCGACAGCGTGCAAGTTACCGCGATCTTCAGTCCGGAACATGGGTACCGCGTGCAGCGGGAAGGCGATATCGGCGACGCCGTGGACTCCGCCACCGGGCTTCCCGTCTACAGTCTCTACGGCACGCGGCGGCGCCCGAGCGCCGAGGCGCTCGAGCAGGTGGACGTCGTGCTCGTCGACCTGCCGGATATCGGGGGCCGCACGTACACGTACACGTCCACCATGCTCGGCACGATGGAGGCGGCGGGCGACGCGGGCGTGTCGGTCGTGATCCTGGACCGTCCCAACCCGATCGGTGGCGTGCTGGTTCAGGGGGCGCTGTTGGATCCGGGGTACGCGTCCTTCGTCGGTCGGCTGCCCGTTCCCGCGCGGCACGGGATGACGCTGGGTGAGCTCGCACTCTTCGGCGCGGCGACGCTTGGGCTCACGGGAGACGTTACGGTCGTGCCGGCGTTGGGCTGGTCGCGCAACATGTGGTTCGATGCGACCGGCCTGCCGTGGGTCAACCCGTCACCGAGCATGCCGGGACTCGAGAGCGCGACACACTACCCCGGGTTGGTGGTGTTCGAGGCGACGTCGGTGTCGGTAGGGCGGGGCACGCCCATCGCCTTCCAGGTACTCGGTGCTCCGTGGCTGGACCCCGCGCGCGTGCTGGATCGTATCGGCGTGCTGCCGGGCGTGGACCTGCGGGACACGGTCGTGACGCCGACGGCGCCGCCCGACGGCAAGTTCGACGGTGAGTCGCTCCCGAGTATCAGGCTGCATGTGCGCGACCGGGCCATCTACGACCCCGTCGCGACCGGCGTGGAGCTGCTCTTCGCGATCGAGCAGGCGCATCCCGGGATGGCGGCGCCGGACTCGGGCGGCTTCGCGCGCTTGTGGGGGTCCGCCGGCCTCTGGAACGCGCTGCGGTCCGGCGCGAACGCGTCCGCCGTCGCCGCCGCGTGGAGTGAGGACGTCGCACGGTTCCGGGAGGTCCGGGCGCCCTTCCTCCTCTACGATTGAGTCGGTGGTGCGCAGTGAGCCGTTGGCCGGTTACCGTTACGTGTCGCGGAACGCGGGTGGTCGTGGGCCGCATCACGTGAGAGGTGGGTGACGGAAGGAGGGTCGGTCGTGCTCGAAGTCGTGGTCGTCATCGTCGGGCTCGCGCTCATCGTGGGCGAACTCTGGTACTTCCTCGGACCCCGTCCGTCGCCGGTGCCGTCCGTGACGAGCGAGGTGCAGGAGGTGCGGGTGCTCGTGAAGGATGGCTACGACCCGGCGACCATCTTCGTCGAGGCGGGACGGCCCGTCCGTCTTCAGTTCTACCGCGACGAGACGGCCGAGTGCTCCGAACGGCTGGTGTTCGAACGGCCGGCCATGGAGCACGCTCTCCCCGCCTTCGAGACCACCACGATCCAGTTCACGCCCGACGAGCCCGGTGATTATCCGTTCCGCTGCGGCAAGTCCATCCTGCACGGACGCGTGGTCGCGCAGACCGGCGGCGCGCGGGCGCGTCAGCACCTCGGCCGGGGGCACGCGAAACATGGCTGAGACACGGATCACGCTTCCCATCGAGGGCATGACGTGCGGTGCGTGTGCGGTCACGGTTCAGCAGCGTCTGGAGCAGGCTCCTGGCGTCGTGGATGCCGCGGTGAACTACGCGACGGGGAAGGCGTCGGTGCGGTTGGACGACCGCGCGGTGGCGGTGGCCGACCTCGTGAACGCCGTGCGCGACGTCGGGTACGACTGCGCCAAGGCGACCGCGCAGTTTCCCGTCGAAGGGCTGCACTACGCGAGCGGGGTGGCGAGCCTCGAGCGCGAACTCGGTGCCCTGAGCGGCGTCCTGTCGGTCTCGGCCAATCAGGCGACGGAATCCGTTCGGGTGGACTACGTCCCGGGACTGGTCGCGGCCGCGGACCTCGAAGCCGCGGTCGGTCGCGCGGGGTTCACCGTCTCGGAACCGCTGGCGGAGGAGGACCCGGTCGAGCGCGAGCGACAGCGGCGGCGGCTCGAGGTGCGGCGGCTCAGTTGGAAGTTCGCGCTGGCCGGGGTCGGGTCGGTGGTGACGATGCTCGGGTCGATGCCGCTGATGCACGGCCGGGAGGGCGCCGGCCTCGATCTGTTCGCCCGCGTCATGCAGCCGCTGGACGCGGTCCTCTCGCGTGCGCTGCCGGGTCTGTATGCGTTCGGGCGGACCGACCCGCAGACGCTCAAGTACGTCCTTCTCGCCGTCACGCTGCCGGTACTCGTGTGGAGCGGTCGCCAGTTCTTCGCCGGCGCGCGCAGCGGGTTCCGGCACCGGACGGCCGACATGAACACGCTGATCGCGGTCGGGACCGGGGCGGCGTTCCTCTACTCGGTCGTCGCCACGGTCGTCCCCGCGGTCTTCACTCAGGCCGGACTCGCGGCCGACGTGTACTACGAGGCCGTCACGGCGATCATCGCGCTCATCCTGTTGGGACGGCTGTTGGAAGCCCGTGCGAAGGGGCAGACCTCGGCGGCGATCGCTCGGCTCATGTCGCTCCGTCCCAAGACGGCGCTGGTGCAGCGGGACGGTGCCGACGTGGAGGTGCCGCTCGCGGACGTCGTCCCGGGGGTCCACGTCATCGTCCGTCCGGGCGAAACGATCCC
>JBDHIW010000249.1:0-3066 GCA_039587215.1 Gemmatimonadota bacterium | reverse complement strand
TCGTCTACGACGTGCGGTTCGGGCTCCTCTCGCTCGGCGAAGGCGTCATGCACATCGCGGGCATGGACACCGTCCGCGGCGACTCGCTGCTGCACACGATCTTCCGCCTGCGGGGCGGTTCGTTCTTCTATCGGCTCGACGACCGCATGGACTCGTGGTTCGACCCCGAGGCGCTCGTCTCGAGCCGCTTCGTGCAGGACTTCCACGAAGGGGACTCTGACCGGTACACCGCCTACGAGATCTTCGCGGACTCCGGCTACTACCTGGAGTCGGGCGTCGATTCCGTTCGGCCGACCGTGGCCGAGCCACTGGACGACACCGCATTCTTCTACTTCGTACGCACCGTCGATCTCGAGGTCGGCCAGCGCTACGAGTTCGATCGCTACTTCCGGCCGGACCGAAATCCCGTGGTGCTGGACGTGATCGGCCGCGACACGCTCGACCTCCCGGCGGGGCGGTTCCCGACCCTGGTCATCCGGCCGATCATCCAGGGGCGTGGCATCCTCGCCGAGAGCAAGGAGCCGTTGATGTGGATCACGGACGACGAGCGGCGGCTCATGGTGCAGCTCAAGTCCAAGTTCGCGTCGATCGCCACCATCACGATGCGGTTGAAGGAGATTGCCGAGGGTCCGCCGGAAGACCTGCCGATCGAAGCGCCGGCGCCCCCGGAGGGCTCCAACGACTGAGGGGCCCCGCACCTCTCGGTGCGGCGCCCCCCCATGCGTCGTTGACCCGGGCGACTATTCGTCGTCGTCGCCCTGGATCTTCTCCCTGACCCGCGCCGCGGTCGTGGGGCTGATGATCTTCAAGACCAGATAGAAGATGAAGCCGAGCGCGGCGAGCCAGATGCCCGCCCACAGCAACTTGAACGCGAAGCCCAAAAGACCAAATATCAGCTTCAGCGCGATGATGCCGATCACGGCCAGAACCGAGTAGCCGACGAGTGCGCGTACCATTCCTGTGCCTCCAACTCCGAGTGTCCACGCTTCTCTACGAAGCTAGCCGACCGCGAGTTTCATGTCGACGCGAGCGCTTCCGGACGTCCTGATTGTCGGGGGGGGCGTCATCGGCGCAGCCTGCGCCTATGCCCTCACGACCGCCGGGCGACGGGTCGTCGTGCTTGACCACGCGGCGCGACCCGGCACGGCGACGCCGGCCTCGGCCGGCATGCTCGCGCCGATGCTGGAAGCCGGCCCGGACGACCCGCTCGGCGCGTTGGGCGTCCGGAGCCGGGACCTCTATCCGCCGCTCGTCGCCGCCCTCGAGGAGGAGACGGGCGTGCGGATCGGTCTGCAGTCCCGGGGCATCTACCAGGTCCGGTTCACCGAAGACGAGGCGCGCGCCGCGCGCCACGTCGTGGCGTGGCAGCGCCAGCAGGGATATGCGACCCAGTGGCTCACCGAATCGGAGGTTCGAGAGGCTCTGCCGGGGCTCGGGCCCGAGGTGCTGGGTGCCGTCTTCGCGCCCGAAGACGCGAGTCTCGACCCCGCCGGTCTCGTAACGGCGCTGTTCGCGGCCGCGCGGGCCCGCGGCGCCACGGTCCGGCGGAACGAACCGGCCACGGAACTCCTCATCCGCGACGGCCGCGCCGTAGGCGCGCGAACGCGGCGCGCGGCGATGCGGGGCGTGCGGGCCCGGCACGTGGTCCTCGCCGCAGGCTGCTGGACGGGAGGCCTCCGCGGGCTCCCGCGACCCCTGCCGGTCGAGCCCGTCCGGGGCCAGATGGCGCGGCACCGCTGGCCGCATGGCACCCCCCCGGCCGTCGTATTCGGCACGGGCGGCTACGTGGTGCACCGAGCCGGACACGCGCTCGTGGGCGCTACGATGGGGCGCGTGGGGTTCGACCCCGCCGTGAGCGCCGAGGGCCTAGCCCACGTGGCCGGCGTGGCCGCTCGCGTCTTCCCGGCGCTCGCCGACCTGCGCCCCGAGACGACCTGGGCGGGGCTTCGCCCAATGAGTCCGGACGGTCATCCCATCGTCGGGCCCGATCCCGACGTGGCCGGCCTCTGGTACGCCACCGGCCACGGGCGCAACGGCATTCTGCTCGCCGCCCTGACGGCGCAGCTGATTCGTGACGGGCTCGACGGGACCGCCGCGTCGGAAGACTTCGCGGCCATGCATCCGGCTCGACTCTGGACAGGGTGACATCAACCGAACGGTTGAAGAATGGGCGATTTCCGGGTGGTTTCCCCTACCGCGCCAGGGTAAGTTACCCGCCCTATGGAACTGGTTCAGCTGACGCGGGGAACCCCCGCCCCGTCTCCCCAACCGCGCAAACCGAAGTGGCTCAAGGTCCAGGCCCCCGGCGGAAAGAACTACGCCGAGGTCAAGCGCCTGATGCGTGACCTCAAGCTGCACACGGTATGTGAGGAGGCGCACTGCCCCAACGTGGGCGAGTGCTGGGAGCACCGCGCGGCGACGTTCATGATCCTCGGCGACGTGTGCACCCGGAACTGCGCGTATTGCGCCGTTGCCCACGGGACGCCCGAGCCGTTCGACGCCGACGAGCCCCGTCGCCTGGCGGAAGCCGTGGCGGTCATGGGGTTGGAGCACGTCGTCATCACGAGCGTGGATCGCGACGATCTTCCCAATGGTGGCGCCGAAGCGTTCGCGGACTGCGTGCACCAGATCCGGAGCCGGCTGCCGAATGCGTCGGTCGAACTCCTGATCCCGGACTTCAAGGGATCCGACGACGCGCTCGCCATCGTCGTGCGGGCACGCCCCGACATTCTGAACCACAACCTCGAGACCATCGAACGCCTGTACCGGGTCGCGCGGCCCGGTGGACGGTACGCGCGGGCCCTCCGCCTGCTCCGGCAGGCGAAGGTGATCGATCCGACGACGGCGACGAAGTCGGGTCTGATGTGCGGGTTGGGCGAGGAGTGGGACGAACTGATCACGGCCATGCGGCACCTGCGGGAGCACGACGTCGACATCCTGACCCTGGGGCAGTACCTCCGCCCATCGACCGGCCACCTACCGGTGGCTCGGTACTACACACCGGACGAGTTCGCCGAACTCCGGGCCATCGGGCTCGGGATGGGGTATCGGCACGTCGAGTCCGGC
>JBDHIW010000041.1:0-16868 GCA_039587215.1 Gemmatimonadota bacterium | reverse complement strand
ACGAGGTTGTTGGACAACAGGGTACTGGGGAGTAGAAACGGGGGCAAGCACTTTAGTGGCCGTATGTGTTGAGCAATCAATCAACTAATCGCGTCTAGCGGGCGCTCGATGGCACAGTGGCTTCAATTCGCCTGGGTGGATCCTGGTAACAGGCAGACCCAAGCAAGACGGGCCGCCCGCGTCGGGCGACCCGCCACCATGGCATCAGTATGGCGGCAGTAAAGCGACAGCGGCGCTAAAACGCAGCTAGAAGAAGAACCGTCCCCCGCCGCCACCGAGCCTCGGGTTCACGACGTTCGCGAACTTCGACCCGAACCGGTAGCTGAAGCCGGCGCTCAGGTCGAACCGGAAGCTGGTCTCGCGTGCGCGCCGCTGCAGGAGGATCTCGTCCTGGGTGAGTCCCTCGGCGGCGAGGAAGAACTGGTCTTTGATGCGTGAGACGCTGCCGAAGAGGTTGAAGCTCAGCCCGCGGAGCAGCCGGAACTCGAGCACGCCGAACGTGTCGATCCGGTGCACGCCGAGATCGTGGAAATACTGCGTACCCTCGATCGACCCGAAGAGCTGTCCCCACGGCTGCTGGATGTTCGCCGACAGTTCCAGCTGATGACGGGCTCGGGTTTCGCGGGTTCGGCCGGTCACGGTGACCCGTTCGTAGTCGAAGAATGCCGCTTGCACGCTGTACCGCAGGGTCAGCGATCGACGGGTGGACTCGGTGTACGGATAGATGTTGAACTCGAACGCGGGCCCGCCCGAGGCGCCGTACTCCACGTTGCTGAAGGTCGAACGTTCGGCTCGGCCCGTGAAGCCGAGCGACGTGCGTGGGCCGAGGCTCCATACGCCGAGCACCCTGGCGTTGTAGTTCTCGGAAATGCTCTCGACGGTGGTGGAGTCGTCGAGGTCGAACTCGGCGACGCTGCGCCGACCCGAGACGTTGATGTTGAGCTTGAAGGCGTCGCTCGTGCGGTTGGCCGACACGTTGCCGCGAAGGGCGTAGCCGCGCTGGTCCGCCTCGCCCTCGATCGAGCCGTTGAATCCAATTCGGAAGACCCAGAGGTTCCAGGGGTCGCTCTCCGGCGCCTGGACAGCGGCGCTTTCGCTGCTCTCGGCGTCGAATGCGACGGTCAGGTTGGGTGCGACGGCCGTCTGGGCGGCGTACCGGACGAGCCCTAGGCCGGTTGTCCGCGCCAATCCGTCGCGCACCTCGATGTCCACGTCGTCCGGATCAGACACGTACCCCAGCGTGTCGGACCGCTCGGCAAACCGCCCCAGACCCAGGAAGACGAGTTCGAAGTCCCACCCGCCTCCGCCGGTGCGCTGACCCGTCACGAGGAGGTGGACGTCGGCATCCCGACGGTCACGGACCCAGTTGACCCACGGCACTTCCCGGCGGATGTGGTCGAAGCTGCAGTAGGGCGCGTTGCAGTCCAGAAAGACGAAGAGCTGCGCGGAATCGGCGGCCCCGGGGGTCGGCTGCTGGGCCGCCGCCGGCGCGGCGGCGCAGGCTGCTGCCCCGGCGAAGACCACGTATCGGAGGAATCGCATGAACCACTCGGCGTTCAGATTGTCGTGTCGCGGCGAGGGGATGATAACTGCCGTGTCCACTTCTTTAGACGCGTTCAGGGCTGGAAAAGTTGCGGTGGGCCGTTTGAAGCGCGGTCCGGCCGATGATACCTTCCCGCGATTCAAGTCTCGGGAGCTCCCATGCCTGCCGCGTTTCGTCCCGTCGTGCTGTCGCTGATGCTGGTGCTTCTCCATTCACCCCTCGCGGGTCAGGACGCCCGAGTGGCGGCGTTCCTCGAGGCGTTCCGCTTCCGGTCGGTGGGCCCCGCGGTGACCGGCGGGCGCATCCACGACGTCGAGGCGCTCCCATCGGATCCCTCGACCATTTATCTCGGTACGGCCTCCGGCGGACTCTGGCGCAGCGCGAATCACGGGACGACGTGGGAGCCGATCTTCGACGACCAACCGGTGAGCACGTTCGGCGACATCGCGATCGCCCCGTCGGATCATCGGATCATCTATGCGGGCACCGGAGAGCAGAACAACCGTCAGTCGACGTCGTGGGGCAACGGTGTCTACCGGTCGGACGATCGGGGTGACTCGTGGATCCACCTCGGGCTCGAGGGTACGCATCACATCGGGCGGGTCGTGGTCCACCCGGACGACCCCGACGTCGTGTACGTGGCGGCGCTCGGCACGCTCTGGGCGCCCAGCGCCGAGCGGGGCGTCTATCGCAGCACCGACGGCGGCCAGTCCTGGGACCACGTGCTGTTCATCGACTCGCTCACGGGAGCGGTCGATCTCGCCATGCGTCCCGACGACCCTCAGGTCCTGTTCGTCGCGACCTATCAGCGTCTTCGCCGCACCTGGGGGTTCAACGGCGGAGGCCCGGGCAGCGGCATCTACCGGTCGACGGACGGAGGGACGACGTGGAGCGCGCTTCGAGAGGGGCTCCCGTCGGGAGACAAGGGACGGATCGGGCTCGCCGTGGCGCATACGAATCCCGACGTGGTGATGGCGACGGTCGAGCACGCCGACTCGGCCGGCGTGTACCGTACGGAGGACGGCGGCGGGACGTGGACGCGGGTCAACACCATGAACCCGCGACCCATGTACTACAGCCACATCGTCATCGATCCGACGAATGCCGATCGGGTGTATATCCTGGCGACCGATGCGACGTGGGCGTCCATTCGGATTTCCACGATCTGTGGATCGACCCGCGCGATCCCGAGCACTTCTATCTCGTCGGCGACGCCGGATTCCATGAGACGTGGGACATGGGGACCACCTTCGTGCGGATCAACAACCTTCCCATCGGTCAGTTCTATGCGATCGGCGTGGACGATCGTGACCCGTACTACGTCTACGGGGGCATGCAGGACAACCACTCGTGGATGGGGCCCAGCAGCTCACGCCGGTGGATCGGGATCGTCAACGACGACTGGTGGCAGATCGGGTACGGCGACGGCATGTACTGGCAGCCCGACCCGAGCGACCCGCGCTTCGCGTACGGGAACTCGCAGAACGGCGGCTACACCCGCCTGGACGTGCTGACGGGGGATCTGCAGGACATCGAGCCGCGGGAGCCCGAAGGGGAAGACTATCGCTGGGACTGGGTGTCTCCGAGTCTCGCCTCCCGGCACGATTCCGCGACGGTGTACGTGGGCGGCAACCGCTTGTTCATCTCCCGCGACCGCGGGAGCAGCTGGGAGGCGACCGCCGATCTTACGCGCGGCATCGACCGCGACACGCTCCTGCTTATGGGGGTCGCGGGTGCCGACATCACGCTCTCGCGGAACGATGGGACCAGTTCGTTCGGGGAGATCACGACAATCGCGGAGTCACCGCTCGACGGGGCCGTGCTGTGGGTGGGGACGGACGACGGCAACGTCCAGGTGTCCCGGGACGGCGGGGGGTCGTGGGTCGAAGTCGGCCGTCATGTGCCCGAAGTGCGGAACGGCACCTACGTGAGCAGGGTCGTCGCCTCCGGGGCGGGACCCGGCGTCGGCTGGGCGACGTTCGATGCGCACCGCGACGGCGACTTTGCTCCCTACGTCGCGCGGACGGAGGATTTCGGGGCGTCGTGGACGCTGCGCACGGATGGTCTGCCGCGGGACGGGTCGGTCAACGCCCTGGCGGAACATCCGGACAACCCGGATGTGGCGTTCGTTGGAACGGAGCACGGCCTCTTCGTCACGCTCGATGGAGGGGCGAGCTGGCACCCGTTCGGCAGCAACCTCCCAACGACGCTGTACGACGACCTGGTCGTCCAGCGGTCCTCGATGGATCTCGTGGTCGGCACGCACGGGCGCAGCATCTGGATCCTGGACGACGCGGCCCCCCTCGCGGCGTGGTCGCCTGCGGTGGCTGGGGCGCCCGGACATCTGTTCCCGGTCCGGCAGGCCACGATCCGGCAGCCGTGGAAGGGGACGTCGTACCGGGGGCAGGGCGCCTACGCCGGCGAGAACGACCCCGACGGCGCCGTCGTGACCTACGCGGTGGGACCGCGGGGCGCCGAGGTGCGTCTGCGGGTCGAGACCGACGCGGGCGCCGTCATTCGGGAGCTGCCGGTCGACGGACGGGCCGGTACCCATCGCGTCGTGTGGGATATGCGGCATCGCACGCCGCCGCACGAGCCGGAGACGCCCGACGCGCCGCTGCCCGCGCTGCCGCACCCGTTGGGACCGCGCGGACCGTACGTGTCGCCGGGCCTCTACGACGTGGTGCTGGACGTCGACGGCGTCGAAGTGGGCCGGGCCGCGGTCGAGGTCCGGGGCGATCCGGCGTTGACGCTCACGGTCGACGCGTGGCGGGAGCGCGAAGCGGTACTCGTGGGGTTGCTCGAACTCCAGGAGGCGACGTGGGCGGCGGAGAGCGCGGCACTGGAGTCCGACGAGGGGAGCCGGTCGTGCTCCGACGCCACGCTGGACATCACGGAACTGCGGTGCGACGTGTACCGGTTGGCGGCCGAGCTGAACGGACAGAACGTCCGGCAGGGCAGCCTCTACCCGCCGACCGCCACCCAACGGGATCGCATTGCCCAGCTCGAGCGCCGCTGGGCCGCGTGGGAGGCCCGCTAGCGCGCTCTCGCGTCGAGGACGACGCCGTGTCCCGGGGCCGCGAACCGCCCGTCGTCGAGGGCGAGCCGTCCGTTGACGATGAGGTAGCGCACGCCGGTTGCGAGTTGGTGCGGGTCGTCGAAGGTGGCGGGGTCGCTCAGGGTCTCGAGATCGAACAGCACCACGTCGGCATACGCGCCGGGACGGAGGATACCGCGATCGTGGATGCCGAAGACCGCGGCAGGGAGGGCCGTCATGCTGCGGACCGCTTCGGCGAGCGACGAGATGCCGCGCTCGAGCGTGAACGCCCGGATGCGGCGGGGGAAGGTGCCGTACGACCGGGGGTGGACACGGTCCGAGGGCAGCACGAGGAGGCCGTCCGACGCGGTCATGGTCCAGGGCTGCGCCAGCAGTCCCGCGACGTCGTCCGGGCTCATGTTGTATGAGATAAGTCCGGCGTCTCCCGCTTCGAGCAGGGTCAGGACGAGGTCCGCGGCCTCGAGCCCGCGCGCCGCCGCCAGCGACGCCAGGTCCTGCCCCCCGATCGTCGAATCCGGCACGTAGTTCGTCACCACGAGCCGATGGGGACCTCCCCGTCGCTCCAGGTTTGCAACGACCGCCCGGCGCAGCCGCTCGCGGTCGCCGGGGTGTCGCAGCCGATCCTGCAGCCGTTCCCATCCGCCCTCGATCGCCCACCGAGGGACGAGCGCGCCGATGACCCCGGTACTCGACGCCTCGTAGGGGTAGACGTCGGCGAACACCTCGATCCCGGCAGCCCGCGCCCGCTCGATCCGCGTGATGAGCGCGCCACTGTATCCCCAGAGGTGCGGCCCGAGCGCCTTGAGATGGGTCGCGACGGATCGGATGCGTGCGTCGCGCGCGATCCGGATCAGTTCGTCGAGGGCCGCGACCACACCGACGGTGTAGTCCGATTCGTCGCGGAGGTGGCTCTGGTAGACGCCACCGTACTCCGCAGCGACCGACGCCAGCGCGATGACTTCCTCGGTGGTCGCGTAGCTCCCCGGCGCGTAGTAGAGGCCGGACGACAGGCCGAACGCGCCCGCGTCCATCCCGGCGCGAACCAGGCCGCGCATGCGCTCCAGTTCGTCGGCATCGGGGGCCCGGTCGTGCATTCCGATCACTGCGCGACGCACGGACCCGTGCGGCACGAGGAGTCCGACGTTCACGCCGAGCGGATCGGCCGTCAGCGCGTCGCGCTGCGCCCGCAGGTCGATCGGGCCGCCGCCGTCGGGATTCACGATCACGGTCGTGACCCCCTGGGCGAGCAGTGGGCGCGCGTGACTCAGCGCCGCGGACGCGAGACCGCTCCCCGCATGGGAGTGCGTGTCGATGAACCCGGGCGCCGCGTAGAGTCCGGTGCCGTCGATGACGACGGAGGCCGCCGCGGCGTCGATGCGCCCGACGGCCGCGATGCGATCGCCGCGAATGCCGATGTCCGCGCGCACCCACGGGTTACCCGTGCCGTCCAGGATGCGGGCGTCGCGCACGATCACGTCGTACGTCTGCTGCGCGTGGAGCGCCGGCGCACAGACTGCGGCGGCGAGCCCCACCGCGACGGGAACAAAACGCGCCCGCGTGCGGTTATACACGCGTGATGCCGTTGAGTTGCTGCCGTCGGAGCGGCGTCGTAGGTTGGCTGTATCCGCCCGCATGTGATCTCTCGCCTGGGGTTCCCATCTCGACACGCGTATCTGGACCATCGCGACGCCCTTTGGTCCAGGGCACCGCCGGCGCGTCGCCCGCGCGGCGCCGCCCGGACGCCGACAAGAACGACTTTGCGCGCGCGGTCCTGCTCGGGCTCAGTGAGGCACCGCGATGGCTGCCCTGTCAGTACTTGTACGACGCCCGCGGCAGCGAGTTGTTCGAGCGGATCACGGCACTTCCTGAATACTACCCCACGCGTACCGAGGCGGGCATCCTGGAGACCGCGGCGCCCGAGATCGCGTCGTCGACCGGGCCGATCACGATGATCGAGCTCGGGTCGGGGTCGTCGGTCAAGACCGAGGTGCTGCTGTCCGCGTACACGCAGGCGGCCGGCGCCTTCACGTACGTGCCGGTCGACGTCAGCGGGGCGGCACTGCGCGGGGCGCAGCAACGCATCGAGGCCGCGCACCCGGAAGTCCGGGTGGCGCCGATCGAGGGGACGTATCAGGACGCGTTCCCGAAGTTCCGGCAGCACTCGCCGAGCCTCGTCGTGTTCCTGGGCTCGACCCTCGGCAACTTCGATCAAGGCCAGGCCGCAGCGTTTTGGCGCCACGTGTCGGATGGGCTCGCGCCCGGCGACTTCTTCCTGCTGGGCGTGGATGTGGTCAAGGACCCTGTCGTGATCGAGGCCGCCTACAACGACGCGGCTGGAATCACGGCCGCCTTCACCAACAACCTCTTCGTGCGCATGAACCGCGAGCTCGACGCGGGCTTGGATCCGAGCGCCATCGCGCACGAAGCGCACTACCACGCCGACTGGCAGCGCGTCGAGATCTACGCCCGGTTCGAGCGCACGCAGACGGTGCGCGTCGCCCCGCTCGGACAGTCGGTGGTCGTCCCGGCCGGGGCGCGAATCCTGGTCGAGGTCAGCCGGAAGTTCGTGGTCGACGATCTGCGGCGGTATCTGTCGGCCTTCGACCTCACCACCCGCCGCGTGTTCACCGACCCGCAGGAGTGGTTTGCCGTGATGTTGCTGCAGCGAGAGGGGGAACGATGACGAGCACGGCGCCGGCCGCCGGGCACGCGCTTCGCGAGCGATACGATGCGGTGCGGGGGGCCACGGAGCGGTTCTGCGAACCGCTGGAAGTCGAAGACTACGTGGTGCAGGCGATGCCGGACGCGAGCCCGGTCAAGTGGCATCTCGCCCACGTCAGCTGGTTCTTCGAAACACTGGTCTTGCGCGAGTATCTGGACGGATACACGTCCATCGACGATCGCTATCACTTCCTCTTCAATTCGTATTACAACTCCCTCGGCGAGCAGTTCTCCCGCCCGCACCGCGGGCTGATCACACGCCCGACCGTCGCGGACGTCCAGGCGTACCGGCGGCACGTCGACGAGCACATGCGGGAGCTGTTTCGCCGGCACGAGGAGTTGGGGCTCGCCATCCCGGCGGACGTTATCGAGGTCGGTCTGCACCACGAGCAGCAGCACCAGGAGCTCATGGTCACCGACGTGAAGAGCCTGTTGGCGCTGAATCCCCTTCGACCGGCGTACCGGGCGGCCAGCGCCGCGCCGTCGGGTGAGGCGCCGGCGGTCGAGTGGGTCGGAACGGACGAGGGCGTGCGCAGCATTGGACACGACGGTCGCGGGTTCGCGTACGACAACGAGGGCCCGCGCCACAAAGTCTTCGTGCATGCGTTCGAGCTGGCGAGCCGTCCCGTCACCTGCGGCGAGTACCTGGCGTTCATGGAAGCGGGCGGATACCAGACGCCGGAATGGTGGTTGTCGAACGGGTGGACCACCGTGCAGGAGCGCGGTTGGAGCGCACCGGAGTATTGGGAGAAGCGGGACGGGAGATGGCAGGTGTTCACGCTGGCCGGCATGCGGCCGGTCGATCCGGCGGAGCCGGTCTGTCACGTGAGCCTGTACGAAGCCGACGCGTACGCGCGATGGGCAGGCGCGCGACTCCCGACGGAGGCGGAGTGGGAGGTCGTCGCTGCCGAGGCGCCCGTCGAGGGCACGTTCGTGGAAAGCGAGCGATATCATCCGGCCCCGGCGACGGGGAGCGGCATGCAACAGCTGTTCGGTGACGTGTGGGAATGGACGATGAGCGCCTACGGCCCCTACCCGGGATACCGACCGCCGGAGGGCGCGCTCGGCGAGTACAACGCCAAGTTCATGTCGTCGCAAAACGTGCTGCGCGGCGGCTCCTGTGCGACGTCGCAGTCGCACATCCGCCCCAGCTACCGGAACTTCTTCTATCCGCCCGACCGCTGGCAGTTCATGGGCGTACGGCTCGCGCGGGACGCGGGCTAGGGAGACCCACCGACCGGGTCTCCGACGAGACCCCAGCGAACGCCGGCCGCGAGCCGGTCGGCCATCGCGGACACGTCCTCGGCCAGGATCCGGTCGACCTCCGCGAGCGCCTCCTCCCGGGCCGCGACGCGCCCGTGAGCGCCGCCCCGCGAGGAGGGATCACCGCTCGGGCAACCGAAGGGGGTCGAGGGTCGCAAAGACGGTCAGGTCCGCCTCGTCAACCAGCCGGCGGAACTCGGCGACGTCGTCGCTCAGGAAGGCGTTGACGCGCCCGATGCCCATCAGGATGATGTCCTGCGCTTTCTGCCAGACGAGCCGATCCGTCGGCGTCGGGGACTCCCACGTCGAGGTGGCGGTCCCCATGGCGGTGCGCAGTTGCGCCATCACCGTCAGCGGGTCGCGGCGTATACCCTGGACCTCGCGTCCGTCGAAGACGGCGCGCAGTTCGGTCACGCGGGCGCGCAGAGCGTCACCCGCATCGCCGAGTGCGGTCGCGGTGTCGTCGTCGCGGTCCTGCAGCTGCCCGGCGACGGCGTGGACGGCCCGTTCGACCCGCCGGAGCCGGTCCAGCGCGTCCGCCGCCAGGTTCTGGTGGCGTCCGATCTCCATCACCATGTCGAGCTTGGCCCGGCGATCGGCCGGCGCAATCGTAAGCCGCGGATCGGGCGCGACGTCGACCGTGCCGGTGACCGTATGGTCGCCGACCGTCACGCGAATCGTGTAGGTGCCCGGCACGGCGGTGGGGCCCGGCGGGAGGAAGGTCGCCGGTGTGTCGTCGCCGGTGGGCTGGCGGAAACCATCGTGTTCGAGCTCCCAGTGCGTCCGGTTGATGCCGGTCGCGGCCGGTCCCTGGAACGAGCGGACGACCGCGCCGTCCGCGTCGAGGACCTCGATCGTCGCCGTGGCGTCGTCGGCCGCCTCGGTGACACTGTAGCTGATCAGCGCGCCGTAGGGTCGGTTGGGGCCGACGTACTTGGCATCGGCCAGGAATCGCATCCCGCCCACCTGTCCTTCCCAGTACTGGATCACCGGGGGGATGGGGAAGAGATGGAGTGGTCGGTCCGTGATCGACAGGTCGGCCGCCAGCGCGCGCAGCGGGCGCACGTCGTCGAGGACGTAGGCGGCGCGGCCGTGAGTGCCGACGACCAGGTCGTGGTCGCGCGGGTGTACGATGAGGCCGCGCACCGGTGCGCGCGGCAGCCCGTGCTGCCACAGCATCCAGTGGTCGCCACCGGTGAACGAGACGTACATGCCGTACTCGGTGCCGAGGAACAGCAGGTTCGGCTCGACGGGGTCCTGCTCGATCACGTGGACGAAGTTGAAGTCCTCGATGTCGTCCGTGACGAGACTGCGCCAGGTTCGGCCGTAGTCCGACGTCATGAAGACGTAGGGACGGTTGTTGCCGCGCCGGTGATCGTCGAACACCACGAAGGCCGTCCCGCCGTCGAACGCGGAGGGTTCGATGTGGGGCACCCACGTGTTGGCCGGGACGCCGCGGATCCGCCCGACGACGTTGGCCCATGACCCGCCGCCGTCTCGCGTGAGCTGGACGTTGCCGTCGTCGGTTCCGACCCAGATCACGCCCTGCTCCGCCGGGCTCGGCGCGATCGTGAGAATGCTGGTGTGGTTCTCCGCCTGGGTCACGTCGTACGTGAGACCGCCGCTCTCGAGCTGTTGCTGCTTCTCCGGATCGTTCGTCGTCAGGTCGGGGCTGATGATGGTCCACGTGTCACCGAGGTCGCGGGTGTGGTGGACGAACTGACTGCCGTAGTACACCGAGCCGTCGAAGGGATCGATGCCGATGCCCGCGTTCCAGTTGAAGCGCAGGAAGACGCCGTCCGGGTGCTGCGGCTTGATCATCTTCCACTCGCCGCTCGCGAGGTCCGACCGGCGCAGGTTGCCTCCCTGCGACATCGCGTACAGGTAGCGGGGGTTCGTCGCGTCCGGGATCGTGGCGAACCCGTCCCCGAAGGCCACCTCCTGCCAGTGGTAGTACCGGATGCCGCCGTTGTGCCACACGCGGCTCGGGCCGCGCCACGACCCATTGTCCTGCAGACCGCCCATCACGTTGAACGGCGTCTCCATGTCGACGTTGATGTGGTAGAACTGCGCGAGGGGCAGGTTCTCGACGAACTGCCAGCTTTCGCCGCGGTCGCGCGAGATGTAGATGCCGCCGTCATTCCCGTCCACGATGAAGCGCCCGTCCAGCGGATTGATGTAGAACGCGTGGTGGTCCACGTGCACCCGTTCGAACGGCAACAGCGTCGTGAACGTCCGGCCTCCATCGGTGCTGAGGTCGAGCGGGCTGTGGACGTCGTACACGCGGTTTTCGTTCTGGGGGTCGACGCGGAACTGCCCGTAGTAGAACGGTCGCTGCATGATGCCGGTCGAGTCGTTGACCATCGACCACGAGAGCCCGCCGTCGTCCGATCGGTAGAGGGCGTTGCGCTCGGCTTCGACACCTGCGTACACCACGTCGGGCCTGCTGAGCGCGAAGTCCATGCCGATCCGGCCGATCTCTCCCTCGGGAAGCCCCTCGTCCGGACCCAGCTGCCGCCACGTCGCGCCGCCGTCGAACGTGATGTGCATCCCGCTGCCCGGCCCGCCCGATGTGAAGAACCACGGCCAGCGGCGGTGCTCCCACATTCCGGCGATGAGTTTGTTCGGATTGGTCGGGTCCATGACCAGGTCACCGGCCCCCGTCCGCTCGTTCACGTAGAGAATCTTCTGCCACGTTGCGCCGCCGTCGGTCGTCTTGTAGACGCCCCGATCTTCGGTGTCGGCCCACGTGTTCCCCAGGGCCGCGACGTACGCGACGTCGGGGTCGTGCGGATGGACGAGGATCGTCTCGATGGCACCGGTGTTCTCGAGTCCGAGATGCGTCCACGTGTGGCCGCCGTCCATCGTCTTGTAGACGCCGGTACCCACGCCCGCCGAGTTCCGTCGATTCCGCTCGCCTGTCCCCACCCAGACGATGTCGGGCGCCGCCTGGTAGATCCGGATCGCGCCGATCGAACTCGCCGGCAGGTGATCCATGATCGGCGTCCATGTGACCCCGCCGGACGTCGACTTCCAGAGACCGCCCGTGGCGGCGCCGGCGTAGATGACGTTCGGGTCCGCGTGGACGCCGTCCACGGCGGCGATCCGGCCGCTCATGCCGGAGGGGCCGATGCTGCGGGCCTCCATGGCCGCGAAGTGCGCGGGGTCGAGTTGGGCGTGCACCGGCGTCGTGCCCAACGCCAGAACAAGAACGACGACGACCGACGCGAGGCCGCGATGGCAGGTGCGCATGCTCCCTCTCCTGACAGGCGTGAACGTGGTGACTCGCGGTGTAAGCAACGCCCAGGTAGAGCCGGCGCAAGAGGTCTGGACGGGCTGGCGGGTCGCCGGCATTCGAGATACACTCACCGCGGTTTCCCTTTCCCCATGCCGGAGAATCGTGATGCGGAACAGGACGGAGGGTTGGGTGAGGCGCGTGGTGGTGCCGGCAGGCGTCGCGGTGGCGCTGGTCGCGGCGGCAGGGACGGCCGCCGCGCAGTACGACGCCGAGTACCTCGATGCCCTGCGGTGGCGGTCGATCGGACCGGACCGCGGGGGCAGGTCGACGGGGGCGGCGGGCAGTGACGCGCGCCCGCTCGAGTACTACTTCGGTGCGACGGGCGGAGGCCTGTGGAAGACGTCGGACGGCGGGCAGACGTGGAACCCGGTCACCGACGGGCAGATCACGAGCGCATCGGTCGGGGCCGTGCAGGTGTGCGAAGCCAATCCGGACGTCGTGTACATCGGCACCGGGGAGACGCAGCTCCGCGGCAACATCCAGCAGGGCGACGGCGTGTACAAGAGCACCGACGGCGGCGAGACCTGGCGTCACGTCGGGCTGGCGGCGACACAGAACGTCTCCCGGATCCGCATTCACCCGCAGAACTGCAACATGGTCTGGGTCGCGGCGTTCGGGGTACACTCGGCCGAGAACGTCGAGCGGGGCGTGTTCAAGACCACCAACGGCGGCGAGACCTGGCGGAAGGTGCTGTACCGCGACGAGCGGTCCGGGGCGGTCGACCTCTCGGTGGATCCGAACAACCCGGCGGTGATGTATGCGTCGCTGTGGGAGGCCTGGCGGAAGTCCTGGGGGATGTCGTCGGGCGGCCCCGGCAGCGGGCTCTTCAAGAGCACCGACTTCGGCGAGACCTGGACCGAGATCACCCGAAACACCGGGCTCCCGCAGGCCGGGCTCGTCGGCAAGATCGGCGTGGCACTCTCGCCCGCGGCACCGCACCGCATCTGGGCCATCATCGAGCACGACGAGGGCGGCGTGTTTCGGTCGGACGACGCCGGTGCCACGTGGACGCGCGTGAACGACGAGCGGCGGCTCCGGCAGCGGGCGTTCTACTACACCCGCGTCTATGCCGACCCGCAGGATCCCGACGTGATGTACGCGTTGAACACGGGCCTGTACCGATCGCGCGACGGTGGGGAGACGTACCAGGCCATCCGGGTGCCGCACGGCGACAACCACGACCTGTGGATCGCGCCGAGCGATCCCGATCGCATGATCAACGCGAACGACGGCGGGGCGAACGTGTCGTTCAACGGCGGGCGCACGTGGACGGACCAGGACTTCGCGACGGCGCAGTTCTATCGCGTGGCGACCACGCACCACGATCCCTACTTCGTGTGCGGCGGCCAGCAGGACAACAGCACCGCGTGCGTGCCCAGCGGCGGCTGGGGGCACCTTGCGGCGCGGGGGCAGCCGTTCTTCGCCGTCGGCGGATGTGAGAGCGGTTACGTCGCAAACGACCCCAAGGACACCGACAAGTATTACGCCGGCTGCTACGGGGGCAGTCTGTCCGAGTTCAACCGGCGGAACGGCCAGGAGCGGGAGGTGAACGTGTGGCCCGAGAACCCGATGGGGCAGTCGTCCGAGGACCTGCGCGAGCGGGTGCAGTGGACGTTCCCGATCGTGTTCTCACCCGTCGACCCGGAGCGGCTTTACACGGGCACGCAGAAAGTCTGGATGAGCACCAACGGCGGCGGTTCCTGGGAACAGCTGTCGGACGACCTCACGCGCGCCGACGCCGGCACGATGGGCCCGTCGGGCGGTCCCATCACGAAGGACCAGACCGGGGTCGAGACCTACGCCACCGTGTTTGCCGTCGCCCCGTCGCACCACGACGTGAACGTCATCTGGGTCGGATCGGACGACGGGCTCGTGCACGTGACCCGCGACCACGGTGCGACGTGGCAGAACGTGACCCCGCGCGACGCGCCCAACTTCGTGCGGATCAACACGATCGACGCGTCGCCCACGACACCCGGCAAGGCGTACGTGGCGGGGATTCGCTACCTCGTGGACAACGACCGGTCGCCGTACGTGTGGAAAACGGAAGACTACGGCGCTTCGTGGACGAAGATCATCGGCGGCCTGCCCGCCGACGACTTCATCCGCGCGGTTCGCGAAGATCCGAAGCGGCCGGGCCTGCTCTTCGCTGCGTCAGAGCGCACGGTCTACGTGTCGTGGGACGACGGCGCGAACTGGCAGTCGCTGCAGCAGAACCTCCCGACCGTGCAGGTGTCTGATCTCCTGGTCAAGAACGACGACGTAGTGATCGCGACGCACGGGCGGAGCTTCTGGATCATGGACGACATCGCGCCGCTGCGTCAGATGAGCGACGAGGTGGTCGAAGCGTCGGCCTACTTGTTCGACCCGGTGGACCCGGTACGCGGCATCGACGGCGGCGCGCGGGTGGTGTATCACCTCGCGGACGACGTCGATACCCTGACGCTCGAGTTCCTGGATGCCGAGGGCGAAACGGTGGCGACCTACACCGGTACGCCGGATGAGGAGCCGCAGGGTGGTGGGGGCGGGTTTTTCGCCCGCATGCTCGGATCCACCCGAACGACCGCCACGGCGGGAACGCACACGTTCCTGTGGAACATGCGGCATCCGGCCTGGTCGGACTTCGACGGCCGCATCTTCTGGGCGGCGTTCCCCGTCGGGCCAATGGCGGTTCCTGGCACGTATCAGGTCCGGATGACGGCGGGCGACGTGACCCAGACGCGCGAGTTCGAGATCCGTATGGACCCCCGGCTCGAAGGCGTCACGATGGCCCAGTTACAGGAGCGGTTGGACCTCGCGATGCAGATTCGGGATCGCGTCACGGAGGCGCACGACGCCGTCATCGAGATCCGTGACGTGAAGTCGGCGGTGGACGCTCGGCTCGAGGCGACTGACGTGCGCGCCGTCGAGCAGCAGGGGGCGGTCGTGACGACCAACATGAGCGTGGTCGAGGAGGAGATCTACCAGGTGCGGAACGAGTCGAGCCAAGACCCGCTCAACTTCCCGATCAGGTTGAGCAACAAGATCGCCGCGCTGCTCCACGTCGTCGAAAGCGCCGAGGCAGCGCCGACGGCACAGTCGCGGGCGGCGTTCGAGGATCTCAGCGGCCGGCTGCAGGTCCAGCTTGACCGGCTGCAGGTGATCATCGAGACCGATCTTCGGCGGCTCAACGAGTTGCTCGAGGGCAACGGGATGGACCCGATCGTGGTCCGCGAGGACCGGCCCATTCCGTGACGGCCGCGGGGGCACGCGGGCGCTCGCCCGCGTGCCCCACGATTCCCGCTCCGCCGCCGCTTCTGTTACGTTCTTCCCATGTCCAATTCCGCCGTGCACATCACCGTCGAGCCCGTCGACGAACTCCGCCGCACGTTCACGCTCGATCGTGACGTCGCCCCGGCTGCCGCGCAGACGTTCACCGCGCCGGAGGCCGCCGCCGCCGTCCCGACCGCGGCCGCAGTGCTGTCCGTGCCCGGCGTGCGGGAGGTCGTGACGGCCGGCCGCTCGGTGACGGTCGTGCAGGACGGCTCATGCGGCTGGGACACGCTCGAGCCGCAGGTGCGCTACGCCTTGGAGCAGGCCGCTCCGGGGTCCGCCGAGCCGCCACGCGCGACCGCCCCGGCGGATGACGACACGCTCTACGACGTGGTCGAGGAGCTGTTCAGCGCGCAGATCAATCCCGCCGTGGCGCAGCACGGGGGACGGGTCGAGTTGCTCGATGTGCAGGACGGCGTCGTGGTCGTGCGGATGATGGGTGGCTGCCAAGGGTGCGGCATGGCGACGGTGACGCTGCGCCAGGGCATCGAGGGGACGCTCAGGCGCGAACTGCCGGGCGTGCAGGGGGTCAAGGACATCACCGACCATGCGGCGGGAACCAACCCCTACTTCTCGGCGTCGAAGAAATGACGCAGACCGGCGCGCCCGAGCCGGCCACCGGACGCGTCCTCCTGCTGATCCCCACCTCGAGCTACCGCACCGAGGCCTACGTCGACGCGGCAGGCCGCCTCGGCGCACCGCTCACGGTGGCGTCGGAACACGACAGCGCCTTCAGCCACCCCGACGATCCCGGATTGCTGACGCTGGACTTCGGTGATGCGAACGCGGTCGTGTCGACGGTGCGCGCGTTCCACGACCGGCACCCGATCGCGGCCGTGGTCGGCGTCGACGACGACACCGTCGCGGTAGCCGCCGAGATCGGGGCGGCACTCGGGCTCAGGCACAATCCCCCCGTCGCGGCGCGCGCCGCCGGAGACAAGTACCGACAGCGGATGTTGCTGCACGACGCGGGTGTACCGGTGCCGGGGTTTTGCCTGGTGGACGCCGACACGCCGCCCGAGCGCGTAGCGGCGACGACTCGCTATCCCGCCGTCCTGAAGCCCCTGCGTTTGTCGGCCAGCCGCGGCGTCATGCGCGTGAACGATGCCGAGGAGCTTGTCGTCGCGCGCGAGCGGCTCCTCCGGCTGCTCGCCGAGCCCGATGTTCGCGCCATCGGTGACGCGGACGCATTCCTCGTCGAGGACTTCGTGCCGGGACGCGAGTACGCCGTCGAAGGTCTGATGGTCGACGGCCAGCTCCACGTGCTCACCGTCTTCGACAAGCCGGACCCGCTCGACGGGCCCTTCTTCGAAGAGACGATCTATCTCACCCCGACGGGGGCGCCTGCCGAGGTCGAGCGGCGACTCGTCGAGTGTGTCGACCGCGCCGTGCACGCGATCGGGTTGCGTGAGGGGCCGGTGCACGTGGAGGTCCGCGACGACGGGGAGGAGACGTGGCTCATCGAACTTGCCGCGCGGTCCATCGGCGGCCGGTGCGCCGCCGCACTGCGGTTCGGTGCCGAAGGTGACGTGTCGCTGGAGGAAGTCGTGCTCGCGGCGGCCCGCGACGGGACACGTCCTCCGGAGCGGGCACCTGGTGCGTCAGGCGTCATGATGATTCCGATCCCGCAGGAAGGGTGGCTGCGCTCGGTGGACGGAACCGCCGAGGCCCTC
>JBDHIW010000248.1:0-3074 GCA_039587215.1 Gemmatimonadota bacterium | reverse complement strand
GGAAGGTCACGCTCCAACGTAGGCGCGTGGCGCCGACGGCCGCAACGCGTAGGTTCGCGCGTCGATCGGTTACATTGTTTCGCTGTCGACGCTCATGCCACGACCCATCCCGCTTTCCGGACCCTACGTGTCGCGCTACGGCGCGCCGACGATCGCCGCGGTCGATCCGCGGGTGTTTCGCCTCCGGTACTTCACGCACTGTCTCTCGTGCACGTTCTGCGGTGACTGGTGCTGTCAGGAAGGCGTCGACGTCGACCAAATGCACTATGCCGCCATCATGGCGCACGCAGATCCCTTGGAAGCCTATCTCGCGATTCCTCGAGAACGGTGGTTCACCGGCGAGGTCGACGAAGACGATGAGGTGCCCGGCGGGGCGTCGTATCGCACCGCCGTCGTCGACGGGGCCTGCGTCTTCCTGAACCGGAGCGGTCGCGGATGCCGGCTGCACGCGTTCTGCCTCGAGGACGGCATCGACTACCACGATCTGAAGTCGATGGTAGACTGCCTGTTCCCGCTCACGTTCGGCGGGCACCGCCTGTCGGTTGCGGACGAGGTGATCGACGGGTCGCTCGTGTGCCTCGAAACGGGCCCGACGATCTACCGGGGTCTGCGCAGCGAACTGGAGTACTACTTCGGAGATGGGTTCGTGCGGGAACTCGACGCGGCGGAAGCTCTGGTCCTCCGTCGCGGCGCCCGTCGTCAGCCCGCGCCGTTCGGCGGTACGAGGTCGAGCACGCGGTAGCCCTCGATGTCCAGGTAGTTCCCGCGGTCGAACGACACGGGATCGCGCAGCTCCGGTCCCTCGAACACGAAGGTGTGGAACTCCCCGGCCTCGCCGCAGGGGTCGACGTCGTCGGTCGTCCCGAGCCCCGTCACCACGTCGGCGTCGAACTCGCGTCCCAGATACGGTGCCGCTTCCCGGGCGGGATCCACGCTGGTGATGAGGGTTCGGTATCCGCGCTCCACGACCTCCCACGCCACTTCGATCGGCGGGGTCCCCCAGAGGGGTTCGATCTGTTCGAGTTTCCGAGCCGCCGTGCGCTCGGCGTACCACCCCCGCACGTCGGCCAGGTGCACGTTGCCGAACACGACGCCGTCGACGCCTCGTGATGCGAGCTCGTCGAGGGTCGTCAGGAAATCCTGTTCGTAGTCGGCAACACTGGTCGGGACCGCGATGCACTCGAGGTCGAGCACGGCGGCCTGCGCGCGGATCAGCGTCATGCGGACCCCGTGAAACCGCACGCGCTCGGCGTCGCGATCGTAGAGGGTGACGGCGTAGCGCACGTCGGCGCCGTCGCGCCGCAGTCGGTCGAGCGCCAGCACGGCATCTTTGCCGCCGCTGGTCATGAGGGCGTAAGGCATGGGAGAAGTTAGAGGTCGCGCTGGCGTCCCGTAAGAGGCGCCGTTGGGGTCAGACGCCCCGCGCGGAGTCCCGCTGGTCGAGCAGCGGCTTTGGGTACGGCTCGAGAAACACCTGCGCCTCGAGGTACGGTTGCTCGAAGCGCGCGATCCACGATTGTAGGATCGACAGCGGCGCGTGGAGTTCGAGGCGCCCTTCACGGAACTCGACGAGCACGTCGAGGAAGTGCGCCTTCTCTTTGGCGGTCAGGTCGTCGGAGACGTACCCGAACACGTGCATGAGTGCGTTGACGGTCGCGCCGGTCCGTGCGGGGCGGGCAAGCGCGCGCGCCATCTCCTCGGCGTATCCGGCGAACCACCCGTCGATGTCATTCTTGGCCGGATTCGCCACGATGCGTCCGAGCGCGCGCGTGGCGTCCTGGTGGCACGCCATCAAGAGAAACTTGTGGCGCGTGTGGTAGTCGACGAGCGCCCGGGCGGTGCCGCGCGCACGGGCCTCCCGGAGCCGAGCGTTCGCGTAGAGCTGCGTGAGGAAGTGATGGCGCAGCCGGAAGTTCGTCAGCCGACCCTCGTCCTCCACGGCCGCTCGTGGAAAGCGCTCCAGCACCGCCTCGCCGAACATCCCCGGTCCCCGGCCGATGGGCTGCGGCGTCTCCCCAGACGAGTGCACCTTGGTGTCCTTGATGCCGCAGGACGGCGACCGGCTCTTGAGAATGAACCCGTCCACGTCGCCGGCTTCACCGAGGAATCGATCGCTGAAGGCGTGCATCAGGTCGGTGAGGTCGCGCTGCGTGCTTGGCTGGACGAGCCGGATTTGCTCTCGCGAACTCACGAGCCGAATCGGATCCCGCGGCACGCCCAGTCCGATCTCGACTTCCGGACAGGTGGGTGTGACGTCGACGAACGGGAGCAGCTTCTTCACGAACGGTGCGCGGATCGACTGACCGTTGTATCGGCAGGCGTCGAGCTCCAAACACTTGCTCAGGACCAGGGTCGGACGAGGGTGGCGCACGAGCCCAACTTAGCGTCGCGTGCGAGGTGGGGGCACCCCGACTTGGATTCGACCGACGGCCGCCCTAGCTTCGAGTCATGGCGACTATCCTGATTCGGCTCGCTCCGGAACTCGCCACCAAAGCGCGCGGCACGCGCCGCCGTTTCCAGGATCAGTTGGTGCGCAACCTCCGAGATGCACTCGAGAGCGCGGGTGTGGCCGCCTCGTTCCGTCCGCGGTGGGACCGCATCCTCGTGGACGTCGAGGATGCCGCGGCCGTCCACCGGATCATCCGGGTCTTCGGTGTGAGCGGCGCGTCGCAGGTCGACGCGATCGTCCCGGCCGACGTCGACGCCATCGTGCAGGTCGGGCGCGACCTGTACGCCGACCGCGTGCGCGGGCGCCGTTTCGCCGTGCGGGCGCGGCGGTCGGGTGCGGTACGACTCTCGACGCACGACATCAGCGTGCGCCTGGGCGCGGCGCTCAACCCGGGGGCGACGGTGGACCTGTCGGATCCCGAGGTGGAGATCTGGGTGGACGTCCGGGACGGGGACGCGCTGTTCTACGGTGAGCGCATCCCCGGACCCGGTGGGCTGCCCCTTGGCGTGGGTGGGCGAGCCGCGTGTCTGATTTCCGGCGGGTACGATTCGGCCGTCGCGGCCTGGCTCATGCTCAAACGCGGCATCGCCCTCGACTACGTTTTCTGCAACCTGAGCGGTGAAGC
>JBDHIW010000247.1:0-5594 GCA_039587215.1 Gemmatimonadota bacterium | reverse complement strand
GAACATCTCTTCGATGGCGGCGGCCGGGTCGACGTTGGCCCGCCAGAACCGCTTCCAGCCGAGCACCATGTTGTGCTCGAACAGCATGTCGGCGTCGAGAATCTCGCCGGTGCGCGGGTCGACGACCGACGGGCCGATCGCGCCGTACCCAGGCTGATCCGAGACGTTCCAGCGCAGCGTGGCGTACCGGATGTCCTCTGCGTCCGCGTCGTCAGGGAGGATTGCCGCCCGGATCGCGTTCCGGAATCCCGCCGCCTCGAACGCCGGGTTCCAGGCTTCGATTCCGTCGATCATGGCCTGGCGATACTCCTCCGGCACCGTGCGGTCGATGTAGTACGTGATCGGTTCCACCGGGGTGCAGAGGCCGTCGACCGCGTCGTCGCTGCACTCGAGCCGCCACTTGTTGATGAAGCGGTCGAAGAACGTCGTCTCGTCCTGCGTGAAGTCCTTGTGGACTGTCATGAAGTAGCCCATCCGGTCGTCGCCGCGCCGCGGCGTCATGGGCCGCTCGGGCAGGGCGGCCATCGTCGTATGGACCGACACCGGGATGTATCGGCTGTCCGGGACCGAGTTGATGAATGTCGGCTCGGCCGGGCGGAACGTGAGCTTGGCCCGGAGGGAGAGGTTCTCCGGAAAGGCCTTCACCGACTCGATGTAGCTCCGACCCTTGTCGAAGTTGGCGCGGCCCGGGCGCCCCGGCTGCGAGCTCACGGCGAACCGGACGCGGCTGCCGATGTTCGACATGTCCGAGAGCACCCAGTCCTGGATGTCGATCACCATGGCCGAATCCTCACGGAAGCTCTCGATCTTGGCCGTCTCGAGCACCGATGACCCGAACGTCAGGTCTACGGCGCGCCCGATCGGCGTGTCGGGGTCCGCGGGGAACCGGTGGGGCTTCTGGACGAGGTAGAGGGTGTTGCCATGCCGCTCGAACGCCACGACCTTGCCCTCGAAGATGTTGAGCATCGTCCCGCCGTATAGTGAGCGGGCGCCGATGCCGCGGGCGATCTCGAATGTCAGGAGGAAGTCCTGCTCGAGGTGATCGGTCGGGACCGCCATGTACAGCTTGTCGGTGGTCTGGTAGAGGTCGAACAGCCCCTCCATCGCCGTAGCGTCCTCGACCAGGTCTTCAAAGGGTTTGAACGGGCCCTTGTCGGACGACCCGGGGCGCTCCTGCGCCGCTGCCGGGACCGCCAGGACGCAGAGCGCCGCCAGAGTCGCGAGTGACCGGTGCATTGCTGTCCTCCACACGATGTGCTTGGGATTGAGATGGGATTCGTATACGAGACGCCTGAGCGCCTCAAAAGGTTTCATATGGGTTGGGGTGCCGGAGGGGAGGCGGCCCCCCCCGCTCCGGCGCCGCAATCTAAGGCCGCCCTCCGCCGATCGGGGTACCCGGAGGGGCGTTCCGCGGTTCGCTGCGCGCGGTCGCCGCGTCCCGCCGGTTGAGGAACCGGTCGATGTCCGCCCAGGTCAGCTGGTGGTGGGCTTGGACGGCGGGTGGTGGTTCCGTGTCCGCCTGAATCATCTCGGCGATCCGCCGTAGCCCCCACTCGGCGCCGGCTCGCGACTCCACCGTGGCCCCGTCGTCCGCGGCGAGGTCGATCAGTGCATCGACGACCACCCGCTGCACCACCCGCCGGAGGGCGGCGTCCTGCGAGCGCGTCCGCCCGCCCCAGGTGCGGTCGATGATCGTCGCGACGACCTCTTCGAGGGCTGGAAGGTTCTGGTCACGCGCGTGAAAGGCCACGAGCCGAGCCGCTCGGCTCGGATGGAGCAGCCCATCGACGGCCATGGTAGAGAGTGTGCGGGCTGCCCCGAGATGGTCGAAGGCCGGGTAGGCGTCGGAGCCGAAGAACCACTGGTCCGTACCGTATCCGTACGCACGTGGCGCCATCAGCCGGATGACCTCTTCTGGGACGGCGAGCTCGCCGGGTTCGAGCGCGTCGAGCACCATCTGCAGCGCTCGGCGCTGCCGCTCGGGTGGGATGACGGTCGTCGGGGGCAGCCCGTCACCGCGGACGGCGTAGCGGAACTCCATCCCGCCGACCGCCTTGATCGCGGCTTCCAACTGGTACCGGTGGTGCAGGTACACCGGCACGAATCGATAGTTGAGCCACACCATGGGGTCGCCCTCCCGGACGGCCCGTTCGTCGAAGCGGTCGAGCAGCGCCCGCCGCACCTCCATGACCCGCGCGAACTCGGCCAACGCTTCGCCGCCGTTGATCCACTGCGTGACCTCGGGGTAAGCGCCCGAGAGCGCGTTGTCGCCGTCGGCGTTGAACTTGATGCCGCGATCGATGCCCTCCTGGACGATTGCGGCGAGCCCGTTCGCCTCGGCCGCAGTGTCGTCGAACTCCGTGTACACGTAGCGGATCGCCAGCGAGTCGTAGGACCCGATGCCGTTTCGATACGCGTCGCTCAGGTCGATCCGCCCGTCGGTGAGCCGAATAAGCGGCCCCGGGTAGTCCATGACCGAGGCCCGGCCGTAGCTCGCCGCCACGAAGTTGTGGGACAGGCCGAGCGTATGCCCGACTTCGTGGGCCGTGTGCTGGCGCCGTCGGGCCATGGCGAACGACTCCGCAGTCACCGACGGGTCCTGAGCGGCCAGCCAGTCGGTGAGACCGAAGTCGGCCGGCTCGCCCGTGGCCGGGAGTGTGCCGGCGAAAATGTTGAAGTCCGTGAGCGATCGGTACGCGTCCATCCGGACCGCGGCCTTGATGATCTCACCCGTTCGTGGGTCGACGAGCGTCGGACCGATGGAGAAGCCTGGATTGGAGCGCTGGACCCACTGGACCACGTGGTACCGTGCGTCCATCGGATCCATGTCGAGCGGCATGTCTTCGACGCGAAATGCGTCGCGGTATCCCGCGGCCTCGAAGGCCGAGTTCCACCAGAGGATGCCCTCGCGGAAGGCCGAGCGGTAGGGCTCCGGGATCGCGGCGTCGAGATAGTACACGATGGGCTCGACCGGGTCGGAAGAGCGGCTTCGCGAAGTCGTAGAAGAACACACCGAACGTGCCGATCCTCGGGTCCGCCTCGCGAGGCGTGTATCCGTCGTCCGGCAGCTGCACGAGCGAGTGGTGCACCCGGAGCGTCACGGCGGCACCCGTCGGCGCCTGCTGCCGAACCAGGCTCCCGGCGTTCGCGCTGGTGAACGTGAGCGAGACCTCGACCTCGGTATTGGCGGGGAACCCCTTGGTGCGCGGCAGGAAGACCGTGCTGCGCTCACCGCTGAGTCGGAACGTGCCCTGGTCCGCCTGTTGGAGCCGTCGTGCGAGCTCGAGATGGTCCGTCAGGAAGTGCCCGGTGGCGTCCACGAGCAGGCGGCCGTCCTCCTCGGCAAGAACGTCGAAGGCCGCCACCGTCGACGTCGGGAAGGACTCTTCCACCGCCCGGACGAGCGCGGGATTGTCGGTGCCCACCGCGCGGAACCGAGGATTCGTGAGCACCAGAAGGACCGTGGGCCCCACCCGCGTGAAGCGCGCGATCGCGACATCTTCGATCTGCCCGCGGTCCACCCCCAGCCTGGTATGGCCCAAGCCCGTCGCCGCCGAGGTGAGATACAAGAAGTCCTGCTCCAACCGAGGGACCTCCAGAAGCAGGCGGCCGTCCGTCCCATCCCAATACAGCGGGAAGTAGCCGTCACGCTTCTCGAAGTCTCTCGTATAGTCGGCGATCGTCTCTTGGGCGAACGCGGGCGATGCCGCGGCCGCGCCGAGCACCAGCAGGAGCCACAGGCGCGTCATCGGAACCTCCGAAGCGGGTGAGTGTGCACGGCCGGAGGGATACGGTCGTGCACCGATGATGTCCACCCCGCCGGGGTGGCGAGGCATGCGACCCCCGGGCCTGCCCGTGCTAGTTTGTGGGGCATGGACCGGACGGACGTGGGACCCGGAGGGGCGGGTGGCTGACTGGGTGATCGCGGGACTGCTCGGCGTTCTCGTCGCGGCGGTGTTGTGGGCGGCTCGACGGACGGGCAGTGCCGCGGTGGACGTCGGTGCACTCCGCGATCGGCTCGATGGCCTCGTGCGCGCCCAGGAGCAGCTCCCGCGCACGGTGGCGGAAGGCACCGCCGATCAGGCACGGGCGCTGGCGGACGTACGGGAGCGGTTGGCCCGGTTGGCCGAGGCAACGCAGCGCATCGAGACGTTGGGGCACGAGGTGGGCGAGGTGCACCGTCTGCTTCGCGTCCCCCAACTCCGGGGGGCGGTCGGGGAGGTCTGGCTCGAGGAACTGCTCGGACAGGTGTTGCCCAACGGGGCATACGCGATGCAGCACGGGTTCCGGACGGGCGAGCGGGTCGACGCGGTTATCCGCGTCGGTTCCCGCGTAGTTCCCGTCGACGCGAAGTTCCCGCTGGAGTCGTGGCAGCGTCTCGCGGAGGCGGACGGAGAGGAGCGCGTGGGCCTGCGCCGCCAGTTCGTGCGGGCGCTCTGCGCGCGCGTGGACGAAATCGCGTCGAAGTACATCCGGCCCGACGAGGGCACCTTCGACTTCGCATTGATGTACTTGCCGGCCGAAGCCGTCTATACGGAGGCGGTGACCGGGGCGGGGGCGCCTGACGGCCTCATGGCGTACGCGCTCGAGCGTCACGTGATCCCGGTCTCGCCGCACACGTTCTACGCCTACCTCACGGCCATCCTGCACGGCCTACGCGGACTCGAGGTTGAGGAACGCGCCCGCGAGATCCTCGATGGCCTGCAGGGGCTCCGCACGCAGTTCGAGCAGGTGGCCCGCACCCACGGGGTCCTCGGCCGCCATCTCGAGAACGCCGGCAAACAGTTTGACGAAGCGGCCCGGCAGCTCGGCCGTATCGGGCAGCAGCTGGACGGGCTGACCGGGTCTGGACCGGTGTCGGTGCAGCCCGAGTTTGACAGTCTCCCGGACGAGCCGGAAGATTCGTAGGGTGGCGGCCGCCGCCGCGGCGCCGTAGGGGCTTTTACGAGTGGAGGTTATGGTGATGCGATGGTCACGATGGATCTTGGTGGTGAGTGCGTCCGCGCTGGCAGCCTGCAGTGGGGACGAGCCGGTACCGGCCACCGCGCAGTTCACGGCGATGACCCGGAACGTGTATGTCGGAGCGGATATCGAGCAGGTGCTCCTGGCCGGAGATCTGGCCGCGTTCCTTGCGGCGGTGGACTCCCAGTTCAAGGTGGTCGAGGCGACTGACTTTCCCGCGCGGGCGAAGCTCCTGGCCGCCGAGATCGCGGCGGTCGATCCGGACGTGATCGGCCTCCAGGAGATCTCACTGGTCCGCGCGCAGTCGCCGGGTGACCAAGTCGGGGGGGGCACCGTGCTCGCGACCGACACGGTGTACGACTATCTGGGGTCGCTGCTCGACGAGCTGACGGCGCTGGGGAAGACGTATCAGGTGGCGGTCAAGGTGGAGAACTTCGACTTCGAAGTGACGCGCGGCAACGCGACGTTCGACGACATCCGCCTCACCGATTACGACGTGATTCTGACGAGGGCGGGGCTCACGTACGCCAACCCGAGGACAGCCAACTTCGAGACCTTGCTGACGGTGCCGCTCATCACCGGCGGGTTCCTGGAAATCACCCGCGGGTGGGCCGCCGTCGACGTTACGATCG
>JBDHIW010000040.1:0-14251 GCA_039587215.1 Gemmatimonadota bacterium | reverse complement strand
GATGTACGCACACTACTACGTGTCGAGCCTGCTCGCGTTCATCGTCGAGTGGAACGTGAGCGACGACCTCGAGACGTTCACCCACGACGCCGTATCGGTCGGGTTCCACCTCGAGACCGGCGGCCACTTCTTCAAGATCGTGTTGACCAACAGCACGAGTCTGAATCCGTCACAGTTCCTGTTGGGGAGCGCCAGTCCGATCGCCGCCGACGAGATCCGACTCGGATTCAACGTGACGCGGTTGCTGCGCTAGGCGGTCGGGCCGTACCGGGGGACGCGTCCCACGCGGATCCCCGGTGCCTGCGCGTTCCGGTACCGCGTTGATGAAGGGAGAACGCATGATCGCGCGCACATGGCACGGAATCGTGCCGTCCGAGAAGTCCGACGCCTACTTCGACTATCTGTCGCAGACCGGGATTCCGGGACTTCAGAAGACGGCAGGCAATCTCGGCGTGTATGTCTTGCGGCGCATCGAGGGAGACCACGCGCACTTCTTCATGATGTCACTCTGGCGTACACGTGAGGATATTCGCGCGTTCGCCGGCGCGGACATCGAGCGGGCCCGGTACTACCCCGAGGACGAGACGTTCCTGCTCGAGCGGGTGCCGCAGGTGACGCACTACGAGGTGTTGGCGGGACCGCCGGTCGCGCACGGCTGAGGAGGTCGGACCGGCCCCGGCCAGCGGTTGGTGGAGAAAGCGCAGCAACGGGGTGGAGAGTGCGCCGCCAGGGAATCGAACCCCGAACCTACTGATTAAGAGTCAGTTGCTCTGCCAATTGAGCTAGCGGCGCTCGGGGGACGGAAAATCACTGAGACGGGTCACCCACGCAAGCCCGGCGGCCTGACCGGTGCATCCCGCCGACCGTGGCGCGTGCCCCCGTTCGTGGATACGTTCGCTGACACGACCTCGGCGCGGAGCCCCCATCGCATGAACGACATCCGGATCGAGTACCGCGTCGAAGTCGGTGGATCGACGGAGGCGTTTACGCTCCGCCTGGACCCGGTGACGCTCGAAGCGGGCGCGCCGGAGGATGAGGGCCTCCCCGCCTGGACCGCCCTCGGATTCCAGCAGTGCCCCAACTGCCCCTTGGACGAGCAGACGACCCCCCGGTGCCCCGCCGCCGTGGGGCTCGTGGGGGTGATGGAGGGGTTCGGGCGGGTGCTCTCCCACCAGGAGGTGCGGGTCGAGGCCCGCACGGACGAGCGGACCGTGAGCGCCGAAACGACGGCGCAAGTCGCCGTGACGTCGTTGATCGGGCTGATCATGGCCGTGAGCGGCTGCCCCCATACGGCGTACTTCCGGCCCATGGCCCGCTTCCACCTGCCGTGGGCAAGCCCGGCCGAGACGCTGTACCGGGTCACCTCGATGTATCGTCTGGCGCAGTATTTCGTTGAGCGCGCCGGCGGCAGTCCGGATGCCGGTTTCGACGGCCTGCTCCGTATCTACGAGGGCGTCAACATCGTGAACCGCGCATTCGCCGAACGGCTGCGCGCAGCGTCGGAGCTGGACGCGGCGCTGAATGCGATCGTGGCCCTCGACATGCACACCATGATCATGCCGATGGCGGTGGACGAGAGCCTCGAAGAGCTCCGCAACCTGTTCGCACCGTTCGTGGCGCGTGGGGAGCGCGACGCATGATGCGCTCAGCGCCGGGCGGCGGCTGTGCGGAGGGAACCGTGAGGAGGCAACCGATGTTGCGGGAGTATCTATGACGCCGATCGACTGGCCGACGCCATCCCACATCGATGCGTGGGGACTCACGCATCCCGGGAAGCTTCGAACCGAGAATCAGGATCACTTCTTCCTCGGGTCGCTGCGCCGCGGCGTGGTCTCCGAACGCTCGAGTCTCGACTTGAGTAGCGAAGATGCGACCGGCGTGCAGCGCCTGGCCTCGTTTGCCATGGTCGCAGACGGCGTTGGTAGCAGCGGGGGCGGGGAGCAGGCTGCGCGCACGGCAATCGAGGCGCTCGTTCACGAGGTCTCCGTGCAGTTCCACGACGCCTATACGTCGGAGGAGAACGATCCCGACGTGTTCAACCGGCTGCTGGAGCATGCGGCGCTGGAGTGTCACGAGAGCCTGCTGGACATGGCGGAGCACGAACCGTCCAAGAAGCGGTTCGCGACGACGCTCACCGCTTTTCTGGGTCTCTGGCCCCACGGGTACATCCTGCAGGTCGGCGACAGTCGTTGCTACATGTATCAGGGCGGCGAGCTCACGCAGATCTCCCGCGACCAGACCATGGCGCAGGAGCTGCTCGATCAGGGGGTGTTGACCCGCACGCAGGCGCACAGCTCGCGATGGGCGCACGTACTGTCGAGCGCCATCGGCGGGCAGCAGGCCGCCCCGCTGGTCACCCGTATCGTGCGTGATTGGGGCTCGGTGGTCCTGCTCTGCAGCGACGGGCTGACCAAACACGTGTCGGACGAGCAGATCGAGGCCCGCCTCGCCTCGATGACGAGCAGCCGAGAAGCCTGCGAGGCGCTCCTGCAGGACGCACTCGATGGGGGCGGGTCGGACAACATCAGCATCGTGATCGGCCGCACGGTGCGTCCGGCCGACTGACGCCGCTCAGGCCCGCAGAAACCGCTCCGCCAGCTGCACGAGCCGCTCGTCGCCCTGCGCCTGCGCACGGGCGAGCAGCCGCTCCACGTGCGGCTTGAGGCGGGGCTCTCCCCACCGGTAGCCGGTGGCAAGTTCGGCGCTGGAGGAGTCACCCACATTGGCACCGTCCAGGAGCGCCACCGCGGCCGCCTCGTCGTACTCCGGGTCCTCCCGGTCGGGGAGGATGTAGCGTGGCGCCGGCCCATCGGCGTCTTCGTTCACGAATGCGCGAGACATGAGCGGAATCTGCTCGCCCACCGGGGGACTGTCGAGCGTTGCACGCCGGCACGACCCATTGCTCCGTGACGCGCGGCCCGTAGGTTTGCCTGATGCGTGCCTGTCGTGCACGCGATGCACACCGCTCCACGACCGGAGGATTCCATGTCGGTTCCGGCAGTTCGCGCCCATTCGGCGGTATCGGTGATGGACGCATGCTCAGCTCGCGTCGAGCCGGTCGCGCGGGCGGCACGTGCGGCTGCCCTCGTCCTGATTGCAGGCCTCGCTGCGGGGTGCAGTGACGTCGCCGATCCGCAGCCGGAGCAGCAGTTGCCGCTTCCGCTGCCGCTCCCGACCGGTGCGTACGGGGTGGGCACGACCGTGTTTCAGGTCGTCGACGCCGACCGCGACGACGGGTATACCCAGGACGTGCCGAACGACCCCCGGAAACTCATGGTGCAGGTGTGGTATCCCACGGACGCCGTGAGCGGGTCGGCCGCGCCGTACATCGACGCCGCGATCGGACAGCTCCTCCGCTCGTTCCAGGACTATGTCTCGCCGGGTCGCTTCGATACGATCATCTCGGCG
Source organism: Gemmatimonadota bacterium (assembly GCA_039587215.1). Taxonomy (GTDB): domain Bacteria; phylum Gemmatimonadota; class Gemmatimonadetes; order Gemmatimonadales; family GWC2-71-9; genus CAMYLY01. The sequence continues at coordinate 10,843 of JBDHIW010000040.1, read as the reverse complement.
CTCGAGACCAATGCGCTCGTCGACGCTCCGATGTCGGCGGCGGGCCCCTTCCCGGTCGTGTTCTTCTCCCACGGACTCGGCGGGACCCGCGCGCTCTACACGACATTCACGGAGGAGCTCGCGAGTCACGGCTACGTCGTCGTCGGTATCGACCACACGTACGGCGCTTTCGCGGTGGAATTCCCGGACGGCAGCCTCATCTTCCAGCGTCTCACGGGCGGACCCCCGTTCCGTACCGTGGTCGAGATCTGGGCGGAGGACATGCGGTCCGTCTTGGACGAGCTCGAGGTGCGACATGCGGCAGACCCCGACGGTCTCTTCACCGGCGCGCTCGACCTGACCCGGGTGGGTGCCACCGGTCACTCGACGGGTGGATCCGCGGCCATCCAGGTGCACACGATGGACGCGCGGTTCACCGCGGCGTCGAGCCTGGACGCGCCGCAGGTCGGTGATGCGGCGGAGAATGCGGGCTTGGACGATCCGGGGCTCCTCTTCTTCGCCAATCCGTCGGAGTATTCCGAGACGCTCGTCCAGGACCGTATGACCGGCGACGGCTTCACGGTCGTGATCGACGCGACCACGCATTACAGCTTTATGGACTTGCAGGTCATCTTCGAACTGGGTGATGTGCCGCCCGCTGCCGGCGCCGCAAGCGTCCGTCCCGTCGGGGCGATCGATGCCACGACCAACCTCGCCATCATCAACGGATACACGCGGCAGTTCTTCGGCCGGTATCTCCGCGGCGCGACCGCCCCGCTGCTGGACGGCGCGGGTGGCTGGTCCGAAGCGACCTTCGCGGTGGTGAGCACGGCGGCACCTGTGCTGGTGTCACGACGCCCGTGAGCGACGCGGCCGTACTCGACCGACTGCGGGAGCACGCGATCCTCGGGGATGCGCCAACGCAGGAACTCGAGTGGCTCGTGGAGCGAGGCGAGCTTCTCCATCTCGAGCCCGGCGAGATCCTGACGAGTCGGGTCGCGGGGGTGGTGGGTGCCCTGTACGTCGTGCTCGACGGACACCTCGCCATCTACGTCGAGCGGGGCCGCGGTCGCCGCAAGGTGATGGAGTGGTTCACCGGAGACGTGACGGGTGTCCTCCCGTACTCGCGGATGAAGGCCTCGCCGGGCACGGTCTACGCGGAGACGGCCACCGATCTGTGGGCCGTCCATCGCGATCACGTGCCGGCGCTGCCGCACGAGTGCCCGGACATCACGGCGCGGCTCGTTCACGTCATGACGGATCGGGCTCGCAGCTTCACGTCGGCGGACCTTCAGGACGAGAAGACCCTGGCTTTGGGGCGGCTCGCGGCCGGGCTCGCCCACGAACTCAACAATCCGGCGTCGGCGATCGTGCGGACCAGCAAGGCGCTGGCGGAACGTCTCGTCGACGTCGAACGCGCCGCCCGCGCGCTCGGCGCCGCCGGGCTCACACCGAACCAGGAAGCCGCGATCGACGCGGTGCGCGACGCGTGTCTCGCGAACCCGACGCGGGGGTGGTCGACACTCGAACGTGCCGACCGTGAGGACGACATCGCGGCGTGGATCGAGGCGCAGGGCGGTGACGCGCTGTTCGCCGAGCCGCTGGCCGAGACGGCCGTCACGGTGGAGCAGCTGGCGCAACTCGCCGGCGTACTCGAGCCGGCGGCGATCAATGCGGCGCTGCGCTGGATCGCGACGGGCTGCGCGACGCGGGCGCTCGCGCTCGAGATCGAGCACGGCGCGTCGCGGGTGTTCGACATGGTGTCCGCCGTGAAGGGGTTCACACACATGGATCGGGCCATGGTCGTGGAGTCGGTCGACGTTGGCGCCGGTCTCCGCGACACCGTGACCGTGTTGCGATCCAAAGCGGGGACGAAGGCGGCGGACGTGACCATCGCCGTGGACGGCGATCTTCCGCAGGTCCAGGGCATGGTCGGTGAGCTGAACCAGATTTGGGCCAGCCTGATCGACAACGCACTCGATGCGATCGCGGAGGGCGGGGCCGTCGCAGTGAGCGCCCGCCGTGACGGTCGGAACGTCGTCGTCGAGATCATCGACGACGGACCGGGCATACCGGCAGAGGTCCGCGAGCGGATCTTCGATCCGTTCTTCACGACCAAGGAGGTCGGGCAGAGCGTCGGGCTCGGCCTCGACGTCGTGCGCCGGTCCCTGGAGCGCCATGACGGGTCCGTCGATGTGGAGTCTCGGCCGGGTCGCACGGTGTTTCGCGTGCGGCTTCCGGCGGAGGGGGTGCGTTCGACAGGCCGCTTCTCGCGGGAAACGCAGCGCATCGTGATCGAGGGAGAATAGCGAGCGCGAATTCGGGATTGGCGTCGGTCTCCCTCCTGTTACCTTTCCCGTTCCTCCACCGACGAGTGCCCGTGTCCGACGAACCTCGCTACCTCGACGACTACGACGACGACGTGGTCTACCCCGACGCCATTCCGTTTCTGCTCATGCACGTGGCCGCGTTGGGCGCGTTCTGGTCGGGAGTGACGACGCAGGCGGTGGTCATCGCGGTCGTGCTGTACGTCGTGCGGATGCTCGCGGTGACGGGCGGGTATCACCGGTACTTCTCGCACCGCACGTTCAAGACGAGCCGGGTGGGGCAGTTCATGCTGGCGTTCCTCTGCCAGAGCTCGGCGCAGCGCGGTGCCATCTGGTGGGCGGCCAAGCACCGGGCGCACCACAAGCACTCGGACACGCCGCTCGATCCGCACTCGCCCGCGCAGCGCGGCTTCTGGTTCGCGCACGTGGGGTGGATCTTCGCTCCGCGGACGCAGGAGGCCGACTACGGTCTCGTGCCCGATCTCACGAAGTACCCGGAGTTGCGCTGGCTGGACCGGCAGAAGTACCTCCCGGCGATGGTGCTCGCGGTCGCGGTGTGGGCCCTCGCCGGCTGGCCCGGGCTCTTCATCGGGTTCTTCTTGAGCACGGTCGTCCTGTACCACGGAACCTTCTTCATCAACTCGCTCGCGCACATGACCGGGCGGCAGCGGTACATCACGGGCGACGACTCCCGGAACAGTTGGTGGCTCGCGCTCATCACGTTCGGGGAGGGGTGGCACAACAACCACCACTATTTCCAGAGTTCCATGCGCCAGGGTTTCCGGTGGTACGAGATCGACATCACCTATTACGTCTTTCGCGTACTAGCCTGGATGCGGGTCGTGTGGGATCTCAAGGAACCGACGGCATCGGTGATCGCCGGCGAACGGCGACTCGCACGCGGAGTCGTCGACAAGGTCGCCTGGCAGCTGGCCGAGCACTTCTCGATCGAAGCGATCGTGGACCACGCGCGCGAGTCGTGGCCGCAGACGGTGACGCTGGACGATCTCGGCGAGCTCGTGGAGGCCGTCCGCGCCCGCATGGACGACGAATGGGAGCGGTTCCAGCTCCCGCATGTGCCCTCGGTGTCCGAGGTGCGTGCCCAGGCGCTCGAGCTGTACCGCGATTCTCCGTCCCTCGATGATGTCGTGGCTCGCGCGCGCGCGATGATCGTCGAAGCGGTCTCCCTGCGCCTGCTCGACGAGCCCGACGGCATCGCCTTCGCGACCTAGCGCCCCTCGCGGCACCGCGTCCCACCGGTAGATTCTCGGAGACCCGTCGAGGCCCCGCCGGTCTCGAGACGGGAGGTTCTCCCCCCTATCGGCGGGACGACACCCCGCGAAGGAGGCCGTATGACCGTCGGCATCGCCGCTCTGTGGCTCCCCATTCTCCTCTCGGCCGTCATTGTGTTCGCGGCCAGCTCCGTGATCCACATGCTCCTGGGGTACCACAACAACGACTACCAGAAGGTGCCCAACGAGGATCAGGCCCGTGACGGACTTCGAGCGGCGGGGATTCCTCCCGGCGACTATGCGATGCCGCGTGCCGACAGCATGAAGGAGATGAGCTCGCCGGAGATGCTCAAGAAGTACGACGAGGGGCCGGTTGTCGTCATGACGGTCATGCCCAATGCACCCATGGCGATGGGCAAGAGCCTCGTGCTGTGGTTCGTGTATCTCCTCGTGGCAGCCGTGTTCGTGGCGTACGTCGCGGGCCGAACGCTGACCGGGCCGCAGGAGTACTTGACGGTCTTTCGTCTGACGAGCGTCGTGGCATTCCTGACGTACGCCGGTGCAGAGGCGCACGCGTCGATCTGGTGGGGTCGCTCCTGGACGACCACCGCGAAGAACACGTTCGACGCCGTGATCTACGGCTTGCTCACGGGCGGCGCGTTCGCAGGCTTCTGGCCCTAGCGTCCCGCGACCCCATATCGCGCAGGCAGGTGCGACAACGCCCCGCTCGGGCCGGTTTCGGGCGGGGCGTTGTCATGGATCCCGGTGCGGGCCGTCAGCCCTCGGGGATCGGCTGGTGCGTCTCCCACCACCGCCGGGCCCGCTCCCGTGTCCAGGGCTCGTCGAAGGCGATGCGTTCGAGGCGGCCCTGCAGCGCTTCGGCCGAGGCCGGACGCTCGGCAGGGTCCTTGGCCAAGCAGTCCATGATCACGGTTTCGAGCTCGGTGGGAATCGGAAGATCCGTGCGCTGGTCCATCGGGTCGGGCGGATGGCGCGCGTGCATCATCATGGTTTCCATGGCGGTCCGCCCGCTGAACACGAGGGTCGCGGTCAGCAGCCAGTAGCCCACGCAGCCGAGTGCGTAGAGGTCGCTGCGTCCGTCGAGGTCGTCGCCCATGACCTGCTCGGGCGACATGAATGCGGGCGTGCCGCTGGCCGCGTTTTCCGCGGTGAGCTTCACGTCGCCCGACTCGGGGGTCTCCCGCTTGACCAGGCCGAAGTCGAGGAGCTTGACGAAGTCGACCTGCTGCCCCTGCCGGCACAAGTACACGTTGGCGGGCTTGATGTCGCGGTGAATGAGCCCCGCGGCGTGCGCCTCACCAAGTGAATCGCACATCTGGATGAGTACGGGAGCGACACGGGCGGGCGGCAGCGGACCGTAGGTCTCCACGAGCCGGTCGAGATCCAGCCCGTAGAGCAACTCCATGACGTAGTAGAACGTGCCGTCGTCGGCGACGCCGAAGTCGTAGAGCTCCATCGTGTGAGACGAGCGCATGAGCGCCGTGGCCTGGGCCTCCCGCTCGAATCGCTGCAGCACGGCCGCTTGCTGCTGCGGCGTCTTCGCGCCGAGGACTTCGGGCCGGACGAGTTTTACGGCCGCCGGCCGCGCCAGCAGCCGGTGCTGGGCGCGCCACACCTCTCCCATCGCACCGGTGCCGAGCCGTTCCACGAGGCGGTAGCTCCCGAGCTCGCGCGCCTCTTTGACGGCGCGCGTCAGGCCGTAGACGATGCGTGAACCGGCGTACGTCAGTCCGACCACGAGGACGTACGGGAAGACGAGCATGAAGAAGTAGGCGGCGGCACTCAACGGAACCGTGTTCACGCCTCGTGCGTGCCAGAACCCGTACACCGCGGGTACGGCGGTGACGGCGAACGCCGATGCGAGCGCGGTGAGGCGTGGCGGGTTGGGCACGGACACGGAAAACAGCAGCACCCAGATCGCGACCCACGAGAGCCCGAAGCCCCCGAGGCTGCCCTCCCGGTATTGGATGCTGCTCGAGACGTCGTGGTACTCCGCCGCCGCGATGCCGTAGCTGCTGAGGACGAGAAATGCCAAACCGATCCGCATCTTCGTCAGACTGTCGAGTCGGTCGGTGAGGGTGATCCCTGCCATGACGAGCGCCCCCACGATGGAGACCGCGCCGGGGAGCCAGTTCGAGGTGCGCCCGAAGAACAGCTCGGTCAGTTCCGGGATCGCGAGGTTGGGGATGTAGGCGGCGGCGAAGTACGTAGCTGCATAGAGCACCGCGAGAATCCGGAGCCGCATGACGGCTTCGTCGAGCACGTCCGCGGGCAACGTCCCGTGCGACGATAGCAGCCAACTCCCCGACGCGCTCCCGCTTCGCCGCGCCCGTACCTGGCCCAATACCTTGATGCTCGACCGCGGTGTCGTCATCCGCCATCCTCGTCATGCACCGTCCACCCAAGATACGCTGGCGGGCCGCTTGCCGTCGGCACGTCAACGGCGGAGCTTATCCTCGTGCCCCTCCCGTATGCTAGGCTCGGTCTCCGGTGCAACCCCTTCGGCACCGTCCCCGACGACGACGTCGGGCAGCTCGCTGTGACCCGCCTCGGCGCTGCCGGCCGCTGGCTCGAGGGCGGTCGACGCGCGCTGCAATTCCTCGACCCGCCCGGGCGGGGCAAGACCACGCACCTGCTGGCGCTGCGTCGGACCATGCCGGAAAGCGCGTTCGTCCGCGCTCGCGACCTGCGGGTGGCGGCGGTTTCGCGCCGCGCGCTGCTGCTGGACGACGCCCATCTCGTCGCGGGATGGCGGCGTGCGTTGTGCTGGACGCGGGCCGGCGCCGTCGCGCTCACCACCCCACGGGACCTCACGCGCGAGCTTCGGCTGTTCGGGTTCGAAGTCCGGACCGAACGTCCGAGCGCCGCCTGGACCCCCGAGCGGCTGCACGCGGTCGTGACGCGCCGCGTCGATGCGGCACGCCTGCATCACGCTCGTGGACCCGCGCCGGACGCGGCGACGCTCGACGCGCTGTATTGCCGGTACGGGACGGACGCGCGCGCGACGCTCGACGCGCTCTACTTCGACTTCCAGCATCGGGAGGCATGCGCCCATGGCGAAGTGTAGGCTGAGCCTGCGATTCGAGAACCCGGGCGTCCCGGTGCCCGCCGGCGACGAGATCCGCGGCATCGTGACGGTCGAGGCGGACGATGACGTGACGGCCGACGCGCTGATCGTGGAGTGCCGGACCCGCGCCAGCGGGTGGGGCAACACGAACGTGACGTCGGCGGGGAAGGACGTGATCGCGAGCGGCGTTCGGGTGTCGGCGGGCACGTCGGAGGAGTTTCCGTTCGCCGTTCGCGCGCCGGACGGGCCGCTCACCTTCTCCGGCCAGCTGATTCAGCTGGACCAGCTCGTCCGGGCCCGCGCCGATATCGCGTGGACGATCGATCCGAAGTTCGAAGAGCGCTACGAGCTCGCGCGTCCCGCGCGTCCCGTGGGGTCGGATCGCGCACCGTACACACGGATCGTGCGGGCCCGCCGGTCCTGGAACCGGCTGCGCATCGGAACGCTGATCGTGGTCGGGCTCGCGCTGTGGCTCCTGCCCTTTCCGTACTCACTGCTCGGCGCCGCCGTCGGATTGGGGCTCGCGCTCCTCGTCGGCAAGAACGTGATCGCGGCGCGGAAGCTCGGGGACATCGCCGTCGCACTGGGTGCCACGCGGGTCTGTGCCGGAGAGGTGGTCCCCGTGACGATCGTGATCCGCCCACCGGAGGCCGTCACGATTGATCGCATCGTCGCGACGATCGACTGCCGGGAGTCCGCGACGCGCGGGAGCGGTTCGGATCGTCAGACCAAGTCGGAGGAACTGCTCTCGGAGGAGACGGTGCTCGTCGACGGCGGCATGCTGGATCCGCGCGAGCCGTTCACCGCGGAGACGTCGGTGCCGATTCCAGTCTCGGATGCGTGCAGCGTGAGCATGGGCAGCAACTCCATCACCTGGAAGCTGACGCTGCGCGTGGCGGTGCCGGGGTGGCCGGACTGGACGCTGAGCCGCGAACTCGAGGTCGTGCCGGCGACGCCATCGGAGATCGGTTCGGCCGGCGTCGCGCTACCGCCCCGCTGAAACTTTCCGGCAGTGCCCCCGTTCGGGCAGCTAGTCACAGACGGGAGGCGGGAGTGACGCCGGTCATCGAAGTCGCCGGACTCACCAAACGGTTTCGGAAAACGGCTGCCGTGGACGACATCTCGTTCGCGGTCGAACCGGGGCAGATCTTCGGGTTCCTCGGCCCGAACGGCAGCGGCAAGACCACCACCATCGGCATGCTTCTCGGGATCATCACGCCCACCGGCGGGGCCTTTCGCCTGTTCGGCGGCGGGTCGAGCACAGAACTGCACGCCGCACGCCGCCGCGTCGGAGCCACGCTGGAACAGCCGAATTTCTATCCCTATCTGCGTGGCGTCGACAATCTCCGGCTGGTGGCGCGGGTGAAGGGCGCGGACGAGCGTGCGGTGCACGATGCGCTCGACGTGGTGGGGCTCGGCAAACGCAAGCGCGATCAGTTCAAGGCCTATTCCCTCGGCATGAAGCAACGGCTCGCGCTGGCGGCGACCATGATGGGGGACCCGGAACTGGTGATCCTCGACGAGCCAGCCAACGGTCTCGACCCCGAGGGGATGCGGGAGATCCGCGACATCATCCACACGCTCGCGGACCGCGGCAAGACGATCTTCCTCTCGAGCCATCTCCTCTGGGAAGTCGAACGCACCTGCACGCACGTGGCGATCATTCAGCGCGGCCGGCTGCTGCGCCAGGCCAGTGTCGGCGAGATCACGACCGGCGGAGAAGTCGTCGAGCTGGAGGCCGCGGACGTCGGCGCGCTCGACCGGGCGGTCCGGGAGTTCCCGGAGGTGCAGTCGGTGCGCGTCGACGGCGATCGCATTGTCGCGACGATGCAGCGGGCCGACCTCGCGGAGGTCAACCGGTACCTCGTGGAGCGAGGCGTATACGTCCGCCACCTCGCGCTGCGGCAGCGGAGTCTCGAGGACGTGTTCATGGAAGTGACGGGCGCCGGGGACCATGGGATGGGAGAGGTGGCCTGATGATCTGGATCGCCTACCGGAACGAACTCACGAAGATGGCCCACCGGCTCGCATTCTGGGTCTCCTACATCTTCTTCGCCTTCATCGCCCTCGTCGGGTACCTCGAGGACTACCTGGAGGCGAGAGCGAGCCCGGACCGCATCTTTCGGCTGCCGGATTCGTGGGACCAGATCCTCACCAACGACGTCGAGATCAACTTCATCTTCGCGGGTGTCGTGTTGGTGCTCCTGGTGGCCAACGAGTTCCAGTGGCGGACGGCGCGTCAGAACGTGATCGATGGGTTGTCGAAGGAGCAGTGGTTCGTCGGCAAACTCCTGCTGATTCCCACCCTGATCGGCATCTTCATGGCCACGCGCACGCTGGTCGGCGTGGCATTCGCGTTGGCCGGGACCGATGCTGGCGACGCAGCGCTCGTCACGAGCGTCCACGCCATGGCGATGGGCGGGGTGATTCTGGCGATGAGCGGAGCGTTGGCGCTGGCCTTGTTCGTGTCGCTCGCCGTCCGCAACACCGGCCCGGCGATGGCGGTGTGGTTCTTCTACTTCGTCGCGCTGGAGAATCTCGTCGCCGGCGGACTCGTGCAGTTGTCGGACGCCTTCCGGCCCGTCGTCCGGTTCTTCCCGATGGCGCTGTTCAATGGTGCCGCCCGCTACATGCAGTACGACCCGGAGGCGTACGCCGCGTACGTCAACCGCATGGCCCAGAACGGGCGTGAGCCTCTGACGCTGTTCGATACCTCGGTGTTGTGGGGAGCGGCCAGCGGCTGGGTGGCGGTCCTGGTGCTCGGCGCGTTTCTCTGGTTCCGCCGCCGCGACCTGTAGCCACGCGTCCGGGTCCCCGCGCGTGCGGGGTCCCGGACGGCGCGTTTGCGGCTAGAAGTTGTACTCGAGGCCAACCGTCCACGCGCTCGACGGCCGAAGGCCACCCTTGTTGAGTGGCCAGAGAGAGTTCGCGACCACGACGAGGCCCGGAGCCGCCGTGAACTTGAACCCGACGGAGGCGTTGACGATGTCGTCGCGCATGCCGGGGATGTTGCTCGGCGAAATCACCCGCCGGAAGGGCACGTCGATCTGGGTGTCTTCGGGCAACTCGAGACCACTGTCGCCTGCCTGCAGCTCCGACACGACGTCGATGGCCAGTGTGGCCCAGTTGCTCAGCCGGTGGTCGAACCCGATGGTCGCGAGCACGGCGTCCGCGAAGAGCGTGCCGGAGCGGTAGAGGTATCCCACGTTGGCGTGCGGCGAGAAGTCGCCGAACCGCGCCGAGATGATCCCGATGCCGCGGATGGCGGTTTCGCCGCTGCCCAGAAGGTCGTCGGTACTCCCCGTGGGAAACCGCCCATCGGCCAGGATGGCGAAGCCGGCGTTCTCTCCCTGGGCAAGCCGGATCTTGAGCCGGGCCGCGATGTCGCCGAGACCCGTGGCCGACCCCTCGACAAACCGCGTGGCGGATAGCTCGGCGTTGTCGGGCGTGCCCGTGAAGAAATGCGTCGCGGACGTTCCCCCGAACGGGACGACCTGGGCGAAGCTCGTGCCGCGCAGGTTGGTCGTGATCACCGGAACGGCGACGCCGATGTCGACATTGTCGAGCAGGCCGTACGTCAGCACGAAGACGTTGGCGGTCACGTCCATGTTCAGGTCGAGATTCAGCTCGATGAAGTCGTTCTCGAGCGCGGGAATGCCCACCAGCGTGCAGTCACCGCCGAACACCGCATCGCAGCCCTCGAAGTCCGCGTTTACGTGCGTGAAGTTGAGGTCGATGTTGTCGAGCGGGACGCCGCGCAGCGACGAGAAGCGGAACCGGTTGATGCTGGCTCCGACGAGCACGCGCCCGCGTCCCAGGGTCTGGGCGCGCTCGGCAAAGATCGGCCCAGGGGACGTCGACGTGGCCACGGGAACGCCGCCTTCGAACCGGAAGGTCTGACCGCTGCTGGTGGCGCCGATGGGAATGTTGGCGACGCTGGACCCGAGCGCCGATCCGAGGAAGCCGATGAGCGCACCATTCCCCGCGACCGACGCTGGAATGAAGTGGTCGCCGTGCGCCTGGACCGAGATGGGATTGTCCGGATCGGCGGTGCCGGCCAGGAAAAGCTGGTCGCCGCCCGACCCGAAGATGAAGAGCTGGTCCACGAGTCCCCGGAGGGATTGAGCAGCCGCCGGGGTCGCGACTACACAGGACGTCAGAACTACAAGAGCCCAACGAAGCATCATGCCTCCTGAAGTGCACACAAAAACGAGGGA
>JBDHIW010000246.1:0-3089 GCA_039587215.1 Gemmatimonadota bacterium | reverse complement strand
TCGTCGTGCCGGACCACGTGCTCCTTGCCGAGATGGCGAACGCGGGGCATGTCGCGGTGACCGATTCGACGATCTTCTTCGCACCGTTCATCCGCGACGAAGTCGTGGCCATCCGACGGTCCGGAGATACCGCGTGGGTCGCGCATCGCGGACTGCCGCAGACGACGATCGAACCGCGCTTCGAGGTGGGACCTGACGGCGCGCAGGTCGACTACGCACCGGTCAACCTCGGCCTGGCGACGGGTCCGGACGGGAACCTCTATGTCTTGAGCGTGCCCGGGTACACGACGTCGGCGAGCCGGTTGGACGTCTTCGATCCATCGGACGGTGCGCTGTTGCGTACCGCCGAGCTCGACGAGCCCCTGCCGACGATCGCGGTCGACTCGACGGGTCGCGCGTACCGGCTCGACCCCTTTGCGCTGCTGACGGGTGTCGCGCCGGCCGCCAGGGAACCGCTGCCGACGTACGATCTGGAAACACTCGCGGGCGGCCGGCTGTCGAGCGCCGACCACGCGGGCAACGTCGTGCTGATCAATTTCTGGGCGAGTTGGTGTGCGCCATGCCGAACCGAGATGCCGGCGCTCGACTCGCTGCGATACGAAATCGACGATCCCGACTTCCGTTTCGTCACGATGAACGAAGACATCGACATCGCCAACGCGCAGGCGTTCATCGACGAGTTCGGTTTCACCTTCCCTGTGTTGCTCGGGCGCGGGAACCAGCGCGAGCGCTTCCACTACTACGGCCTGCCCTTCACCATACTCGTGGACCGCGACGGCGGGGTCGTCCAGCGGTGGATCGGGTTTGCGGGCGAGGAGCAGTTGGCGGGTATTCGTGCCGTCATCCGCGCGGAACTTGCCCGCGGTGCGGGCGGAGCGTCGTCACACGGGAGTGACACGCACGAGGGAGCTCACGCGGGTCACTGACCCACGGCCGCGGTCTACTTCACGAGCCGGGTGTTCGGCTGGAACACCGCCCACGCGAACCAGAAGTGATTCCCGTGCGGCACGGGCGACAGCCGCGTGCCGGCCAGCGGACCCTCCACCGCGTGACCGAGCAGGTTCCAGATCGATCCTGTTTGCCGATCCCGGAATCGCCCGTCCTCGTGCGCGACAAAGGTGAGCGTTCGGTCACCGACCGTCCGACGGACGACGTTGGAGGCGCCGACGTCCCGACCCTCCGCCAGGTGCCCCGCATCCACGGCGCTCGCGGTTTCTGGAGCCCACAGCACGGCGATCGGTGCGTCGTCGAACTCGTCGTTGACGACCCGCACCTCCGCGAGATGGGAGAACGCGAAGGCTGCCGGCCGTCCGCGCCCCTGCAGTGCGACCACTCGCGCCATCGCCGGGAGCCGGTCGTCGACGCGTGCGCCGAAGAACCGGCGCAACGGCCCGCCGGTCGGTTCGTCATAGGTGACGTAGGGATTGCGTCCGTACGCGCGCCGATATCCCGTGTCGCGCGACAGGACGCGGCCGTCCGGATGGGCCGCGGCGAACTCCCTCCAGCTGACCAGCGGTGCCGGAACGAAGCGCAGGCGCTCGCCCGCGTAGTGTCCCACGATGGCCTCGCCGGTGGCCTGCTGCCACCACGTCTCCGTTTGCCGGTCGTACATCACGAGATCGGAGTGTCGGAGTCGTCCGGTCGTGCCGAAGTCGAGTACGTCGCCGTCGAAGCGCCGGTCGAATGCCAGAGCCGTGTTGCAGAGCGGGCAGTACGTGACGGTGACCGGGGTCCCGCCCACGACATCGTTCACGATTTCGTGCCAGATGAGGATCTGCAGGGGGTACGCCCGTACCTCGGAGCCGAGGTCGATGACGACCACGGGTTCCCGGGCCTCCAGCCAACGATCCGCGTCATCGGTCGACACGAAGCGCGGATCGTCGATGGCGGGGATGCCGTCCTTCGGCGGGCCACCCGAGACGATCTCTTCGAGGGGAACGGTGTGTTTGGAGAAGTCCGTGCGCCACGCATCCTGCTGCGCTTCGACCGCGCCGCACGCGGCCACGCCGGCCCACAAGGTGCCGACGGCTAGATGGGACGTGATGATGCGCATGGGTACTCCTCCGAAGCCGACGGGGTCGTCTTGGGAAATGAACGCCCCGCCACTCGGGTTCCGCCGCGCGGGCTACTGCGGGTCGACGAGGCTCAAAAGCGTCTGTCCCGGTTTGGGGGCGGGCACCATGGCCGCGGTCACGACGACCACGTCTCCTGAGTCGCGCACCACGCACAGGGGCAGCGCGGCCTCGCCGTAGCGGTCCCGGAAGGCCGCGAAGTCGAACTCCTCGGTCAGCCGGTTGCGCTTGAGCACCGCACCCTCCGCAAAGCGCGCCGTGATGGTCTCGTACGTGGCGTCACGGCGGAAGAGCCACCGGCCGCGCAGGTGCTCCGGAATCGTGTTCCGTCGATGTCCGGTGGGCTGAGTACCCACCGGGAGCTGGTACACGTTGGCGCGTCCGAAGAGATCGCCGAAGTGAACGGCGGCCAGCGCATTGACCTCGTCGTTCGGCGTCAGCGCGAGCAGTCGGCCGATCCCGTACAGGTCGATCTCGTCGGCCGCCGCCTCGGTGAGTGCGTTGAGGTAGTACGTCGTGATGCCCTCGCGTCGGGCGGCTGCGACGTTGGCCCAGTTCGAATCGACCAGGACGACGCGAATGTCGAGATCGGCGAGCGCGCGCGCTAACGAACGCACCCACGGTGCCGCGCCGACGATGACGAACCCCTGCGGGTTCGGCGTGGACAGTCCGAGCCACCGTGCGGCGATGGGCGCCGTGATGCCGTAGAAGGCGACCGTGCCCGCGATCACCATGAACGTCATGGGAATGAACCGATCGACCTGCAGCGTGGTGCTTTCGGCCAGGCGAATGGCGAACAGGGAGGCGACTGCGGCCGCCACGATGCCGCGCGGAGCCATGAAACCGAGGAAGACCCGTTCCCGCCAGTTGAACCGCGAACCCAGCGTCGCGAGGGCCACGGCCAGCGGGCGCACCAGGAGGATCAGCGCTCCCACGAACACGTAGCTCGTGGGATCGCTATAGACGGGGTCGTGCAGCGGCAGCCGTGCGGCGAGGATGATGAACAGCGCCGAGATC
>JBDHIW010000245.1:0-3125 GCA_039587215.1 Gemmatimonadota bacterium | reverse complement strand
GTGCCGCTCGAAAACGTGCTCGTCGTCTCGGAACCATCCTGCACCGCGCCGCCGTGTGAGCCCGTCCAGCTCCTGGTGCGGCGTGAAGCGAGCGAGCTTCGCGTCATCGTGCGGATTCTCGCGCGAGAAGAAGTAGTTCTCCCCGAACGGCCCCCCGTAGGACACCAGCAGCGTCGGCGTGTACGTCATCTGGGACTCCACCAGCAGCTGCAGGACGTCGTCCTCGATCGGGAAGATCGGGAACGAGTGCTCCTGGCCCGGGAACCCGTCCTGGATCATCGTGAGGTCGTACATGAACCGGAGCCCGCCCTCCGTGGTCGGCATGAGCCCCTGCTCTTTGGCCGCCATGATGACCCACTGGCGCTGCTGCCGGTTCCCCGACATGTACATCTTGATCGTCTTGGTGTCGTAGTACTCGCTGTACCGCTTGAGCACGTCGCGCGCATGATCGAGATCGCGGAGCGGGTCCTCGACGTAGTCGCCGAACACCCCGGGCCCCGTCGAGTACACGCGCGGTCCCACCAGGTCGCCTGCGTCCACCCTGTCTCCGTAGGTCAGGACGTCGGTGGTCATCGTCTGCGGGTCGCGCGTCGTGGTCACACCGTACGCGAGGTTGGCGAGATACGACCACACCTGGGTTCTGTGCACCTCCCACGCCGGCGGAAGATGCGCGTGAACATCCACGAAGCCCGGCACGATCGTCCGGCCGGCCATATCGATCACGCGCGCGTCCGCGGGCACATCACCGCGAGGACCGACCCTCACGATTCGATTGCCGGTCACGACGACGTCCGCGTCCTCGATGACCTCGGTACCCCGCATCGTGACGACGCGCGCGCCCCGCAGTACGACGGTCCCTTGCGGGATGTCCCGCTCGACGGCGATCTCGATGCGGTGCTCGTCCGGCTGGTACTTCGCTGGCTTCGCATCGTCGCCCTCCGACGAGTCGGCCGGCGCGGCCTCCACACTGTCCGCGAACGCCTTCGCGGCGTCGAGATCGTACGTCACGTGGGCGTTGCCGATCGACCATCTGATCCGCCGACCGTTGGACTCCCACGCCGGGAACTGGCCACCGATGTCGGTGAGCCGGCGTGCGGGAAACGCGGCGTTCGACGGATTCGCCACCGAGATCTCCGGCGTGTCGCCGCCTACGTACGGCACGGTCACCACGAACACGTCCCGGTTCACGATCGCGAGGGCCTGGTCGCCGACCGGCGCCATCGTGATGAGCGACGCGCGGTTGGCCTGGGTCGCTCCCGGACGCTGATTGCCGACCACCTTCACGTGCCCCCGCTCGTCGGATCCATCCCAGCGGATCGACACGAGCCCGTTGGTCGAGTGGAAGAGGTGAATGCGGTCGCTCGAGGCCGTGAAGTGCGGGTTGCTCCGGCCCTCGGCAGGGGCAATGGACTGCAGCGATCCGCCGTCGGACGACACCCACACGAGATCCTGGTTCGCGGCCGAGGTCGACCGGCCCGCGAGTTCGACGTACGCGCGCGTCGGTCCGCGGACGGCGACGATACGTTCCCCGTCCGGCGACCATGTCGGCTGCTGATAGATCCCCGCAACGGAGGTCAGCTGACGGGCGCCCCGCCCGTTCGGCCGGATCTTGGCGATATGCCCGCCTTCAGTTTCGGACCACGTCACGTACGCGATCCAGTTCCCGTCGGGAGACCACGCCGGCTGCGCCACGGTCCGGTCGGCATCGTCCGACAGCGCGCGCGGCGTCCCGTCGGGGTAGTCCATGACGTACAGCCGGTTGAGCACGGTGAACGCGAGGCGGGTACCGTCGGGCGACGGCACGGCGTCGCGGATCTCCCGCGCGATGAACGTCGGGTCATCCGAGATCGGATAGGTGAATTCGACCCGCGGTCCGATGGGGATCTCCGCGTTCACCTCGAAAGGCACCGCGACGGGGTCGCCGCCGTCGACGGGGATTCTCCAGATCTTCCCGCCGTAGGCCGCGACGACCTCCCGCGAGTCCGGGGTGAACGACATCCCCGGCAGCACGTCGCGGTCGGCGATGGCCTCCTGCTCGTCGTGCTGAATCGGATAGGCGAGCCACCGCTCGTCGCCCGTCTCCAGGTCGCGGATGCGGAGACCAGTCTCCGTATCGTGGCGGGTGCCGTACACCAGCCACTTCCCGTCGGGCGACGGCGTCGGCCGGAACGCCGATCCGTACCGCGACGTGCGGGTGTAGCGCTGGCCGGTCTCGCGGTCGTACATGGCGATCTGGTACTGCGGTAGCGAGGCGTTGTAGTCCCAACTGTTGTCGCGGCGCGCGTACCAGATGTAGCGCCCGTCGGGACTGAACGCGGCGCCCATCGTCTTCCGGTTCCGCGGCTCCGGGATGAGCGTCTTCCCGGCGCCTCCGTCGACGTGCGCCATCCACAGTTTGACGGCCCCGAGCCGGGTCTCGCCGCGCGATGCCACCACGTAGGCTCCGTCGGGGGACCACTCGGGCGAGACATACGATTGCCCGTTCCCCCCGCCCTTCCCCGTGATCTGGGTCGTATCGCCGGACGCCACGTCGATCCACCAGAGGTTCTCACCGCCGCTCCGGTCCGACACGAACAGCACCTTGCTGCCGTCGGGGCTGTACCGCGGCGCCGCATCGAAGGCCATTCCCGACGTGAGCGCCGTGGCCGCGCCACCGGCGATCGGCACCGTGTAGAGGTCGCCCAACAGGTCGAACACGATCGTGCCGCCGTCGGGACTCACGTCGACCGACATCCACGTGCCTTCGGTCACCGACAACTGGAGGGTGCGGTCGGGCACGAGCGGAAGCTCGGTGTTCTTCGGAGCGGCCGCGGTATCGGCCTGCGCGGAGTCAGCCTCCTGAGCGGCGAGCGGCAGTGCCAACACCGCCATCGCCGTCATGCCAACCAGCGCTGCAGTCAATCGCATCGCTCGTGTTCCTCGATGAAGGGAGTAAACGTCGTCGCTCCGGCCTCGCGGTCGCGCCGGGGTCCGCGGAATATAGGCCCGTGTCGGGCGAGCACCATCTGACCAGAGGCCCCCTGTCCCCACCACGCAAAAGACCGGGGCGGCACTGCAGCCGCCCCGGCCTTCTGGCCCGGATTCCCTGGGTACTACGCCCATTCGTTACTGCCCGTCGGCAAGTC
>JBDHIW010000244.1:0-3174 GCA_039587215.1 Gemmatimonadota bacterium | reverse complement strand
GCACCTGCTGCATACGCTGCTCCAGTACGCGGCCTACTGCAACGAGGTGCGTTGTCACCTGGACCTCGAAGGCAATGCGTCCGAATCTCGCCCGATGGAACACGGCCTCGGCGAGGTCATCGCAACGCCGCACCTTGGCGGACTCCATCACCGCCACGGTCGAGTGGCGCAGAATGCGTCAGCGCTCCACGACCGGTCGCTCCGGGCCTCAGGGTCGGCTTCGACCCTGTACCGCGCCTCGGAGCGGACCTGGTATCCTGGTCTTCCCGCCGGTCGGATCGGCTTCCGAACGCGGCGGACAGGGTCTTCGGGAGGGACACCCCTCACGCGCGCCCGACGCGTCACCAGCGCGCTGCTGCGCACTCGATCGGCTCGGGAGCAACCTACCGGCGCGGTCGGACCACGATCTCGATGTCCGCGTCGGGTGGCTCGACCATCAGCGAGGCGGGCCGGGAGTACCCCGGCTTCGCCGCGATGCTCAACCGGTGCGCCACACCGGGCTGGACGGCCGCGAGTGCGAACTCCCCCTTGGCGTCCGTCCGCGTCGTGTTGGTCCAGAGTCCGAATCGCCGGAGCCGCTCGTCAGCACGGTCGTACGCGGACGCCGAGACGATGGACCCGGTCAGCGGCCGGCCGGCCGGGTCGATGACGCAGCCCTTCATGAGCGGCGCCGGGCGCAGGTGGATCACGACCGGCTTCGTGCGCACCGGGACGATCTGCGGCCCGAACGTCGTCAGGCTCCGAGCAGATCGCGCGGCAAGTGCGTGGGGCCGGCGGGCCAATCCCCCGATCGAGAACCGGCCGGCGTGATCGGTGTAGGCGACCGGAAGTTGCCCGATCGGCAATCGCGATCCGAAAGCACAGTCCGACGTCGCCGCGTACACCGGCACGTGTGTGGCCGGGACGCCATCGACGTCGAAGACCGTCCCGTGGATCCCGAAGGTCGCGGTCGACACGGCCTTCAGGTCCAGGTCCCCCGTCCCCGGTTGCACATCACAGACCCGCACGAAACGGGAGTCGACGCGCGCCCAGAGCGCTGCGCCGAATTGCTGGGGGCGGTTCAGGACCAGGCGCCCCTCGTCGTCCGTGTGCACGCGGATCGCGACCGGGCCGGATCCGCTCTTGCCGTGCGAGATGCGGAGCACGCAGACATCCATTCTGGCGCAGGGCTTCGCCCTGGCGTCGACCAGCTGCAGGCAGACCCGCGGCCCGGGCACGAGCTTCACGTCGAACGACTCGGTAAGCACCATGCCCAGCCTCTGCCGCTGGTATCCGTCCGCCTCGACGTCGATCGACTTGCTCCGCACGAAGCGGGCTTCGCAGCGGCCCTCCGCGTCGCCACGGAATGTCCTGCCGGCTACATGGACCGCCGCCCGCGGGATGCGCGCGCCGGTCTTCGCGTCCAGGAACGTGATGCTGGCGCGGCGATCGTACCGCTTCAGCTCGACCGGCCCGTCGCCGCCCGCCTCGACGCTCTCCGAAGTCCCGTCATCGACCGTCTCTACCCGGCACTTCAGGTCGTGGAAGACCCTGATGTCGAACTCCCCGTTTGCGTCGGTCGACACTTCCTCGATCTCGCCGAAGGGCAGGTCCGCGTGCGGGCGGCTCGCGACTGCGGACGTCACGGGCCCGACGGAACGGACGCGCACTCCGCCGACGGGATGCTCCACTCCCTCGCGCGTCTCGACGAGGCGCCCCCGCACCTTGCGCACGGGCCGGAGCCGGAGCTCCACCTGGGATCCGGGTGATACCGGCGCGAGCGCCGGCGCGCGGGCGGTCTCGCCGTGTACGGCGACGACGCTGAACCGACGTGCCTCCCGGATCCGCAGGACGAACCGGCCGCGCGCGTTCGTGCGCGCGACACCCACCGTCTCGAGCCCGACCTCGTAGTCCCCCGGCGGGATGAATCGCGGCAGCCCCCGGACGCGGAACGCCTTGGCGCGGACCTCGGCACCCTCGACCGGGGCGCCCGCGGCGTCGAGCACGACCCCGAACACCGGGACAAGTGCGGGCCGGCGTTCCTGACCCTGTAGCGGTACCGAACTGGCGAAGAGGACGGCTACGGCGATGCGGGACCGGGACATGAGGATCACCATGTAGGCAATTCTAACGGCTTGCGAAGACCTGGCGGTGGGCAGGTGATCCGAATCCCACATTCGGAACCCCCGCATCCTACCCGATCCCCCGCAGCCCGTGTTCTTCCCGAAGACCCTGTCCACCGCGCTCGGAAGCCGATCCGACCGGTGCGTTGACCATGATGCCAGGTTCGCTCAGAGGCCGGGTGCAGGATCTCAGCCGAGCCTGAGGCCCGGAGCAACGCTCGGTGGCGTTCATACACTCTGCGCCGCTCGACGGTAGCGGCAGTGGAGCCCACCGAGGTGCGGCGCGGCGATGAACTCGCCGCGACCGTCTTCAGTCGGGCGAGGTTCAGGTGCACGACCTCTGCGGCTTGAGTGACAGCGGGCCTCGTTGTAGTAGGTCGCGTACCGAAGCAGCGACTGCAGCAGATGACGCTCGCCAAGCGCGAGGATGTGGTCGGTGCATTCACGGCGGATCGATCCGATGACGCGTTCCGCGTACGGGTTCTGCCATGGCGATTGCCTCGCGATGATGACTGGCTCGCTTCCAAGCGCGACGAGCTTCTGCTTGCAGACCTGTCCGTAGATCGAGTCGCGGTCGTGGTGCACGCAACTCATCGTCGACGTGTCGCCGGGAAACGCTTCGACGAGTTGCCGCGCGGTCCACTCGTCGGTGGGGTGTCGCCTGACGTGGATGTGGGAGATCCTGCGGCGGTCGTGCGGGAGCACGACGAAGCAGAACAGCGGCTTGCAGGTGAGCGACGGGATCACGAAGAAGTCGCAGGCGGCGGCGCCCGACATGTGGTTCGCAAGGAACGTGCGCCAGTCCTGTGACGACGGCTGCGGGTGGCGGACCATGTACTTCGCGACGGCCGACTCGGCGGCGTCGTGACCGAGGAGGGCCAGTTCCGATCGAATCCGCGGCGCTCCCCAGGTTGCGTCGTCCCTCGAAATGCGCCGGCTGAGCTCGATGAGTTCAGCGTCGATGGGCGGTCGTCCCGGCTTGCCGCGCTCGGGCATGCGTCGCCAGAAGAACTGGAAGCGCTTGCGATGCCAGCGAACTACCGTCTCCGATTCCACGTTGAGCAGGGTCGCG
>JBDHIW010000243.1:0-3194 GCA_039587215.1 Gemmatimonadota bacterium | reverse complement strand
CCTGCCATCGATCTTCGAGCAGTATCTCGGCACCGTACGGCCCATGCACTTGGAGTTCGTCGAGCCCAGCAAGCGCTACGCGGATATCATCGTCCCCGAGGGCGGACACAACACGGTCGCGGTCGACATGCTGCTCAACACGCTCCGCGCGACGGTTGGGCCGGGCCGGACCACTCCGGAGTGACCGCACCCCGAGCCAGGCAATTCGCCGAGGACGTGCTGTACCTCCTCGGCATTCCCGCTGAGGACGTCAGGGCCGTCGCCCTCGCCGCCGGCTACTTCTTCTGCATCCTCTCCGCGTACTACGTCATCCGACCGATCCGCGACCAGATGGGTGTGGCCGGAGGCGTCGAAAACCTCCCTTGGCTGTGGACGGGCACGCTCATCGCGGTGCTGATCGTACACCCCTTGTTCACCGCGCTCGTCGGTCGGTACACGCGGCGTCGCTTCGTCGCGATCACGTACCGCTTCTTCATGGTGAACCTCGTCGTCTTCTTCCTGCTCCTGCGCGGCATGAGCGGGGAGGGCGCGATCTGGCTCGGCCGCGCGTTCTACGTGTGGACCAGCGTGTTCAACCTGTTCATCGTGTCCGTCTTCTGGGCGTTCATGGCGGACGCCTTCAGTACGCAGCGCAGCAAACGCGTCTTCGGGTTGATCGGCGTGGGCGGCACGCTCGGCGCGCTGTTGGGCTCGACCCTGACGGCGTTCCTCGTCGAGCACATTGGGCTGCCGCTGCTGCTGTGGTTCTCGATCGGATTCCTCGAACTGGCCGTCCGGTTCCTCCGCGGCGTGGCCGAGGCGACCCATCGCCTGGAAGCGGCACCCGGCGCTGCCGACGCCGACGCGGCGGTGATCGGTGGATCGACCTGGCAGGGCGTCGGCGCGCTCCTGCGGTCGCCGTATCTCCTCGGCATCGCGGGGTACATGTTCCTGTTCACGCTGTCCGGCACGGTGCTCTACTTCCAAACGGCGGGCATCGTGGAACGGGCCGTCGACACCGCGGCCGACCGGACGGCCTTCTTCGCGCGCATCGACGTCGCGGTGAACGCACTCACCGTCCTCACCCAGCTGCTGCTCACCGGACGCATCATCCGGACCTTCGGCGTCGCGGTGACGCTGGCCATTCTCCCCGCCGTGTGCGTGGTCGGATTCACCGTTCTCGGCGCGGCACCCACCGTGACGGTGATCGTCGTGTTCACCGTACTGCGCCGCGCCGTCAACTTCGCCGTGGCGGGACCGACCCGTGAGACGCTCTACACGGTGATCCCGCGCGATCAGAAGTACAAAGCCAAGAACTTCGTCGACACGTTCGTCTACCGCGCAGGCGACCAACTCGGGGCCTGGTCGTATCAGGGTCTCGTGGTACTGGGGCTCGCGACCACGGGCATCGCGTTCGCCACGGTCCCGCTGGCGCTCGCCTGGGTCACGCTGGGGTACTGGCTCGGTCGCCGGCAGCAGTACGAACACGACCACTCGGAGCCGGCGGCCTCCGTGCCGGCCGCGTGACCGTGCGACCCGCACTGCGCGCCCTGGCCGCCGCGTGGGCGCTCGGCGCCGGCGGCTGCGGTCCGGCCGCTCCACCGACCCCGCTCATCCTCGTCGGCATCGACGGACTGGGCGCGTCGTGGCCCGAGCGCACGGCCACGCCCGCGCTCGACCGGCTCGCGGCGACGGGCGTCCGCGCCGAACGTCTCGTCGTGACGTTTCCGTCGCTCACGTTTCCGAGCTTCTACACGATCGCCACGGGCCTGTACCCGGCCAATCACGGCATCGTCTCGAACACCATGCTGGACCCCGAAACGGGCGCGCGCTTCAGTCTCGGCGATCGTGACGCCGTGAGCGACGGCCGTTGGTGGGGCGGCGAGCCGATCTGGGTGACGGCCGAGCGGCAGGGACGTCGGGCAGCCGCCTTCTTCTGGCCCGGTACGGAAGCCGCGATCAAGAACGTCCGCCCCTCCGACTGGCGCCCGTACGACGGCAGCGTCCCCAACAGCGATCGTGTCGCCCAGGTTCTGGCGTGGCTCGACCGGCCGGCCACGGAACGTCCGTCGTTGATCACGCTGTACTTCAGCGACGTCGACGAGACGGCACACAGCTACCCGGTGGACTCGCCGGAGGTGACGCAGGCGATCGCGCGTGTCGACTCCGCACTCGGGCTCCTGCTCGACGGGCTCGACGCGCGCGGACTCACCGAGCGGGTGAACGTCCTCCTCGTCTCCGACCACGGCATGGCCGCCCAATCGCCCGAGCGCGTCATCCTGCTGGACGACTACCTCGACTGGCGGAACGCGGGCGTCGTGACCTGGCACCCGGTCCTGAGCATCCGCCCCCCTGACGCGGCCGCGGCGGAGTCCGTCTTCGACGCGCTGGACGGCCGCCATCCACACCTCGCGGTCTATCGGCGGGACGAGCTTCCCGACCGGCTCCGCTACCGAGACCACGTTCGCATCCCGCCGATCATCGGCATCGTGGACGAGGGTTGGGCCCTCACGTCACGGGAGTACTTCGCCGCGAACCGCGATCGGTTTCGCAACGGTACCCACGGCTACGTCCCCGACGCCCCCTCGATGGGCGGCATCCTGATGGCCGCGGGTCCCGCGTTTGCGGAGGGCGCGCGCCCGCCGGCCGTGCGCAGCGTCCATCTCTACGCTTTGATGTGCGCGGTGCTCGGACTGGATCCGGCGCCGAACGACGGAAGTCTCGACTCGGTTCGCGCGCTGCTGCGGGAACCCGCCCGCTAGAAGAACATCTCGAGCGCGGCGTACCCGACGAGCGGTACCGGTCCATATTCCGACCCGGGCACCGGCACGCCGGCGCCGCTCCACCGGTGCCGCCCCACTCCATAGAACACGCCGAGACGCAGCGACGTCTCGTTGCCGACCGACACGGTCGCCCCCGGCGCCGCGAGGACGCTCGGGTCGCGCAGGTTGGCGACGGCGAGCAGATCGACCGTAACGAGCGGGTGCGCCGCGTAGGTGACCGTGAGGGCGGCAGCATCCTGCCCCAGCACCTGCAACTCCCCACGCTGCCCCGCCTCGCTCCCGATCACGGACGCGAACTCCTCCGGGCCGCGCGCGCCGAAGCCGTCGTGCTGATACTCCACCGCCACGTAGAGCGTGCGCCCAGCCAGCTCGAATCCGCGGTCGACGCCGACGGCTGCCCGCCAGATGGGGTCACCGGCCGTTGCCCGGACG
>JBDHIW010000039.1:0-15018 GCA_039587215.1 Gemmatimonadota bacterium | reverse complement strand
CTCGCGTCTGACGAACGCGGCCGAGTCGCCCCGCAGGTACGCGACCGACGCGGACACGGCCAGCGCCGCGGGCCGTGTCGGATCGACGTCGAGCGCTTCCTCCACGGCACGTTCCGCGTCGTCGAACGACTCGGATTCGAGCGCCCGCTCCGCTCGAAAGAGGAGCGCGGGCACGTACCGAGGATTCACGTCGAGCGCCGCCTCTACGTGCTCGCTCCCGCCCGGTTCGCCGGCCAGCTGCAGCAGGCGCGCCATCCCGACGCGCGCAGCAGGGTGCCGCGGGTTCGTCTGCAGGACCGCCTCGAACGAGGTGCGCGCCTCGGACCCCTGCGCCTTCGCGACGAACAGCTCGCCCAGCGCGGCCTCGGACGCCGGGTCCGCCGGGTCGGCGCGCGCCGCTTCGGCGAACGCCCGTACCGCGTCCTGATAGAGCTCCCAGCGCTGTCGCCCGAGATACGCCAGCGCGTGCCCGACCGCGCGCAGGTCACGCGGCGCCAGGCGCCCCCCGGCACGATTGTACGTGTCGATGAACGAATCGAACGTCGCCAGGGCCTCGAGCGGCCGGCCGCGCCGCATCGCGAGCTCCGCGAGGCGCAATCGCGCGAACAGACTGTCCGCACCCGTGAGCCCCGTCCGATACGCCGCCTCCGCCACGTCGAGTCGGCCGAGGGCGCGCGCGGCGTCGCCGCGCCACACGGCGACCGCCGCGCCGAGTCCACGCTCTTCCGCCTCGTCCAGCGCATCCGCGTAGTCGCCGACCGCCAGGAGACTCTGCAGCAGCACCCGGCCCGCGGTCACATCGGCAGATTCCGCGCGCAATGCGCGGCGCGCCGCACGCGCGGCCTCGGCATAGCGCCCCGCGTGCAGCGCAGCAAGCGCGTCCTCCTGCGCGCCCGCCGGGGCGGCGGTCGCGGTCAGCAGCGCCACGAGCAGTGCGCGGGTCACGGCCCGCCCCCTTCCCGCTCCCGGATCGCCCGCCCGGTCCGCGCGAGTTCGAGCAAGATGCGCTCGAGTCCCGCGTCGTATGCGTCGGGGTCCATGCCTCCGCGCAACGCCCGCAGATCGTCGAGCTCTCGGCGGAGACGCGCGCGCGTCTCGTACAGGTCGGCCAGCACCGGATCGTCCACGGCTGAGGCGTGCGGTTCGGTGCGCCCCAGCGCGATCGTCGCTGCGAGTCGGCCGTCAGGGCCGTCCGCCGTCGGCGTGTCGGTCGCCTGTCCGTCGCCGTCGTCGTCGAGCATCGCGTGCTCCGTCAGGAGCCGGTTGTCGCGTTCGTAGATACGCACCACTTCCGCGCGGGCGAAGGTGAACGCCTCGAGCATCGACACCCGCTCGTCCTTGTCGAGATCCGCGCCGTCCTCCGCGAGCGCGCGCACGAAGTGCTCGGCAAACAGCACCTCGTTGCGTTCGGTCACCGAGCGCGTCGCCGTGATCACGACCCGCCCCGACGCCGCCAGCGGCGCCAGGAACCCGCCGCTCGCGCTGGCAAGGTTCGCGATCACGATACGCGCCGGCGTGAGACGCTCGAGCCACGTCGCGAAGTCGGCCGCCGTGGCGTCGGGCCCGGGGAGGTTGAACCGCGGACTCCCGCCCACGCCGCTCCCGTGCCCGATCAGCACGACGAACACCTCCGCGCCCGGCGATACGCGCGCGGCCAACTGCGTGAATGCCCGATCGATCGCGTTCTTGGTCGAGCGTCCGCCCGCCCCGTCCCGATCGGGGTTCTCCGTAAGCAGTACGATGCGGTCACTCGGGAGGCCGTAGCGCGTGCGGGCGGCCTCCACGAGCCGGGTGGCGTGCGAGCTGAACGCCGCCTCGTACCGGGGCTCGCCGCCGATGCCGCCGATCACGACGAGGTACTGCTGCGCGGGCGCGGGCGCCGCCCACCCGCTCAGCCCGAGCGCCACGACGCAGGCCGATCGCCACGTCATGCGAGCCCCCGGGTCCGCCGGAGCGTCCACTCGGCGCCCAAACAGCCGATGAGCAGCACGAACAGGATCGGCATGTCCCACAGGTCACGCTCCTCGACCACCGTGGCGCCGCGCTCGGTGATGCTCACGTCTTCGGGCAGTGCGTCGACGTCGTCGGGCGTATAGAAGCGCCCGCCGGTCTCGTCGGCGATCCGCTCGAGCACGTCGCGTCGCATGGCAGCCCCGAAAAACTCGCGACCGAGGTCGTCGGCCTCGAAGTGGACGACGCGCTCGCCCAGCACGGTGCCGCCGCGGGTCGCGGTGATGCGCGCTTCGTACCGGCCGTGCTCGACCGGTCGGTATGCGCCCTCGTACTGCCCGTCCCGCGCCACCGTCCACTCGAGGGGCAGTTCGTCGACGTGACCGGCGGGCGTGGTGACCGTTGCCGACACGCGGGCGCCGTTCACGTAGAGGAACCCGGAGTCCGTCACCTCGGCGCGGAGCACGACATCGCGGCCGGGCTCGACGCGGTCGCTGGATGCCACCACGCTCACGGACGCCGGCACGTCGGCCACCAGCCACCGGAGCATCTGGCGCCAGAGCGTCTCATGCCGCGGGTCCTCCACCGGGATATCGGCATGCATCTGCCAGAGCCAGGAATCCTGCACGGCGAACACGCCCGCCCTTCCCCGTCCGTAGCGCTGCGAGGCGAACACCACCAGCGCCGGCCCGCCGTCGGTCGGTGACCCGGTGAGGAGCGACGTCGCGCCCGGCTTGAGCTCCGCAAACCGGTGGAAGGTCGTGAGCGCCGGCAGCCCGTCCCACGCGGCATCCGCCTCTCCCGGATCGTCACTCAGCTGCAGGGCCGCGTGTCCCTGGCCGCTGGGCGTACGCTCCACCCTCACCTCGACTGGAGGCGGCGTCTCGTCGGTCGGCTCCTCGAGCACCACCGGGAGCACGTCCGCCAGCGCCGTGCGCGCGTATCCGCCCGCCTCGAACCCGTCGCGACCGCCAAGTACCAGCAGGCCGCCCCCGCGCCGCTCCACGAACTCCGCGACCATGCGGAGCTGGTCACGGGTGAAGAAGCTGGCTTCCACGCTGCCGAGTACCAGTCCGTCGAATTGAAACAGCACCTCCCGCTCGGTCGGGAAGCCGGTGATCAGCTCGGTCGAGTCCTCGACCCCGATGCGGTAGAACTTGTCGTCGGCAGTGCGCTGCAGGATGACCACGCGAAGAAACGGATCGTCGTCCAGCGCGCGGCGCAGGAACGTAATCTCCGGCCGCGGCTCGCCGTCGAAGACGAGCAGTCGCGGACGGTCGTCACGCACATCGAGCAGGACGCCGGCGGTGTTGTTCTCCGCGACGACCTCCCCGGGCTGCACCGCGACCGAGACGTCCAGGCTCCGCACCCCCGGCTCGTCGGGCGTGAACCGGAGCGTCGCGGCCGTGACGTCCCCCGTCTCGCTCAAAGTCACGTCCCGCTGAGCCAGAATCTGACGCTCGTCCTCGACGGCCACCGTGACCGTCCGGCCGCGATAGCCGACGTGGTGCAGGGACACGTCGACCGCAACACTCGCACCGACCAGGGCCTGGCGCGGCGCATCGACGCGGGCGACCTCGAGATCACGCGCGAAGGTCTCGTCACCGATGCCCACGGCGTAGACCGGCACTCCGGAGGCCACCAGCTCCCGCACGGCGTCGTCGAGCACGCCCTCGCCGTTGTCGGCGCCGTCGGTCAGTACGACCAGGCCCGCGAGCGGAACGCCCGCCAGCTCCCGGGCCGCTTGCGACAGCGCACCGCCAAGTTCCGTTCGTGCCCCGTCGTGCCCCAGCTCCTCCACGCTGCCCAGCCGGCGCGTTCGGTCGGAAAAGCGGAACGTGCGGAGCTTGAACCGCTCCTGGAGCGCCGGGATGAGTGCGCCCTCGTCGGCGTCGAGGAGCTGTGTCAGGGCGTCGGCACGCGTGCCCGCGCCTGCATCGCCGATCGTCATGCTCCTGGAGTCGTCGACGAGCACGCCGAGGAAGTTCTGCTGCGGCACCACCGTCGACAGACGCAGCACCGGGCGGTGCAGCGCGAACACGAGCACGGCGATCGCGGCGATACGCAGGGCTGCCAGCGCCGCCCGCTCCCGACCGATCAGCTCGGACCGCCGCAGATACGCGCCGATCGTCACGATGGCCGCGACCAGCCCGCCGCCCACCATGACGCTGACGGCGACCGGCGGGTCGAACGCGATCGTCCCCTGCGCGAACACCGCAGGGCGATACTTGAACAGCGTCTCGACAATCGTCTCGAGCATCGGTGCGGTCGCGGTCCGGGAGGCAGAAACGCGCCGCGGTCACCGCGACGCGTGAGTGTCTAGGATACTGGAAGGTGGGGCGCAGGGTTCCACCGCGCTAGCAATCCGGAGCGAGCGATCCGCCGCCCGCGGCTCGGACCCCGCCTCCCGAGACGACGATGCCCCCCGCCGGACTCCCGACCGGGGGCATCGTCCCGTCCGGAGGCGGGCGCTCAGCCCGCGACGGGCGCGAACTCCCCGCTGGCGACCGCCGACGGGGTCGGCACGCCGCCGCGGCGGCTCGCGATGAGGCGATCGACCGACCAGGCCCCGGCTCCACCCAGCACGAGCGAGCTCAGCCCCGCGATGTAGATCAGGTTCACCTCGAAACCCGGCAGGCCGAACTGGGGCCCGGCCTCGGTCATCCCGATCATGTTCATGAAGTTGAAGCCCACCGGCAGATGGACGGTCAGCAGTGCCGTCGCCATGACGCCGATCAGGGCCACCGCCACGACGGGGACGGCGGCCCCGACGATCAATGCCAGGCCGCCGAAGAACTCGAGCGCGCCGACGGCCCAGGCCGTCGCCTCGGGAGCCGGCACACCGATCCCCTGCAGCATCCCTACGAACATCGCGTGCCCGCCCTCGGCGAACAGCTTGCCGTATCCGTGAAAGACAAAGCCGAAGCCCAGGAGCGCGCGAATGGGCAACGACGCGTGGTGTCTCAGTGCGTCCGACATGGTCTCCTCCTCCGCATTCACCTGTGTGGCGCCGGCGGACCCGTCCGCCGGCCGTCCTGCTTCGAACAACGGGGAGGGCCCCGCAGCGGTTCCCGGTACCCGCCGCGGCGGGAGCGCCACAACACCAGGCCGCACAAACAAACGCCCCGCGGTCGTCGAACCGCGGGGCGTCGTGTGGGACCGGTCTTGCCGGTCAGTTGCGCTGCAGCAGCAGCGTCGGTGCGCCCGGACCGGCATAGGGTCCGCACGCGCGCTCGATCCGTCCGACGCGGTCGCCGTCGGCCGTATACAGACACAGCTCCGACTCGGTGTCTCGGCACCGTGCGAGCGAGAGCGGGGCTGTGGTCGTTGCGTGTTTCTGATACATGGTTCTCCTCTCGACGGCCCGAGCCGCCGCGAGCATCCTAACCACCCCGTCAACTGCCGAGTTCCCGGCGCGACTGGCGAGGCCGAGCCCGTTCGATAGAATTACCGCGACCCCGCAACGAGACATCATGCCCCGCCCCGCACTGAGACTGGCTCTGCTGGCGATCGCCCTTCTTCCCGTCAGCGCCGGCGCGCAGGACGACCGCGAAGCGATCCTCCGCTCCATCGACGCGCTCCAGGACGAGTACGCTGCCATCGCGACCCAGGTCTGGGAGTGGGCGGAGGTCGGCTACCAGGAGGAGCGGAGCTCGGCGCGGCTTCAGGAGCACCTGCGCGCGCACGGATTCGACGTCGAGACCGGGGTCGCAGAGATGCCGACGGCATTCATCGCGAGTTATGGCAGCGGCGCTCCGGTGATTGCGGTGCTGGCGGAGTTCGACGCGCTCCCGGGCATCTCGCAGGCCGCAGTCCCCGAGCGGAGCGTGCTCGTCGAGGGCGCAGCGGGTCACGCCTGTGGACACCACCTGTTCGGCACCGCGTCCACCGCCGCGGGCGTCGCCATCAAGGAGTGGCTCGCCGCATCGGGACGCCCGGGCACGATCCGGGTATACGGGACGCCCGCGGAGGAAGGCGGCGCGGGCAAGGTCTACATGGTGCGCGCAGGCCTGTTCGACGACGTGGACGCCGCGCTCCACTGGCACCCCGATGACCACAACAACGCCAACCCCGAGACCTCGCTGGCCAACAAGTCCGCGAAGTTCCGCTTCACCGGCCTGTCGGCGCATGCGGCCGCGGCGCCTGACAAGGGGCGGTCGGCGCTCGACGGGGTCGAGGCCATGAATCACATGGTCAACCTCATGCGGGAACACGTGCCGCAGGAGACCCGGATTCACTACGTCATCACGGCGGGCGGCTACGCGCCCAACGTGATTCCCGATTTCGCCGAGGTCTTCTACTACGTACGCCATCCCGACGCGAGCGTCCTACCCGAACTCTGGAGCCGCGTGGAGGACGCCGCCCGCGGTGCCGCGCTGGGCACGGGCACGACGGTGGAGTGGGAAGTGATCCATGGCCTGCAATCCCTGGTGCCCAACGACGCCCTGCAGCGGGTTATGTACGCCAACCTGGAGACGCTGGGCGGCTTCACCTACTCGGACGAAGAGCAGCGGTTCGCCGAGGAGCTCTATGCAACGCTCAACGCCCCGGACCGCGCGCTCGGCACCGAACAGACGGTGGCCCCCTACCGCCTGGACCGGAGCATCGGGTCGACCGATGTGGGGGACGTGAGCTGGGTGGTCCCGACTGCCGGGCTGGCCACCGCCACGTGGGTTCCGGGCACGAGTGCCCACAGCTGGCAGGCGGTCGCGGCAGGCGGCATGGGCATCGGGATCAAGGGCATGATGCTCGCCGCGCGGGTGCTCGCCCTGACCGGCGTCGATCTCTTCGAGAGCCCGGAGATCATCGAGCGCGGGAAGGACGAACTGCGCGAGCGGCGCGGACCCGACTGGGTCTACGTCCCCTTGCTCGGCGACCGCGCGCCCCCGCTGGACTACCGCCGCTGACGTGCAGCTCTCCCTGGTCGTGCTCGCCGCGGGACTGGGATCCCGATTCGGCGGAGACAAGACGCTCGCAGCAATCGGCCCCGACGGGGAGGCGCTGCTCGACTATGCCCTCTTCGACGCCCGTCGCGCCGGGATCGACGAGGCGGTCGTGGTGGTGCGTCGCGCCAGCGAGGACGCGTTCCGCGACCACCTCGACGGGACGGTCGGGGACGCGATGCGCGTCCGCCTCGCGTTTCAAGACCGCACACCACTCCCTCCGCATCGATCCAAACCCTGGGGGACCGGGCACGCGTTGCTGACCGCCGGGGACCAGGTCCGCGACGCCTGCGTCGTCGTCAACGGGGACGACTACTACGGCCCGGCGGCCATCCAGACCATGGCCGACCATCTGCGGGGCACCACCGACGCGGGCGTGCACGCGGTCGGCGGCTTTCGGCTGGACGCGACCCCGTTCTCGGAGCGCGGTGGTGTGTCGCGCGCGCTGATTGCGCGCGACGCGAACGGGAACGTGCGTGACCTGATCGAGCTCCTGGACATCCGGCGCTCCGGAGACGGGTTCGTGGGCCGGGACCCTGCAGGACAGCCGTACGCGCTCGACGGGAGCGAGGCCGTGTCGATGAACCTGTGGGGGTTCCACCGGCAGATCTTCCCGGCTCTACGGGAGGAGTTCGACGCGTTCGCGGCAGCGGAACACGACCGCGACGCCGAATTTCTGATCGGTCCAGCCGTGGCCCGCGCCGTGGCGGCGGCACCCGCGGCGGTGCGCGTGCTTCCCGTAGCCGAACGCGGAATCGGCCTGACGTGGGCGGCAGACCGGACCGTGGCGGCTCGCGCGATGGAGGCCCTCATCACCGCCGGACGGTACCCGCCGTCCCTCGCCGCCGCCTTCCGTGAGCCGCCACCTGGGCGGTAGCGAGCGCTCCGGCCGGGCGGTATTGTTGACGCCGCTCTCTCGCCTGCCCGAGGACCGACCATGCAGTTGACTGGCATCGATTGGATCGTCGTCGCGAGCTACGCGCTCGTCGTCGTCGCCGTCGGCATCGTGTTTGCTCGCCGCGCCGGCAGCGGTACCACCGAGTACTTCCTGTCGGGGCGCTCGCTCCCGTGGTGGCTTCTCGGGACGTCGATGGTCGCAACCACGTTCTCCACCGACACGCCGAATCTCGTGACGGACCTCGTGCGGTCGGGCGGCGTGAGCCAGAACTGGGTCTGGTGGGCGTTCCTGATCACCGGCATGTGCACGGTCTTCTTTTACGCACGGCTGTGGCGACGCTCGGGCGTGTTCACCGACATCGGGTTCTACGAACTGCGATACGCGGGCAAGCCGGCAGCGTTCCTGCGCGGCTTTCGCGCCATCTACCTCGGCGTCTTCTTCAACGTGATGATCATGGCGACCGTGACGCTGGCCGCCATCAAGATCGGCGGCGTGCTGTTGGGCGTCGGCAAGTATACGACGGTGCTGGTGGCGGGCTCGCTCACCGTGCTCTATTCCGCCACCGCGGGGCTCTGGGGCGTGGTCGTGACCGACCTGCTGCTCTTCGTGGTCGCCCTCGGCGGGTCCATCGCGGCGGCGTACGTCTCGCTCCAGCACCCTGATGTCGGCGGCCTCGTGGGGCTCGTGAGCCATCCCGAGGTTCAGTCGAAGATGGCCCTCCTACCGGATTTCTCCGACTGGTCCACGGCCGCAGCGATCTTCATCGTGCCGATAGCGGTGCAGTGGTGGAGCATCTGGTATCCAGGCGCGGAGCCCGGTGGCGGCGGCTACGTGGCGCAGCGAATGCTCGCCGCGCGGGACGAGCGCGAGTCGATGCGGGCGACCCTGTGGTTCAACATCGCGCACTACGCGCTCCGGCCGTGGCCCTGGATCATCGTCGCGCTCTGCTCGGTCATCGTGTTCCCCGACCTCACCTCGCTGCAGTCGGCATTTCCCAACGTCGACGCGTCGATCGTGCGGGACGACCTCGCCTACCCCGCCATGCTCTCCTTCCTGCCGCACGGGATCCTCGGCCTGGTCGTCGCGTCGCTCGCCGCAGCGTACATGTCGACGGTGAGTACGCACCTCAACTGGGGCGCGTCCTACATCGTCGACGACTTCTATCGCCGGTTCGTGGCGTCGGATCGTGACGAACGCCACTACGTGTTCGTCGCGCGGGCGTCGACCGTCGGCCTGATCGTCCTGTCGTCGATCGTGGCCCTCTGGCTCGAGAACGCGTTTCAGGCGTTCCAGATCCTGCTCCAGATCGGTGCGGGAACGGGTCTCATCTTCCTGCTGCGCTGGTTCT
This sequence comes from Gemmatimonadota bacterium, assembly GCA_039587215.1. Classification (GTDB taxonomy): domain Bacteria; phylum Gemmatimonadota; class Gemmatimonadetes; order Gemmatimonadales; family GWC2-71-9; genus CAMYLY01. The sequence goes on along the minus strand of JBDHIW010000039.1, from coordinate 5,879 downwards.
GGTGGCGGATCAACGCGTGGAGCGAGATCTCGGCGATGATCATCTCCTTTGCCATCGCGGTCTACTTCCAGTTCGTGCACACGCGCCTGGGCCTTCCGGCGCTGAACGGCTCCACCCAGCTCGTCATCGGCGTCGCGATCACATCCGCCACCTGGCTTGCGGTCACGATGATGACGCAGCCGGTCCCGCGCGAGACGCTGCAAGCCTTCTACGACCGGATCAAGCCGTTCAGCCGCGGGTGGCGCAGGGCGGTCGAGGTCACGCCGGGCGAGAACGAGGGCGCGGGCATCACGGCCGGGCTGCTGTGCTGGCTCTTCGGCTGCGTCGCCGTCTATGGCGCGCTCTTCGCTACCGGGTTCGTGGTGTACGGGCAGACGACGGACGCGCTCATCGCGGGCACCATCGCGGCCGCGGCGGCGTTCGGCCTATTCCGCCTGCTGCCCCGCGTCGAGCTCCTCTGAGCCGATCGGTGCGGCGGACGCCCCCGCCGCGGGACTGACCGCAAAGGCCAGGTCGTCCACGTCGTCCTGGCACCCGCGCGCCCGGTAGAACTGCGTCGCCACCGCGCGCAGCACGGGCGCGGCCGTTTCGGCCGTGCACAGCGCCACGATGCACCCCCCGAGCCCCGCGCCGGTCAGACGCGCGCCGGTCGCGCCCGCACGGCGCGCGATCGTCACCAGCAGGTCCAAGTCCGGGGTGCTGACGCCGTAGTCGTCGCGCAGGCTGACGTGCGATGCATCCATCAGCGCGCCCGCCGTCTCCACGTCGCCATCCCGCAGCGCGATCTCGAACCGTGCGACGCGCCCGTGCTCGGTCACCACGTGGCGGAACCGCGCACCGAGGGCGGGCGGGAGGGCGGCCGCCGCCGCCAGGAGATCCGCGGTGGTGACCTGCTGCATCAGGGCGCGGTACCCGTCCGCCGACGTGCCGAGTTCTCGACCCACCGCCTGCAGCGCCTCGGCGCACTCGGCCGTGCGCCGGTTGTAGGTCTGCTGTGCCGCACCGGACTTCTCCGCCCGGCGCAGACTGTGCGCCACGACGAACTGCCATCCCTGAGGCACGGGTACGTGCGTGAGGGCCAACGGGTCGAAGTCGATGCGAACCGCCGCCCCCGGTTCGGCCCCGAGTGCTACGGCCTGATCCATGCCACCGCCCTGGGTTCCGACGTACCGCTCGCCGTCCGCGACCGCCCGGGCGAGCGCCAGGCGATCGGCCTCGACGTCGTGGGTGCGAAGGAGGGCCCACGCCACGGCCACGACGAGCGCCGACGACGAACTGAGGCCCGCCGCCACCGGAACGGTCGAGTCGACAAGCGCGTCCATGCCGCGCTCGAGGCCGTACTCCCTCGCCGCCACGCGGGCCGCGGCCTTCACGTAGTTGCCCCAGTCACCCGTCGCGAACGGCTCGATGTCCCGGCCGACGTCGAACGCGCGCGGGTCGAACTCCGTCTGCGTGCTGACGACGCGCACGCGCGCGTCGGACCGTGGGCGGCATGCGATCCGCACTTCGCGCTGAATCGCCATGGGCACGACGGGGAGCCCGTTGTAGTCGACGTGCTCGCCGATGAGGTTGACGCGCCCCGGCGCGCGCACCCAGTGGGTCGGCCGCGCACCGAAGAGATCCTCGAACGCGGCCAGCATGTTCGGCCGCTCGAGCGCGCGGTCCGTCACGCGGTCAACGCTCGGCGAGCCCCACCGCGCGACCGTCCAGCGACCATGCGGGATCGATCGCGGCGCCGAGATGCGTCAGCGCCGTGACCGCCACGTCCACGATGTCCGGCGCCGGGTCGATCGCGCCGCGGGCTGCGGACGCGCCGCTCACGATGACGAAGATGGTCTCTTCGAGCGACGAGTTCCCGCCGTGCCCACCGTCGTCTCGTCGACCGTGGTCGGTACTCACGAGGATCAGCCAGTCCTCGTCCGCACGCGACGGGCGACGGGCGAGCGCGTCGAGCAGCACGCCGACCTGCCGGTCCGCCGTCTCGATCGCCGCGATGTACGCCGGATCGAGCGACGAGGTCTCATGGCCCACGACGTCGACATTGCCCAGGTACACGAACGCGGCGTCGACGTCCGCCGATGCCACGTAGCCGGCTGCCGTGGCGGCCGAGATCGAATCCGCCGGCCCGTAGCCCAGCGCGTCGCCGTCCACCAGCACGAGCGAGTCGATCGCCGCGCCGAAGAGGGGACCGTTGGACGCCGTGCTGCCCAGGGGCGGCCAGTCGACGACGACGTACGTGTTCCACGCCGGATCGACCCGCTCGAGCCGCGTGAGGAAGTCCGGATACGTCTCGTAGACCTTCTCGGCGAAATCGTTGCCGAACACGCCGTGCTTTTCCGGCCAGACGCCGGTGAGCATGCTCGACCACGCGGGTCCGCTCACCGTCTCGCGGCTGGTGCGCCCAGCGGCACTGAAGGCACCGCGCTCGACGAGCCCGTCCAGGTTCGGCGTCGCCGCCTCGGCCAGCTTGTCGACGCGGACGCCGTCGATCCCGATCAGCAGGACCTTGGGAGCCGGCACCGTGTCCGTGCAGGCGGACAGGACCGCCCACAGCAGCACGACCGCGCCCCCTCGCGCCGACGACCTAGTAGACATCGGAGAGCCCGAACGTTGGCGGCCTGTTGGCCCAGCGCCCCGCCGTGAAATCGGGGAATGCCACCGGGTGGCTGCCCATCGCAATCGACTGCTCCGAAAGGGCGCTGATCGCGCTCCACGCTGCCGCGTCGTACACGTCGAGCGACGGCGGTTCCTTCCGCTTGATGGACTCGATGAGCGCGTTGAGCACGAAGAAGTCCATACCGCCGTGCCCCGAACCCTGCGCATCGGCCGCGTACCGTCGCCACAGGGCGTGATCGAACTCCTCCTGATACGGAGCGAACTCTTCCCAGCGGTGCGGCTCCGGGCTTCGGTCCTCGATGTAGACCGACCGAAGATCGTCCATCCAGATCCCGTTCGTGCCCTGGACGCGGAAGTTGAGTGAATAGGGCCGTGGGAGGTTCGTGTCGTGCATGATGACCACGGTCTCGCCGCGCGAGCAGCTGAGGACCGTCGTCACGATATCGCCCAGCTTCCAGCGCACGGACGCGTTCGGATGATCGGGACCACCGTGCTTGACGATGTGGTGGTGGAGTCCCCGTGCCTTCGACGCCGTCGCCGTGAGCGATACGAACCGGTTGCCGTGATTGATGTCGAGGAATGTCGCAGCCGGCCCGATGCCGTGCGTCGGATAGACGTCGCCGTTGCGCGTGATCGAGTGCTGGGTGCGCCATCGCGCCGGCCCGCGCGCGTCAGGACCGAACTCCACGCCGGGGCGGAACTTGAACCCGTAGCGAATATCGTGTTGATAGCCGCACTGCGCGTGGATGAGTTCACCGAAGAGCCCCTCGCGCACCATGTTGAGCACGGCCATGACGTCCCGGCGGTAGCAGACGTTCTCGAGGATCATACACGGCATGCCGGTCTCCTCCGACGTTTCCACCAGTTCCCAGCACTCCTCGAGCGTGACTGCCGCCGGTACCTCGACCGCCGCCCACTTCCCGGCCCGCATCGCCGCCAGCGCCATGGGCGCATGCCACTCCCAGGGGCTCGTGATGATGACGCCGTCGAGGTCGTCCCGCTCCATCATGCGCCGGAAGTCCTCCTCACCCTGGTCGTAGACGCCGTATCCGGACACCGACGCCTCGTCCAGTTGCTCGCGTCCCCGGCCGATGGCGTCAGGATCGATGTCGCAGATGGCGCGCACCTCGACATCCGGCCGCCGGAGCATGAGACGCAGCGTCCACGATCCACGATCGCCGATGCCGATGAGACCCATGCGCGCGACGCGGTCGTCCTGGCCTCGCAGCACGTTCGGAAAGGCAGCCACGCCCGCGGCCATCGTGGCCCCGGTGGAGAGAAAGCTTCGACGATTCAGTTCCGACATGTCGGCTCCTTGTAAAGTGCAGACCGCGACCGCGGACGCCGCGCCACGACCGACGCGCTACCAGATGTCTCCGACGGTGAACCCCTCCGGGAACGGGTCGTCGTCGGCCAGCACGAAGTGGCTGTGCCCGGTGATCCAGCCTTGTCCCGACAGCGACGTGCGGATGGCCGGGTGGTCCCCGACCGTCGTCTCTCCGAGCACGCGCCCGGTGAAGATCGTGCCGAGTACACCCTCGTGCCGGAACACATCGCCAATCCCGAGTTCCCCACGTGCATAGCGGACCGCCATCGCCGCGCACGTCCCCGTCCCGCACGGTGAGCGGTCGAGCGCCCCGCCCCACGTATCCGGTCGCGCGAAGTCGACGGGCCCCGTCGACACGACGACCGCATTCCGCCGGTGGGCGCCGCTACCGCGCGGCGGTCCCGACAGTTGCGAGATCGATACCCCGCCAATCGCGGGATTGTCCGGGTGCACCACGGCCAACTGATCGTGCGCCGCCTGCCGCAGCCGTTCGCCGACCGCGGCGATCTGCCGGCCCTCATCTGGCACGAGCCGGAGGTCGAACTGCGCTGCCTCGGCGATCACGTAGAACATCCCGCCGTAGGCCACGTCTACCTTGACCGGCCCCAGCGTGGGCACCTCCAGCGTCACGTCCAAGTGCGTGACGAACGCCGGTACGTTCTCGAAGGTGACGTTGGTGACTCGTCCACCCGCGACCTCGGCCTCGACGGCAATCAGCCCCGCGGGCGTCTCCAGCGTCAGAGGCGTCAGCGGCTCGACGGCCTCGACGAGTCCGGTCTCGAGGAGCGCCGTCACCACACAAATCGTATTGCTACCCGACATGCCCGGGTATTCCGTCTGCTCCATAATGACGAATCCGGCATCTGCATCCGGGTGCGTGGGCGGAAGCACGACGTTGCAGCACAGGGCGGGATAACCGCGGGGCTCGCGAAGCATCCGCAGGCGGAGCGCGTCCGCATGGCGCTCCAGGTAGGTCTTCTTCTCGAACATCGTGGCGCCGGGCACGTCGGGCACGCCGCGGACGATCACCCGTCCGGGTTCGCCGGCTGCGTGCACCTCGACTGCCGTGATCGGTCCGGCGATGTCCATGCCGTGAACGCCCCTTCGAGAGTCCCGCCCTTGACCCGCCGCGGTCCGTGGGTAGCCTTCCCGCGACGGAAGCCACGGCAGCCAACATAGCCCGGCGACCGGGTCTCGACCATCTAACGGAGTACCGATGCGCGCAGCGATTCTGGTGAGCCTTTTCGCTGCCGGCTTTCCGGCCGGCCTCTCGGCACAGGCGCTGGACCGGCTGGAGGACCTCGACCGGTACGTCACGCGCGCCGTGAAAGACTGGGAAGCCCCCGGACTCGCGATCGGCGTGGTCAAGGACGACCGCGTCGTGTTCGCCGAAGGCTACGGCGTCCTCCGTCTGGGAGAGCAGTGGCCGGTCACGACCAAGACGCTCTTCGCCAACGCTTCGACGACGAAAGCGTTCACCGCACTCGCCATCGCGATGCTGGAGGCGGACGGCGCCCTGGACTGGGACGACCGCGTCGTCGATCACCTGCCGGGGTTTCGCCTGGCGGATCCCTACGTCACGCAGGAAATTCGGCTCCGCGACCTCATGTCCCACCGGGTCGGGTTCGGCGACCCGCAGTACCTCTGGTACGGCAAGGATCTGCCGCTCGACTCCATGCTGGCCCGCCTCCGGCACCTGGAGCCGCGCTCGAGCTTCCGGTCGCGGTACGCGTACAACAACGTGGCCGTCGCCGCCGCGGGCGAACTCGCCGGACGCGTCGCCGGCCGCGGCTGGGACGCACTCGTTCGCGAGCGCATCTTGGAGCCGCTGGGCATGCGATCCACGGTCACCCAGGGCCGCTACCTCAGGAAACGTGACGATATCGCGGTGCCGCACGACTTCGTGGAAGGCACCCTCGTCCCCATCGAGGTGTGG
>JBDHIW010000242.1:0-5265 GCA_039587215.1 Gemmatimonadota bacterium | reverse complement strand
CGCAGCACGAGGGCCAGATCCTGTGCCTCCTGGATACTCTGACTGCCGAGCTCGATCTGCCCGTCGCGCCCGATCTGCGAGCGGATGATGGGCGGCTGCCGGAACACGCGGCCGTCCAGCACGATCGCCATGTAGTCGTTGATGTGCTGCGCCGTCTCCCGCTGGAAGACGCGTCCGCCCCGTCGGGTCAGGCTGAACCGGACGATGGCCTGATTCGTCGTCGGGTCGATCGTGGCGTCGGCATCGGTGAGGGCGTCGCCTGACAGGATGGAGCGACGATCCACCGCATAGAGTGCCCGATACGACCGTCCGGCGCTGGCCGTCGGCTCCGAGGACCACAGCAGCTGGATGCCCCGCGGTAACGAGCCCTGGACGGCGGGGTGGTTGACGAGCGAGTCAACCAGAATGAACTGCTCCTCCAGGACGAGAAACTCGCCGGGGAGCTGTCCCGCAAAGAGGTGCTCGCTCAGCGGCCGGTCCGAGAGTGCCGCCGCCGAATCCGCCGCCGCCGAATCGCTCGCGGTCGTGTCGGACCCGCCGAGCAGTGCCTCGAGCGACGCCGTGCCGCCACCGCTCCCGGACGACCGCACGCCCGCGCGCACGAGCGCGAGATCGATGGTCTCGAGCGCGTCCGCAAACTGGTTGTCCATATCGGTGATGCGCCACTCGAGGAACGCCGACCGTTCGACGATGGCGCGGGCACGTCCGGGATCGTCCACGCCGGCCAGCTCGACGACGATCCGGTCGTCTCCGACCTTCTGGATGAGCGGCTCCGCCACACCGAACTCGTCGACACGCGTTCGGATCACCGTGAGGGCGCGGTCGATCGCGTCCTCGGGATTGGCCACGGGCCCACCGGACTCGTCGAGCTCGAGCGCGAGATGCATACCGCCTCGCAGGTCCAAGCCCAGCTTGAGCGGTACGCGGGTGATCGCGGTGTCGCGCATGCGGCCATCGGCCCCACGCTCGCGAATCGTGACTTCTCGCGGAATGAGCGCCACGATGCTGAGGATGACGAGCCCGAGGACGACGATCAGGCGATTACGAATGGTGGATGACATCGGTCACGTGATTTCGAAGAGCGTTAATGGTTAGTCGGGGCTTCGAAGCCTGTCAACGATGTGTTGGCGTCTGCGAAGTCCTTGTCCAACTGGCGCTTGAGGGCCTCCGGACCGTCGAACCGCTGCACGTCCCGCAGCCGCTCGATCCAGGAGACTTTGACCTGCTGGCCGTAGAGGTCACCAACCTCCGCAAACAGATGGGCCTCGAGACTCTGGGACGCATCGTCGAAGGTCGGTCGCGGTCCCAGATGCATCATGCCGCCGGCCCGCCCGCCGGCCCATTCGGCCAACACCGCGTACACCCCGACCGGCGGCAGGAGCTTCCGGTGGTCCTGCAGCTGGAGGTTCACCGTGGGGTACCCAAGGTCCGTACCCCGGCCGGCCCCCGACACGACCTCACCCACGCAGGAGTACGGACGCCCGAGCTGCTCGTGCGCCGTGTCGAGGTCGCCCCCCGCCACGGCCCGCCGGATCAGCGTCGACGAGACCGGCCGCCCCGCGACCTCCACTTCATCCACGACGTCGACGGCGAACCCCATTGAACGCCCAAGCGCGGTCACCACCTGGACGTTGCCGGAGCGTCCCCGGCCAAATCCGTGATCGTGTCCCAGGACCAGCTCGGCCAGTCCGAACCTGTCGCGCAGGAGTCGCAGGAACTCCTCCGGCGTGAGCTGGGACATCGCCCGCGTGAACTCCAGAAACACGACCGCGTCCAATTCGCACTGCGCCAACGCCTCGCGTCGTTCGTCCGCCAGCGTCAGCAGTGCCGGCGCGACCTGCGGGTTCACAATCTCCAGGGGGTGCGGTTCAAACGTCACCAGGAGACTGCGCCGACCCGATTTCCGCGCCCGCTGCCCAATCTCCTCGAGCACCCGGCGGTGTCCGAGATGTACGCCGTCGAAACTCCCGACGGTGACGACGGTGCCCCGACCGTTCCCCGGCAGGGCCATCATGTGCCCTCCCCCAGCACGACACGCGGCTTGAGCACGTCGCCCGCGCCGGTCGCCACCGCCACGAGCCTCCCCTCGTACACCACCGCAACGTTCCCCGTCGCGCCGCTCGGGACCTCCAGCGCGCGGCCGTGCACGACGAGATCCCGCTGCGACGCATCCACGTCGATGCGGGCGAGGTGCTGCACGGCATCCAGCGGAGTCCGTACACGCGTCACGTCCACATCGGCCATGGAGACGGCGTCGTCCACGTGGAACGGTCCGATCGCCGAGCGCCGGAGCGTTCCGAGGTAGGCACCGCACCCCAGCCGCCGACCGAGGTCGCGAGCCAGCGCACGCACGTACGTCCCCGACCCTACCTCGGTCTCGAACGCGACGCGCTGGCCCTGACGCGCGGTGAGTGCGAACTGCGAGACGGTCACCTGCTCCGGCGCGAGTTCCGGCGCGTCTCCTCTTCGCGCGAGTCGGTACGCACGCTGCCCGTCCACGTGCTTGGCCGAGAATACGGGCGGAACTTGCTCGATCGTCCCGACGAGCCCTGCCATGCCCTCGCGCACGCGGTCGTCATCGAGCCCGCGCCATCCCTCGTCTCGCTGCACGACCGTCCCCGCCACATCGTGCGTCGTCGTTTCGATCCCCAGCACGATCTCACCATCGTACGACTTATCCATGCCCACGAGGAACCGGGAGAGACGGGTGGCGCGGCCCACCAGCACCAGCAGCAGCCCGGACGCAAATGGGTCGAGCGTGCCTGCGTGCCCGACCCGACGCACCCCGAGGGTCCGCCGGATCCGCGCGACGACGTCGTGGGACGTCGGCCCCGCGGGCTTGTCGACCAGGAGCACGCCGTCGCTCAGGACGGGTCCTCCTCGATATCCAGGTCGGTGAGAATCGCGTCGATACGCCGGGAATGCTCGAGGCCCCGATCCAGCACGAAATGCAGCTCGGGGGTCGTCCGAATCGAAAGCGTCCGGGCGAGATAGGTCCGGAGGAAGCCCCGCGCGTGCTGGAGACCGGCGATGGCCTCCACCTTGTCCTCTTCGGCTCCGAGCACGCTCACGCGCACCGTGGCGTGCGACAAGTCGGCGGACGCCTCGACGGCGGTGATCGTGACGAATCCAACCCGGGGATCCTTGACCTGGAGCCGGATCGCCTCGCTCAGGGCCTCGCGGATCGTGCGCACGTCACCGTGCTGTTCGATGAATCCGTCGACCGCGGCGAGCGTGCGATCAGCGTTGGCGCGGTCGGTCGCTACGACGGCGCAGGCGACCTCGGCGCGCTGCCAGAGGTCGTGATGGTCGGTCTCGGCGATCGAGACGTTGAACTGCCGGCGCACCCGGTCCTTCAGGCTCTTGAGGACGCTCCGCTTGTCCTTCAGAGACTGGCACCCTCCGAGATGCAGGTCCCAGGTGCCGAGCCCCACGACCACGTCACTCGTCTTTCGCCGCGAAGGCCGGTTCGAGCTTCCGGGCGACTTCCTCGACCTCATAGGCTTCGAGCACGTCGCCAACCTTCACGTCGTTGAAGTTCTCGACGCCGATACCGCACTCGAGCCCTTCCTTCACTTCCTTCACGTCGTCCTTGAAGCGCTTGAGACTGCCCATCTGCCCGTCGTAGATCTGCACCCCATCGCGCACGACACGGATGCGCGCGGCGCGCTTGATCGTACCCTGGCGGACGGAACACCCGGCGATCATTCCGAGTCCCGAAATCTTGAAGGTCTGCAGCACCTCGGCCTCGCCGAGCACGGTCTCCCGCTGCTCGGGCGACAGCATACCCTCGAGCGCCGAGCGCACGTCCTCCACCGCCTCGTAAATGATGCGGTACAACCGGATGTCGACCGATTCCCGCTCGGCCGCGCTGCGTGCGTTCGCGTCGGGTCGCACGTGGAAGCCCACCACGACGGCCTGCGCGGCCTTCGCCAGGAGGATGTCGCTTTCGGTGATCGCGCCGACTCCGCGGTGGATCACCTCCACACGAACCTCGTCGGTCGAGAGCTGCGCGAACGCATCGGCGAGCGCCTCGGCCGGGCCGCCCTGATCAGCCTTGATGATGATCTTGAGCGACTGTACGCCGCCCTCTTCGATCTGCTTCGAGACGTCTTCGAGGGAGACACCGCGCAGACTGCGACGGTGCGACGCCTCGCGCTCGAGCCGTTGACGCTTCTGCGCGATCTCTCGCGCGTCCACGTTCGCGGGGACGGCCTGGAACGCGTCTCCGGCCTCCGGTACGCCGTCGAAACCGGTCACCTGCACCGGAATGGACGGACCCGCCTTCACCACCTTCTGACCGCGCTCGTCCAACATCGCGCGCACACGACCCGCGAGGTGTCCGCAGATGAAGTCCTGCCCGACCTCCAGCGTCCCCGTCTGAACGAGCACGGTCGCCACCGGCCCCTTACCCGCATCGAGCGTGCTCTCGACGACTGCGCCATTCGCAAGTCGGTCGGGGTTGGCTTTCCGGTCGAGAATCTCCGCCTGCAGGAGGATCTTCTCGAGCAGCTCGCCGACGCCCTGGCCGGTCTTGGCCGAGAGTTCCTGTCCCATCGTGTCGCCGCCGAACTCCTCGAGGATGACCCCGTGCGTGAGGAGCTCCTGCTTGACCTTCGGCACATCGGCCGACGGCAAATCGATCTTGTTGATGGCCACCACGATCGGGACGCCGGCGTTGCGCGCGTGACTGATCGCCTCCACGGTCTGCGGCATGACCTGGTCGTCCGCCGCGACGACCAAGACCACGATGTCCGTGATCTGGGCACCGCGTGCGCGCATCGCCGTGAAGGCCTGGTGGCCCGGCGTGTCCAGGAACGTGATGCCGCGATCGTCCGCCGCCACCACGTGGTAGGCACCGATGTGCTGCGTGATGCCGCCCGACTCGCCCGCGATCACGTTCGTCTTCCGGATGTGGTCCAGCAGCGACGTCTTGCCGTGGTCGACGTGCCCCATGACCGTGACGACCGGCGGCCGCGACCGCAGATCCTCGTCGTTGTCGGGCACCTCCTCGATGATCGACTCGGTCGGGACGTATTCCTCCTCCCGGACCGCCTGGAACCCGAACGCGCCCGCGATCAGATCGATCTGGTCGAAGTCGAGGCGCTGATTCACCGTGACCATCATGCCCAGTTCCTTGAAACAGAACGTCACGATGTCGGTGGGGCGAATCACGAGAATGTCCGCCAGTTCGGAGACCGTGATGAACTCGGTCACCCGAACGGTCGTCTTCTCCCGCTCGCGCTCCTCCTGGCGAATCTGCTC
>JBDHIW010000038.1:0-15755 GCA_039587215.1 Gemmatimonadota bacterium | reverse complement strand
TGCATCCGGGGCAGTACGTTCGTCGGCTGCCGGAGGCTGCCCGCTACCTCGGCTTCCTCTTCGCGCGCGGCCGGGAATCTGCGGCCGTCGAAGGCGCGCTGCGAACCGCCCATGACCGTGTGAACATCGTGATGGGGGCGGACTGAACCCAGGCCGGCGCGGAGTGCGCCAGAGGCGGCGGCAGTCGTATTGACCCTCCTGCCACGCCCACATATACTCCGTGCCCGCCGTAGGTTAGGCGGTTTTTGGCCCTGGTGGTGAAACTGGTAGACACGCTGTCTTGAGGGGGCAGTGGCGCGAGCCGTCCCGGTTCGAATCCGGGCCAGGGCATGCCACCGTAGCTCAGCGGTAGAGCTCTCGATTCGTAATCGAGTGGTCGTCGGTTCAATTCCGACCGGTGGCTCTCACATATCTGTCCCTCGCACCGTCACACCTGCTTTTCGATCCCCCGCGGGGGCCCCTCCGGACCACCGTCGCCGGGCGCGACACGCGCCGTTTGAAACCCGCCGGGGTCGCCGCTCGTTGTGTGTTGCAGGAGGAGACATTATGGAGTGGATCTGGCTGGCACTGACCGGGGGCGCAACCGCCTACGGGTACATCCAAACACGACGCTTCGTGCGCAAGAAGCTGCGGTTCGTCGACGCCGTGAAGAACCCTGCGATTCCGATCGCGGTGGGAGCCGTTGTCGGCATCGCCGCGATGCCGTTGGGCGCAATCCTTCCGATCGTCACCAAGGTATCCGGACTCTTGGTGGGCGCCGGGGTCGGCCTCGGCGTTCGGAGCGGCGTGAAAGACCACAAGAGGCTGCCCGCGGCCTATTAGTTGCAAGGGTCAAATCGGTCAGAGTTGCGCGACCGCCTGGGATTTCTATTTTCCAAATCGAACCCAGGTCAGGTGTTACGAGCGTTTCCGGAGCGACGATGCAGCCCTCTTCCATGCCGCACCGTGATTACCCTCACGAGCGCTCGGGAATCGAGCGCAGGCAGTTCGTTCGTCGCGGAGGCGTCGAGCGGAGGGGCGTCCCCGAGCGACGCAGCCGCGACCGTCGTGACATGTCGGTTCGGCAGACCGCAGGGCGTCGCGCCGGCTTCGATCGGCGCGATGACGATCGGCGTGACATCGGGGACCGGCGGAGCGGGCGCGACCGCAGAGTCGCCGCCTAGACGGACCGGGTCGTAACGGCCGCCTCGATCGAGGCGGCTTTTCTTATCCCAGCAGGTCGTTCAGCGCATCGCGGAGCGTCGCGAACCGAAAGTCGTACCCAGCCGCCTCGGCTGCGGAGGGCAGCGCGCGCTGCAGGTGCACGAGCGCATCGGCGGCCTGGCCCAACCCCACCCGAAGCGCGGCCTCGGGGATGTTCATGAGAAACGACGGCCGCCGGAGGACCCGCGCCAGTTCGGTCGTGAAGTCGTTCACGGTGACGGGTTCCGGGGCCGTGCAGTTGATGGGCCCCGCGTACCGATGGTCGGTCATGGCCGCGAGGATGAGGCCCACCTCGTCTGCCCAGTGGATCCAGGAGAGCCATCCGCGACCGTTGCCCCAGCCCGCGCCGAGCCCGAGCCGGAAGAAGGGAAGCATGGGGGCGAGGAACCCGTCACCGGGGTCCAGGACCAGCCCGGTGCGGAGCCACACCACGCGGCAGCGGTCCACCGCCGGGCCCGCAGCCGCTTCCCAGTCGGCGCACATCCGCGAGAGGAAGTCCGTTCCGGGGGGCGACTGCTCGTCGATCCGCGCGTCTCCGCGGTCGCCGTAGATCCCGATCGCCGACCCGCTGAGGAAGACGTCCGGGGGATGGGCCGCGGCCGCGATGGCCTCCGCCACCCGGGCGGTCGTCTCCACCCGGCTCGACCGCAGCAGTGCCTTGCGCCGTGCGGTCCAGCGCTTGGGCGGCTCGACCAGCCGGGCGCCGGCCAGGTTGATGACCGCCCCAGCCCCGTCGATGGCGGCTTGCCAGTCCCCGGATCGCGTGGGATCGGCGACGAGGGTCTCGACCCCTGCTTCCGGAAACGAGTTGCGAGAGCCCCGCGTCACCACGACGCACGTATGTCCTTGTCGTACAAGGGCTTGGACGGTTCGGCGGCCGATCATTCCTGTGCCGCCGGTGACGACGATCCGGCGTGAGGTTGCCATCATTGGTCCGTTGGCTTCCTATTATTGGGGCGCGTGTCAGCACCCATGAACGTCGAGGACGGCTAGCGCACGCATACAACCAATTCTAGCGAATGAGGAGAGGCTCTTGGCAAAGGTCCGCTACATCACCAGCCTGTCCAAACTGGAACAACTGCCCGCCGAAGAGCGGCGGCGCCTCGCTCCCGTTGCGGAGCGCTACGTTTTCCGTGTCAACGACTACTACCTGAATCTTATCGACTGGGACGACCCGGACGACCCGATTCGGCGGCTCGTCGTGCCTCACGAGCAGGAGCTGACGGAGTGGGGTGAGCTGGATGCCAGCCGGGAGGCGGACTACACCCCGGTTCGCGGTTGTCAGCACAAGTATACGGATACTGCGCTGCTGCTCGTGAACGAGGTGTGCGGTGCGTACTGCCGCTACTGCTTCCGCAAGCGCCTCTTCATGAACGACAACGACGATGCCTCGCTCGACTACGAGCCGGGGCTCGCCTACATCCAGGAGCATGAGGAGATCACCAACGTGCTCCTCACGGGTGGGGATCCGCTGATCCTGTCGACGCGACGGCTCGAACAGATCCTGGGTGACGTTGCCGCCGTGCCACACGTGCGGATCATCCGCATCGGCACGAAGATGGTCGCGTTCAATCCGTTCCGGGTGTTGGACGATCCGAGGCTGGTCGAACTCCTGGCCGAGCACTGCCGGCAGGGCACGCGGATCTACCTCATGAACCACTTCGACCATCCGCGCGAACTCACGAAGGAGGCGCGGGCGGCGCTCGAGATGCTGCTCAAAGCGGGTGTCGGCATCGTCAATCAGTGCCCGATCATTCGCGGGGTGAACGACCGCGCGGAAACGCTCGCCGCGTTATTCCGGGACCTCTCGTTCGCCGCGTGCCCGCCCTACTACGTGTTCCAGGGTCGGCCGACCGCCGGCAACGAGCCGTACGAGGTCCCGATCGTGGAGGGCTGGCACATCTTCACCGACGCCCAGCGCCGGGTGTCGGGGTTGGCGAAGCGCGCGCGGTTCTCGATGTCCCATGCGTCGGGCAAGATCGAGATCGTCGGGGTGGACGACGAGTACATCTACATGCGGTACCATCGTGCCCACCGGAAGGACGATTTCGGCAAGATGGTGATCGCGGAGCGCGACGACGAGGCCTACTGGCTCGATCAGCTCCAGCTCGTGTCGGGCCCGCGAACCGCCTGGCGGTACGCGGGGAAGCGCCGGAACGAACCGCGCACGGGGCGGTACTCGCCCCGCTGAGCGCGGCGCCTCAGCCTGCCAACTGGATCCGGGCGTCGATTGCGACGGCGCCGTGTTGGAGCGCCATCAGCGGATTGATGTCCATCTCCGCGATCCGGGGATGGCGGACCGCGAGTTGGCCGATGCGGAGAATCGCATCGGCCAGCGCCGCCTGATCGCGCGGCGGACGTCCGCGCGCGCCGTCCAGCAGCCGGTGGAGCTTCACTTGCTGCACCATCTCGAGCGCGTCCGTGTCGAGGAGCGGTGCGAGGCGGAGCACGACGTCCTGCATGATCTCCCCGTAGATCCCGCCCATGCCGAACATCACGAGGGGACCGACACGGGGCGCCCGGCTCAGCCCCACGATCGTCTCCGTGCCGTCGCCGACGGCCATCTGCTGGACGAACATGCCGCTCACCAGCGCCGGCTGTTCGTCCGGCCCGGCCGTGGCCGCGAGTTCCAGCATGCCGCGGACCGCCGTCTCCACGTCGGCGGGCGATTCGAGGGCGAGCGCCACGCCGCCCACGTCGGTTTTGTGGACGATGTGCGGGCTCACGACCTTGACGGCGACCGGCCACCCGACTTCCGCCGCCGCCTGCGCCGCGGCCCCCGCGAGGTCGTCGCTTTCCCGCGTTCCCACGAATCGCCACGGCAGCACCGGGATGCCGTAGGCGTCGAGCACGCGCATCGCGTCCGGCTCGCTGACCTTGTGCTGCCCGTCGGCGAGCGTCGCATCGATGATCGCGGCGACGGTGTCGTCGTCGGTGTCGAACGACGCGCGGCGGCCGACCGGCCGCCGCGCGGTCTGGCGGTAGTCCCACATGGCGGCCAAGGCCCGCGCGGCGGACTCCGGAAAGATGAACGCGGGGATCTGCGCGTCGTGGAGCTCGGCGATGCCCGCCGGCAGTCCCTCGCGGCCCATCAGCACCGCCATGATGGGCTTGTCCGGGAACCCCTCGTTCGCGCGGACGATGGAGGCCGCCACCTCCTGCGTCTGCACGCCCAGCGGCGGGACGAAGGCGGCGATGGCGGCGTCGACCTGGGGGTCTTCCATGACGCAGCGAAGTGCGAACTCGTAGGCGGCGCCGTTGGCGGACGCGATGAGATCCACCGGATTGCGAACGCTCGCTTCTTCGGGCAGGCGGAAGCGCAGCTTCTCCTCGGTCTCCGGGGTCAGTGATGTCACCGTGAGCCCGTGCGCCTCGCAGGCGTCCGCGATGATGATCCCCGGCCCGCCCGCGTTGGTGACGATCGCGACCCGGTTGCCCCGGGGCTGCGGCTGATTCGAGAACGCCATCGCGAAGTCGAAGAGTTCCTCGACCGTATCGGCGCGCATGGCGCCCGCCTGCGCAATGATCGCCTCCGTCACGAGTTCCGTGCCCGCGAGCGCCCCGGTGTGCGACGCCGCGGCGCGCGCCCCGGCCCCGGTCCGCCCCGATTTCACGACGCAGACGGGCTTCGTGCGGGTTATCTCGCGTGCCAGCTCGACGAACCGCACCGGGTTGCCGAAGCTCTCGAGGTACATCAGCACGAGACCAACGCTGTCGTCGTCGCGCCAGTACTCGAGGAGGTCGTTGCCGCTCACGTCAGCCTTGTTGCCGCTGGACACGAACTGTGAGATCCCGATCCCGAGGCTCTGGGCGTAGTCGAGGATGCTGACCCCCATGGCCCCCGACTGGCTCACCAGTGCCACCGGGCCGGTCGGCGGCGCCGCCGGTGCGAACGTGGCGTTCATCGCCGTCGCCTCGGTCGTGTTCATGACGCCCATGCAGTTGGGGCCGACCATACGCATCCCCGCGCCGCGCACGATCTCCACGAGTTCCTGCTCCCGCGCGACGCCGTCTCCGCCGATCTCCTTGAAACCGGCGGAGATCACGACGAGCCCCTGCACGCCGGCGTCGGCGCACTCGCGCACGACCGGAGTGACGTGCTCCTTCGGCACGACGATGATCGCGAGGTCCACGGGTTCGGGGATCGCTCCGACGGCAGGGTATGCCGGAATGGAGTGGATCGCGCGCGCCTTCGGGTTGACCGGGTAGACGGGACCCTGGAAGCCGTGCGTCAGGAGATTGTGGAGGATCTGCCAGCCGATGGTGTTTGGCTGCCGCGATGCACCGATGACCGCGATCGAACGCGGTTTGAGAATTGGGTCGAGCGAGGGCATGACCCAATCTACCGGGGGAGGTGCCGTCTTGGGGGGGCAGGCTGGACAAAGGTGCGGGTGCGGCGAGACACTTCCATCGTGCTCACCATCGTCAAGATCGTGCAGTCGCTCGTCCGAGCCCTGAATTCGGATGGAACCCCCGGGCAGGTGGCGGCGGGGATCGCGTTGGGCAGCGTGTTCGGTCTCACGCCGCTCGTGTCGCTCCACAACCTGGCGATGCTTGCCGCGATCATGCTGCTCAACGTGTCGGTTCCCGGCGCGATCCTCGGGTTCCTCGTGTTCATGCCGATCGGCTTCGCGCTCGACCCGCTCTTCGACGCGGTGGGGTCGGGGTTGCTCCTCGAGCCCAATGCACTCACGCCCTTGTGGCAGGCGATCTACCACGCGCCGGTGCTGTCGTGGTCCCATGTGAACAACACCGTCACGCTCGGCAGCCTCGTGGGCTGGGCGGTCCTCGCGTGGCCGATCTTCTTCGCGGCGCGATGGGGGGTGGCCCGGTACCGGGCGACGATCTACCAGCGCATCCGGTCGTGGACGTTCGTGCGCAGCGTTCAGGCCTCCAAGGTCTACAACGTGTACCGGATGTTCCGGCCGTGAGCGGCGCGGCTCGGTGGCTCCGATGGCGCGCCCTCGTCCCGCTCGCGCTCGTGCTGACGCTCGTGGGGCTCGCTTGGGTGCTGCTGCTCGACCGCGCCGTGGAGCGCGGCGTGGAGGCCGCGGGCACGGCGGTCGTGGGTGCGCGCGTCGATCTGGCGTCGGCCGACCTGCAGCTCGCCGAGGGCGCCGTAACACTGCGGGGTTTGGCGGTGACGAACCCGGATCGGCCGATGCAGAACCTGCTCGAGGCGGACGAGCTGGCAGCCGACATCGCGGTGGGCCCGCTGCTGAGCCAGCGTGTCGTCGTCGAACGGCTGTCCGCCCGCGGGGTGCGTTTCGGGACGGCGCGGGAGACGTCGGGCGCCATCGATCGGCCCAGTGCGGCGAGCCGCGCGCTGCGGCAACGGGTCGACGCATGGGCCACTGGGATTCGGATTCCGGCCCTCTCGGTCGGCGGCTTGCAGTCGGCGGTCGATCTCGCGCGGGTCGCGCCGGACAGCCTGCGGTCGCTTCAGGCGGCGCGGGCGTTGGCCGACCGTGCGGCCGCGGTGGAGTCGGAGTTCAGCCAACAGCTCGCCGGCCTCGACCCGGGACCGCGTATCGACTCGGCGCGCGCCCTGGCGTCCGAGCTGCAGCGCGCCAACCTGCTCACGCTCGGTGTGGGCGGTGCGACCGCAATGGTGGGCCGCGCCCGACGCTCGCTCGACGGTCTCGCCGGCCTCGATCGCACGCTCACGACCATCGACGCGGCCATGCGGGGGCGCGTCACGGACCTGGAGGCGGGCGTGCGGGGACTCGCCGACGCCCGGGCGGACGACGTGCGGTGGGCGATGGGGCAGCTCGATCTTCCGGTGCTCGAGGGTCCCGAAGTGTCGACCGCCATGTTCGGAGACCTCGCGCTCCAGTGGGCGCGCCCGGTGCTGTTCTGGCTCGGCGTGATCGATCGCTATCTCCCGCCCGGGCTGGACCCGCGCCGCCTTGCCGGCTCGAAGCGTGCGCGGCGGGAAGGCACGACGGTCCACTATCCGGGCGGAGGCGCCGATCCGCGGTTCCTCGTCGAACGGGCGGATCTCGGGCTGGTGCTCGGTGGTGCCGGGGTGGCGGCCGGCGCGTACGCAGCCCAACTCACCGGCCTCACGACGGACCCCGCTATCTACGGACAGCCGCTTCGCATCCTGGCCGGCCGCACTGAGGGCGCAACCGGACCGGCGGCCCTGGAGCTGGCCGCCGTTGTGGACCGCGTGTCGGACGCGACGCGCGACTCCGTCCGGGCACGCGCCCGGGGGGTCGCGCTCCCGACCGTCTCGGTGGGGGGGCTCGATGGGCAGGTGGCGTTGGGTCAGGGCACGGCCGAGCTGGAGGTGGCGCGCGAGGCCGACCGTCTCGACCTCCGGTGGCGGGTGGCGTCGCCAGCCGTGGAGTGGATCCGGTCCGAGGCGCCCACGGTGCGGCCGACTCGCGGCTCGCAGGCGTGGGTGGCCGACCTCATGTGGCGCGCGGTGGAGGGGATCCGCGACGTGGAGATCGAAATGGACCTGGTGGGGGATCCCCGGGCACCGTCACTCGCCGTCCGGTCCAACGTCGGGCGCGCCGTGGCCCAGAGCCTTCGCGCGGAACTCGGTCGTGAGGTCCGGCGGGTCGAGGCGGATGTGCGCGCCCACGTCGACGGACTGGTGCGCGTCGAGGCGGATGCCGCCGAGGCGCGGGTGGCTGCCGTCCGCGATCAGCTCGCCGATCGGGTCGGCGTGCCGCGCGAACGGCTCGCGGCGGCTGAGGCCGAACTGCGTGCCCAGCTGCAGCGGCTCGCGCGGATTCCCGGCGTCCGCATCCCGTAGCTCCCCCCGGTCGGTCCACAGAAAACGCGGCGGGCAGTGACGTCACTGCCCGCCGCGTCGGCGTCGATCCGGACCCGCCGTGCGCTCAGCGGTTCACGAGCGGCACGTAGGGACGCTCCTCGCTCCCGAGATAGATCTGCCGGGGGCGGGCGATGCGCTGGTCGCCGTCTTCGAGCATCTCCTGCCACTGGGCGAGCCAGCCGGGCGCCCGACCGATGGCGAACAGCACCGGGAACATCTCCGTCGGGAAGCCCATCGCTTCGTAGATGATGCCGGAGTAGAAATCGACGTTGGGGTAGAGCTTTCGCTCCACGAAGTACTCGTCTTCCAGCGCGATGCGCTCCAGCTCGATGGCGATGTCGATCACCGGGTTCTTGCCCGTGACCTCGAACACCTCATAGGCGGTCTGTTTGATGACCTTGGCCCGCGGATCGTAGTTCTTGTACACCCGGTGGCCGAACCCCATCAGCCGCACTTCGCGATTCTTCACGCGGGTGATGTAGTCGGGGATGTTCTTGACGTCGCCGATCTCGCGCAGCATGCGCAGCACCATCTCGTTCGCGCCGCCGTGCAGCGGACCGTAGAGCGCCGCGGCTGCCGCGGCCATCGCGCAGTACGGGTCCGATTCGCTCGATCCCACGCCTCGCATGGCGCTCGCCGAGCAGTTCTGCTCGTGATCGGCATGCAGAATGAACAGCACGTCGAGTGCCCGCTCGAGGACCGGGTTTGGCCGGTACCGGGGTTCGCTCGTGCGGTACATCATGTTGAGGAAGTTGCCCGGGTACGACAGCTCGTTGTCCGGATACACGTACGGCAGGCCAATCATGTGCCGGTAGGCGAAGGCCGCGATGGTCGGCGCCTTCGCGATCAGCCGCTCGATCTGGTGTTTCCGCGACTCGGCATCGTGAATGTGCTTGGCGTTGGTGTAGAACGTGGACAACGCCGCCACCGTACTCACGAACACGCCCATCGGGTGCGCGTCGTAGCGGAACCCGTCCATGAGCTTGCGGATGTTCTCGTGCAGGAACGTGTGGTGCGTGACCCCGTTCTGCCAGTCGTTGAGCTCGCCTTCGCTCGGGAGCTCGCCGTTCAGCAGCAGATACGCTACCTCGAGGAAGTTGCTCTTCTCCGCGAGGTCCTCGATCGGGTACCCCCGGTAGCGGAGAATCCCCTTCTCGCCGTCGATGTAGGTGATCGTGCTCTTGCAGGAGGCCGTGTTCGTGAACCCCGGGTCGTAGGTCATGAGCCCGAAGTCGTCGTCGTGCACCTTTATCTGCCGGAGGTCCAGAGCCCGGATGGTGTCGTTCTCGACCGGTACCTCGTAGGACTTGCCCGTACGGTTGTCCTTGATGGTCAGTGTGTTCGTCCCCACAGTATCCTCACCCTCTAATGGTCCCGCGCGGCTCCCTTTGACATGCCGCGTCAGCGAAAGATACTACGAGGGCAGAGTCTATGGACCAAGGAGATGACCCATGTTTCGCCCGCCCACGACTGTCCGGATCGCGCGCCTCGGGGCGCTGCTCGCACTCGCAGCGGCGCCGGCCGCCCACGCGCAGGTTCCCGAGTTCGCCGACGTCGCCGGCCATGCCTTCGGGGAGCGCATCACGCTGCATCACCAGATGCTGGCGTACGTCCAGACGCTCGCGGAGCGGTCGGACCGGGTGGCCGTGCGGATGCAGGGCGAGTCGTGGGAGCGGCGGGCGCTCCCCCTGGTGATCGTCACCGCGCCGGAGAACCACGCCCGCCTGGACGAGATCCAGGCGACCGCGCAGCAGCTCGGCGACCCGCGTACGCTGGCGCCCGACGCACTGGACGCCGCCCTGGAGGGGCAGCCGGTGATCGTGTGGTACGGGGGCTCGATCCACGGCTTCGAGCTGTCGGGAGCGGAGGGCGTGCTCAAGCTGCTCGAGCACCTGACCACCCGCGACGACGCGGCGACGCTGGACGTGCTCCGGCACGCCGTGGTCCTCATCGATCCGATGCTCAACCCCGACGGTCGGGACGCTCACGCGCGCGCCAACCACGAGAACCTGAGCCGCACGCCGAATCCCGCGCGGGACGACTGGGTGAACGACTTCACCGGGTGGCAGGGGCTCAAGTTTCGCACGGGCCACTACTACTTCGACACCAACCGCGACTGGTTCGCGCACACGCAGCGCGAAACGCAGGCGCGGGTCCCGACGCTGCAGGCCTGGCGGCCGCAGGTGGTCGTCGATCTCCACGAGATGGGTCCCGACGCCGAGTTCTACTTCGATCCCCCCGGAGATCCGGTGGGCCCCTTCTTCCCCCGCTTCGCGTCGCGGTGGTTCGCCGAGTTCGGCCGTGCCTATGGTGCGGCGTTCGACTCGGCCGGGTTCGAGTACATGACCCGCGAGCGATACAACTACTTCTATCCGGGCTACACCACGTCGTACGGGAGCTACCAGGGTGCGGTCGGCATGTTGTACGAGCAGGGGTCGACCCGCGGCCTGGCGCTCGCGCTTTCCGACGGATCCGTGCGCACGCTGGCTGACGCGCTCGAGCAGCAGTACGTGGCGGCCTGGACCGCCGCGCGGACGGCCGTCGCGCGACGGACTGAGCTTCAGCGCGAGTACTACGCCGCCCATCGCGCCGCCGTGGCCGACGGCGCGACCGGCGTCCGACGTTATTACCTCCCGTTCGAAGGCGATCCGCGACTCGTACGCGAACTCGCAAGCCTCCTCGTCCGGAACGGGGTCGACGTCGGTGTCGTGACGGAGACCGTGACCGAGGGCCGCCTGCGCGACCGGGAGGGTCAGTCGGTGGGCGGTCGCTCGTTTGCCCCGGGGACGTTCGTCGTGGAGGCAGCCCAGCCGCGCAATGCCCTCATCAGATCCTTGCTCGAGCCGGAGAACCCCCTGCCTGATTCGTTCCTCGCATCGGCGCGTGCGCGCGTCGACCGGGACGAGAACCCGCGGTTCTACGACATCACGGCGTGGTCGCTGCCGCTGCTGTTCGACGTGGCGGCGTTCGGCAGCACGTCGGCATCGGCACCGACGGTGCGCCCGTGGTCGCCCGACGAGGCGGATGATGGACCGGCGCCGCCGGACCGGGCCGCGTACGCCTACCTCTTGGACGGCCGGTCGGCCGCGTCGGTTGCGGCGCTCTACCATCTCCGCGAGGCGGGACACCGCGCGGGTGTACTCACCCGGCCGACGCGCATCGGCGGGACCACGTACGCCGGCGGGTCGGTGATCGTGCGTGTCGGACAGAGCGACCCGACGGTGCACGACGCGGTGGCCGACCTCGCCGCCCGCTATGCGATCGAGGTGAGTGCCTTGCCCAGCGGGTACTCCGACTCCGGCTTTCCGGCGCTCGGGTCGGGGGACTTCACGTTCAACGTGGCGCCGGCCACCATCGGGATCTTCGCGGAGACTCCCATCTTCGGCTACTCGTTCGGGTGGGCGTGGTACACGCTCGACCAGCAGTACGCGATCCCGACGACGGTGCTCAAGACGAGCTCCGTTGGGTCGATCGATCTGTCGCGGTTCACCGTCTTGGTCGTCCCGAGCGCCTCGAGCGGCGCGCTGGCGCGCGTGCTGGGCGAGAACGGTGTCGCGCGGCTCCAGCGATGGATTCACGATGGCGGCACGCTGGTCACGCTCGCCGGCGCGACGGAATTCGCGCGCCAGCACCTCGGGCTCAGTCTTCGCAGCTGGTACGAGACCGATGCGGGCGAGGGTGCCAAGCCGTACGACGTACCGGGCGCCATGGTGCGCGGGCGACTCGACCCCGGCTACTGGCTCTCGGCAGGATACGACGACGGGGAGGTGCCCGTGCTGGTGGATTCGGAGCGGATCTACGTCGCACCCGAGGGACCGGTGGAATCGTCACGCCGGGTCGTGGGCCGCTACGCCGCCACCGACCGCGTGCTGCTGGCGGGCCATGCATGGGACGAGTCCGTGGAGCGCTTCCCGAACGCCGTGTTCGCGTTCGAGGAGCGCATGGGCCGCGGCCGGGTCATCGCGTTCGCGGAGGATCTCAACTACCGCGGCTACTTCCGCGGGGCGAACCGCCTCTTCCTGAATGCGGTCATCCTCGGGCCGAGCGCCAACTAGGCCGTGTCCGCGTCGACGTACGGGCGCCGCAGCTGGAGGGGCGTCGTGACCCGCTTCGCCCGGACGTTCAGTGCCTCGACGAACACGGAGAAGCCCATCGCGAAGTAGATGTAGCCCTTCGGGATGTGCTGGTCGAACGCCTCGGCCACGAGCGACACGCCGATCAAGAGCAGGAAGCTCAGTGCGAGCATCTTGACCGTCGGGTGGCGCTCGACGAATTCGCTGATGGGGCCCACCGAGATCAGCATCACCAGCACCGCGATCACGACGGCGGCGACCATGACGCCGACCTGGCTCACCATCCCGACCGCGGTGATGACCGAGTCGATGGAGAAGACGACGTCGAGCAACATGATCTGCGTGATCACCGCGCCGAACGTTGCCACCTGTGCGGTCGACTTGTGCCCCTCCTCGCCCTCGAGCCGGTCGTGGATCTCGTGCGTGGCCTTCCCGAGCAGGAACAAGCCTCCTAGGAGGAGAATCAGGTCGCGTCCGGAGATCTCCTGGCCAAGGACCGTAAAGATCGGTGCGGTGAGGCGGATGATCCACGAGATCGACAGGAGCAGGAGGATGCGCATCACCATCGCGAGCATGAGGCCGATCCGACGCGCGCGATCCTGCTGCTCGGGCGGGAGCTTCCCCGCGAGGATCGATATGAAGACAACGTTGTCGATGCCCAACACCACTTCGAGCACCGTCAGGGTGATCAGCGCGATCCAGATTTCGGGGTTCGAGATCCACTCCACGGGAGCCTCCTCGCCGGACGACGGCTATGTGATTGCGACCGAAGAAGATAGGGCTGATGCGCGAGTGCGCGAGGTTCGCGGCGGCACGGGTGGCACAGCCGATGCTGGGGTAGATTTGGTCTGGGAATCGGCGGGGTGCGCGGGACCGGGTTGGAGGGTGGTCTGGACGGTACGCAAACCCTCATGGGACAACGTGATTGCGCGTGTCTGCGTTTCCTTGACAGGCCCTTAAAGCAGGGGCATGATACCTCGTTCATCTACTTACTGCTCGACAGAGGTCGTACCATGCGTGCGCGTAATCGAGTCAGCGTTGCTCTTATCGTTGCCGCGACCACGGTGGGATCCGGGTGCTTCTTCCCAGACGACACGACGGTGGCCGGCAGCGTTGGCGTAGTGGTTTCTGGGGTGCCGGACGAGATGTTCCTGGGTGATATCGCCACGGTGAGCGCAGTCCTCAACGACTCGTCTGGGGTGCCGATTCCGGGCACCGCGTTTCGCTTCGCGTCCAGCGACCCGGCCGCCCTTCTGGTGACGGAGGATTCCGGGTCCTTCACGTCGGCGACGATCCAGGCGGTGGGTCCAGGGACCCCCTCCGTCAGCGTGGAGGTGGTTGGGATCGTCGGAGTGACGGCGGAGCAGGTCGCAACATTCATCCACCAGGCGCTCGAAGTCGATTCCCTGACCGGGTTTGGATCGTCGGATCTGGACGGCGACGGCGATATCGGGATCGCGTGGGGCGACACGGTGTTCATCTGGGGCGTCGGGCTCAATCGCGCGTCGCTCGTCACAATCGACGGGATCGGCAGCGCGCCGATCTCCGGCGGCTACACGCCGGAGGATCCGTCGAAGCCGCAGGCTCGAGGCCGCTTGGCGGCGTGGGTCGTGCCGCCGGCATCATCGCAGTCCTCCGTTGTGGTCAGTTCCGGGCTCGCGACCGCCGTGTTCAACGGCACGCTCACGGTGGAGCAGGTGGACTTCCTCGAGCCGAATGACAACGAGCCGGCCGAGGTTGCGCTCGGGTTCAACACGCCCCTCATCGCGATGGAGCCGCGTCAGTCGGTCTTGGACAGCGTCGGCGTGGACACGGTCCTCGTCGACAGCGACAACGATATCGGTACGCCGCCCGACACCATCTTGGAGCGGCGGGACTCGGTCGTGGAGATTGGTGGCGTCGACTGGTATACGATGCCGGTGGCCACCACGTCGGACATGTCGGTCGTGATGAACTCACCCTTCGGATCGGATTACCCGGCGGGCGTCTTCTTCGTCGACACGGCAACATTCGACATCGTGGCACCGGGCGGCATGCAATACTGCGGGGGGCTCGAGACCACGTCAGTGCTCTTCGGGGACGTGCCGTTCGGGCAGCTGCCGCGGCAGTTCGTGTTCGCGCTCCAGGATGCTCCGGTGGGGGGGTACGAGGTACTCCTCGACTACGGCGGGCTCAACCTGGTCGAGGCGATCCCGTACGGCTATCAGGTGGCGGCTTCGTACATCTCGGAGCTCGCGCCGGATGCCGCGGAAGAGAACGATCTGTGTGGGCTCGCGGCGCCCTATGAGACGCTTGGGACGACGACGTTCACCATCGACAATCCCGGAGATCCGGATTGGTTTGCGATCACGACGCCGAGCCCGGCGAAGTTCCAGGCGTACACGATCCGGCACCCGGTCGGCGACGGCCAGGATCTGGACATGTATGCCTTTGACATGAACGCCTCGGCATCGTCGACGCAGCTGATTGGGTGGCCTCTCGTGGGTACGCAGTCGGAGGAGATCTGGGCCGAGATGACTTCGCAGGACACGTACCAGTTCTTGGTGCACGACTGGGCGGGCGAGGTCACCCCGTACGAGTTGGCGGAGGTCCGCACCGCTCCGGCCTCGGCGTTCAATCTCACCGGTGTCACGGACGGCACGCCCGACACGTTGACGTTGCAGGACGGCCGTACGACCCGCGTGCAGAGCACGCTGCAGGACGGCGGCGGCTACGACGAGTACGCGTTCTTCCTGAACGCCGGCGATTCGGTCGACATCGACTTCGACGGCACGATGACCGCGCTCCAAGGGCTCTTCGGCCAGGCGGGCGAGGACATCTCCGTGCTCGAGAAGGCGGAGCGCGACGTCAATCTGATCACGCCATGGGCGCCGTTCGACTGCTCGTTCATCGACGGGTTCTTCCAGCTGTACGGACCGGACTCGACCCTGCTGGCGGCCAATGACTGGGATGCCTTCCTGGCACAGGTGAGTGTCAATTTCGGACCGCAGCGGCTGTCGGACCCACGGATACCGCTCTTCGTGGCGCCGGATACCGGCGTGTACACGCTGCGGGTGTACGACTACGCCGGGTGGGCGTGCGATACGTTCGGGAGCTGCGGGAACGTGGCCACGGTCAACGGCATCCCGCAGGCGTTCCGCTTTTACATGCTCGAGGTCCGGTACAACGCGGCTGACGAGGCGCCGAGCACTCCGGTCGCGCGGCCGCAGGCGGTCGCGCTGGATGGCTTCCTGCGGGATCCGTCGCTCGCGCAACCCGCGGCGCCACGACAGACGATGTCGGCTGCAGCCCTGCGTCAGCAGTACATGAACGCTCTCCCGCCCGAGGTACGGAAGAAGTTCGATGCAGGGCAGCTCATGCAGGCGCCACCGGCGTTCATGCGTGAGCGGGCGGTCGAGGCGGCGCGGCAGCGGGATCCGTCCAGGTGACGTTGCTGAACCGATTCACCCTCTTGGCCTGAGGTGGTGTCCATGATGCGAGGGAACGTGAAACGAGGTCTGGCGGCGCTCGTCGTCGCAGCTTCGGTGTCAGGCTGCTTCTTCCCCGAGGAGCAGGCAGCGTCGAATACGCTCTCGATCACGCTGCTCAACGTTCCCACCGAGATGTTTCAGGGCGACACAATCGAGGTCGGAGCGGAACTCGCCGGCGAGGCCGGCGTGATCACGTCGGCGGAATTCACCTTCACGTCGTCG
>JBDHIW010000037.1:0-15225 GCA_039587215.1 Gemmatimonadota bacterium | reverse complement strand
CGCCGCCGATCTCGAATGGGGCACGGGGATGCGACTGGTGGGCGGGACCGCCTTCCCCCCGCCGATGGGCCTCGGCGCGGCCGACCGTGCCCGGGACGCCTACGAACTGGGGCGCGTCACGGCGCTGGAGGCGCGCGCGGTCGGGATTCACCTGACCTTCTCACCGGTCGCCGACATCAACAACAACCCCAACAATCCGATCATCAACACCCGCGCGTTCGGCGAAGATCCCCAGCGGACGGCGGCCTTCGTGCGCGCGTACGTGCACGGCGCGCGAGACCACGGGCTCCGGACCACGGTGAAGCATTTTCCCGGTCACGGCGATACCGACGTGGACTCGCACGTCGATCTGCCGGTGGTGCGCGGGTGCTGGGCCGCGCTCGACACACTGGAGCTGGTGCCCTTCCGGGCGGCGGTCGAGGCCGGCGTGACCGCAGTGATGACGGCGCACCTGGCACTGCCGTGCCTCAGCGATCCGGACGACACCCCCGCCACGTTCTCGGCTGCGATCATGTCGGACGTGCTCCGGGATTCGCTCGCCTTCGAGGGACTGGTTGTCACCGACGCCCTCGACATGGGTGCGCTGGTACGGCGGTTTGGCGCGGGCGAGACCGCCGTGCGGGCGCTGCTCGCCGGAAGCGACATGCTTCTCATGCCGTCTCACCTCACGGAGGCCGTCGACGCGGTCGTCGCCGCCGTAGCGTCGGGCCGCATCGCGGAGTCGCGCCTCGACCGATCCGTTCGGCGCGTGCTGACCCTCAAACGGGACGTGGGACTCTTCGACCGCCGAACGGTGCCCCTCGACCGCGTCCCCGACGTCGTCGGGCACCGGAGCTTCCGCGCGTCCGCCGAAGACATCGCGCGTCGGGCCCTGACGTTGGTACGGGCGGGGCCGACCGCCGACTACAGAGCGCGCCGCGGTCGCACGGCCGTGATCGTGTATGCCGACGCCAACAATCTCGGCGCGGGCAACAGTCTCACACGGGAGCTCCGCGAGCTGGGTGACACGCTCAGCGTCTTTCGGTTGTACCCCGCGTCGGGCTCCGCGTCCTACGACTCCGCCCGCACGACGATCGACCGGCACGATCGCGTGCTGTTCCTGACGAGCGTTCGGGTCGTCTCCGGTCGGGGACACCTGGATCTCCCGGACCCGGTCGCCGCGTTGATTCGCGAGACCGACGCGCGCCGCCCGACGATCCTCGTGTCCCTCGGTAGCCCGTATCTGCTGTCGCAGATCGGCGACTTCGACGGCGGATACCTTCTTGGCTGGAGCGACATTCGCGCAAGCGAACTTGCGGTCGCGCGCGCGCTGGCCGGGGGAGCCCCGATCACCGGAAAGCTCCCCATCGCGCTTCCCAGCGGATTCCCTCTGGGCGGCGGCGTCGTAATCGGCCCTGGTGACCCGAGCGACGGTACCGCGCAGGACCCAGACGACCTGCGCACGTTCGCCGACATCGACCGTTACCTCGAGGCGGAGGTCGCAGCGGGCGCGTTCCCCGGGGGGGTGCTCTGGGTCGGACACGCCGGTCGCCCGATCCACACGGCAGCCGTGGGCGTCTACGGCACCACGGACGACCGCCCGGTCGACACGGCCACCGTCTACGACCTGGCGAGCCTGACCAAGGTGGTGGGACTCACCACCGCGGCGATGCTGTTGGTTGCGGACGGGGTGCTCGACCTGGACCGGCCGGTCGCCGCCTATCTCCCCGCGTTCGGCGACAACGGCAAGGCCACCGTGCGGGTGCGCGATCTGCTCACGCACACGTCCGGGCTCGCGCCGTGGCGACCGCTCTACCGCGAAGCGTCCTCTCCGGACAGCGCCCTCGCCATGGTGCTGGCGGAACCGCTCGCCTCGCCGCCCGGCACGCGCTACGCGTACTCCGACCTCGGCGCGATCGCACTGGCGCAGCTCATCGAGCGCGTGGCCGGTCAGCCCCTCGATGCGTTGCTGGCCGAACGCCTCTTCACCCCGCTCGAGATGCGCGCCACCCGATTCCGGCCACCGGCCGAATGGAAGCCGCGGATCGCCCCAACCGAGTTGGACCCATGGCGCGAGCGGGTGGTGCACGGCGAGGTCCATGACGAGAACGCGGCGTTCCTCGGCGGCGTGTCCGGGCACGCGGGCCTCTTCGCCACCGCCCCCGACCTCGCACGCTTCCTCGGATGGCTCCTGGATGCCTACCACGGACGCCTCGCGCCCGACGCATCGGTTTCCCTGCCCGCGGGCGTCGTGCGGGAGTTCACCCGCCGCCAGCCGGGCCCAGACGGCTCGACGCGCGCCCTTGGCTGGGACACGCCATCCCTTTCCGGTTCCGGATCCTCCGGCAGCCTCATCTCGCCGAGCGGGTTCGGGCACACGGGATTCACCGGGACGAGTATCTGGGTCGACCCCGAGCGCGATGCGTTCGTCGTCCTCCTCACCAACCGCGTGCACCCGACGCGCGACAACTCGGCCATCTTCCGGGTGCGCCGCACGATCGCGAACGCGGTGATGCGTGCGCTCGACGACCGCTGATGGGCACGACACGAGACTCCATTGACTCTCGAATCGGCCCTTCCTAGTTTGCGGGTCCAGGAGGGTATCTAATGAGCACGATCCAACGTCCAGAAATTGTTGTCGCGGTTCAGCTTACGCCTCAGGCCGCCGAGCAGGTGAAGGGCTTCATGGATGCTGAGCAGGTACCGGTCGAATCCGGTGGGCTCCGCATCTCCGTGCTGCCCGGCGGGTGTTCCGGGTTCAAGTACGGCCTGAACATCGAGGAGACCCCGCTGGATGACGATCTCGTCTTCGAAGTGCAGAGTATCCGAGTCTTCGTAGACGCCTTCAGCGCGCAGTACCTCAACGGGACCACGATCGACTACGTGTCGGGGATGCAGGGTGCCGGTTTCACGTTCGAGAACCCGAATGCGACCGGAGGCTGTGGCTGCGGGAGCTCGTTCACGGTCTGACGTGACGACGACAACGCTGGTTGACCGGGGGGCCTGGACCGATGGACAGGCCCCCCGGTCGTTTTTCGGGCGTCTCGGCCCATGACCACCGTCGACCTCCTCGTCATGGCCGTATACTTCGCGGCCGTGATCGCCATCGGCGCCCACTTCACGCGCAAGCAGCACGATGCCGCCGACTACTTCCTCGGCAGGCACGCGATCCCGTGGTGGGCCATCATGCTGTCGATCGTCGCGACCGAGACGTCGGCGCTGACGGTCATCTCGGTCCCCGGGCTCGCCGCGCGCGGTGACTACACGTTCCTCCAGTTGTCCTTCGGGTACCTGATCGGACGGATCGGGGTCGCCGCCTGGTTGCTTCCCGGCTACTTCCGCGGCGAGCAGGAAACCGCCTACACCCGACTCGAGTCCCGGTTCGGTCCGACCACACGCCGGGCCGCCGCCGCCATCTTCATGGTCATCCGGGCGCTCGGCGACAGCGTACGCGTCTTTGCCACGGCCATCCCGCTCGCCATCGTCACGGGGTGGTCCATTCCCGTGAGCGTGCTCGTGGTGGCCGTCGCGACGCTGGCGTATACGTGGGCGGGGGGAATCCAGGCCGTCGTCTGGGTCGACGTGGTGCAGATCGGGCTCTATGTGGTCGGTGGGGTCGCCACGATCTTCGTGGCCGCGTCGCTGGTCGGAGGGCTGGGACCGATCTTCGGCGAGGCGGCCGCCGCCGACAAGCTCCGGGTCTTTGACTGGGTGCTGTCCTTCGACGTCACCTATTCGTTCATCGGTGCGCTGCTCGGCGGCGCCCTGCTGTCCGCCGCCTCGCACGGTACCGATCACCTCATCGTGCAACGGCTCCTCGCAACGCGCTCGCTGGGCGACGCACGCAAGGCGCTCGTGGGCTCTGGCGTACTCGTGATCGCCCAGTTTGCCCTCTTTCTCGCGGTCGGCACGGCGCTGTGGGCCGCGGGCGCCGACGACGGGACCCTGACCCAGGACCAGCTGTATCCGACCTTCGTCGTCAACCAGCTGCCGCCCGGGCTCGCCGGCCTAGTCGTGGCCGGACTCCTGGCCGCGGCTATGAGCACGGTGAGTTCGTCGCTCAATTCACTGGCCTCGGCAACCACGCACGATTTCTACAGCTCGCTCACCGGGCGGCGCGACCCGGCGCACCTGCTTCGCGTGGGCCGCTGGGCCACGATCGGGTGGGCGCTGATCCTGGCCACCGGGGCGCTGTCCTTCCGATCGAACGACCAGCCCGTGGTCGAGCTGGCGCTGTCGATCGCCTCCATCACGTACGGCGGGCTGCTGGGGACGTACATCCTGGGTGGCCTGCACCACCTGCGCGAACGTCATGCGGTCACCGCCCTCGGCACCGCGACCGGCACCATGCTGATCGTGGTCCTCGCCAAGCCCTGGGTCTTCGCGACCCTCGCCTGGCCCTGGTACGTGCCGCTGGGCACCCTGATCACGCTCCTGGTCGGGCTTGGCGCGGCCCTCGTCATGCCGGCGCGGGAGTCCTCGCCGTGATCGTCGGCGTCGATGCAGGCGCGTCACACACCGAGGTCGTGGTGGCCGACGACGACGGCACCGTCCTCACGACCGTGCGCGGTGCGCCGGGCGCGCTCGGACCCGGGCGCACCCCGACGGCGATCACCACGATCACCGACACGATGCGGCAAGCCGTCGAGCCCTTCGGGACGGACCCGCGCGCGATCGTGGTCGGCGCGGCGGGTGCCGGCAGCGATGACGAGCGCCTTCAGCTCGAGGACGCGCTGGTCCAGCGCTGGGGCACCGGTCCGCACATCGCCGCCACGACGGACGTACACATCGCGCTCGACGCTGCGTTTCCCGGAACCGCGGGTATCGTGGTCATCGCCGGGACCGGTTCGATCGCCCTCGCGCGCGATCCGGCGGGCCGGCTCCGTCGAACCGGCGGGTACGGTCCGCACGTGGGAGACGACGCGGGCGCCTACTCGCTCGTGCGGGATGCACTGGGGCGGGCTGCCCGATGGCACGACCGCCGCGATCCGGGCGGCGCGGGACTCCTGCACCACGTGCTCCGGGAACGGAAGACGCGGGCCTTCGACGACGTCGTTCGGTGGGCCCAGGGTGCCGGCTACGCCGAGGTGGCGAGCTTGGCCGTGCTCGTCGCACAGGCGGCGGACGACGGCGATGCGGCGGCCGCGGCTGCCGTGGACGCGTGTGCGGACCGACTCGCCGAGCTCGTCGAGCCGCTCGCCAAACCCTTCGCGCCCGACGCCCCGACCATCGCCCTCGCGGGCGGCATGCTGGCACCGGGATCCGTCGTCCGGGAAGCGCTGGCACATGCCATCGGCCAACGGGTGCCCGACGCCGGCATCATCCCATCCGCCGTCGAGCCGGCCTTGGGTGCACTCTGGCAGGCGCGGCGCGCCCTCCGCTGATTCGCCTCAGCCCCCCTCCGCCGGCGCATCACTCCGCCGACCGATGGTCCTGACGACCAGGTAGACCCCGACGACGCCCAGTGCCATGAGCGTCAGTGCCGCCCATGGGCTCGACCCCAGCGCAAGGTTGAGCACGAGCATGATCGCCAGGGCGAATCCCGCGCCCATGACTGCGTACGGCAGCTGCGTTCGCACGTGGTCGACGTGATCGCATCCGGATGCCATGGAGCTGAGCACCGTCGTGTCGGAAATCGGTGAACAGTGATCGCCGAAGATGGAGCCGGCGAGGACCGACGCGATGCCCCCGAGCAGCACGCCCTGGGCCATTCCGCCCTCCATTCCGGCACCGAGCGCCACGGCGAGCGGGATGATGAGCGGAATCAGAATGGCCATGGTCGTCCACGACGTCCCCGTCGCGAACGCGATCAGTGCGGAAACGATGAAGACGATCGGCGGCAAGAGCTCGAGCGGGAGGCGTTCGGACAGGACGCTTGCCAGGAACGACGCCGTCTGCAACGCGCCGGTGACCTCACCCAGCGACCACGCCAGCACCAGGATGATCATCGCCACCATGATCGACTTCATCCCGCCGACCAATGCCGCGATCGCACCGGTCAGCGGGAGAATCCGCTGCGAAGCCGCCAGGGCGACCGCCGTCAGTGCCCCGACGAGCGACCCCCAAAGGAGCGTGGCAAAGGGATCGGCGTCGTTCACGACGCGACGGACGAGGTCGACAAAGCTCTCGGGCCCCGCCGGCGGCTCGCCCTGAAGCCCCGTCCACACGAGCCCCCCGAGGACCGTCGCGATGACCGCAACCACCGGCAGGACGCCGTTCCACCACCGCAGCGGCGTCCCGTCCGGGACGACGCCGATCTCCCCCTCGAGATCCGCAGCCAGCTGCGCGCCCGGACGGTAGAGGTCACCTGCCAGCGCACGGCGCTCCGCCCGCAGCATCGGCCCGAAGTCCCGCTGCGTCACGGCCACGATCGCCACCGTGGCGATCGCGAGCACCTGATAGAACATGTAAGGGATCGACTGCAGGAAGATCGAGAACGGCGACGCCGACGCCAACGCGGCAGCCGCCGCCGGATCCGCGGCCGCCTGACTCGCCGCCGCCTGCAGCCCCTCGCTGATCAGCACGATCTCGTACCCGACCCAGGTCGACACGAACACGATGGCCGCAACGGGAGCGGCCGTGGAGTCCACGATATAGGCCAGCTTCTCCCGCGACACTTTCAGGCGGTCCGTGAGCGGACGCATCGTGTTGCCGACGATCAGCGTGTTGGCGTAGTCGTCGAAGAAGATTGCGAGGCCCGCGAGCCACGTCGCCACCTGGGCACGGCGCTGCGTCGTGGCCAGCGGCGTCACCGCATCCACGATCGCGCGGGTCCCCCCCATCCGACTCATCACCCCCACCATCCCCCCCAGCAACAGGGAGAAGATCACGATCGACGCCCGGTCGGCATCGGCTAGGGCGTCACGCACGAACCGGTCGATCGTCATGAACAGCGCACCGACCGGATTGAACCCGGCCACAAAGAACGCGCCGAGTACGACTCCGAGGAACAAGCTCAGGATGACCTCGCGGAACACCAGCGCCAGCGCGATGGCGAGCAGCGGCGGCAGGAGTGAGAACCACCCCGGAAGGAGCGGCGCGTCGACGTCGTGCGCGCCATCGGCAGCCCGTACCGACAGGGGAAGCTGCGTCGCGGACCGGACGACGATGCCGCCGATGTCCACACTGTCGAGCGGCGCCAGGGTCTGACGGGCCAGTTCCACTCCGTCCGCGTCGCGGACGACCGCAGTGACGGTGTCGACACCCTGGTTCTCGACCGTCACAGCGGTCCCGATGCCCGTGAGGAAGACCGACGGTCCCGACACGGCGACGGTCTGCGCCATGGCTGCGCTCGGGGCCAGGAGGGCGAACAAGACGATCAGCGTGCGCACGTCGGGACTCCTGGGAGCGGGAGATGGGGATCCGTCGCGGATAATCTACAGCGTTCGAACGGCGCCGCACCCCAGCATGCACGACGGGCGCGATCCCGAGGAACCGCGCCCGTCTGCGTTCTGCTCAGATACGGGGAGACGCTTACTCCTCCGCCTCACTCCGATCCGGCGGGGTGAAGCCGATGACCTGCACGCCGGCCCCCCGCGCGATGTCCATCACCTCGATCACTTCCTCGTAGCGCCGGTTCGGCGCCGACTTCAAGAAGAGGATCTTGGCGGGTCGGTTGTCATAAATCTCATGAAACCGCGTATCGAGTCCCGACAAGGCCACCGGATCCCCATTGATGGTGAATCCGCCATCGGCCGACAGTTCGAGCACGATGTTGTTGCTC
This sequence comes from Gemmatimonadota bacterium, assembly GCA_039587215.1. Lineage (GTDB taxonomy): Bacteria > Gemmatimonadota > Gemmatimonadetes > Gemmatimonadales > GWC2-71-9 > CAMYLY01. The sequence continues at coordinate 7,523 of JBDHIW010000037.1, read as the reverse complement.
GGCGCCTGACTCTGCGGCTGATTGCTCCGCTGTTCCGGCGGCACCTGGGCATCCATGGCCTTCCGGGAAAGCGGAATCTGCATCATGAAGATGATGAGCAGCACCAGCAGAATGTCGATCATCGGAACGACGTTCGGTTCCGAATTGAACCCGCCGCTGCCTTGGTCTACTGAGAGTCCCATAGCCTACCTCTCGACCGCGCCAAGGAAGCCGGAGCCCTCCTTGGCCTGTTCGGTAATGGCCGCAAGCACGCGTACGCCCGACGCCCTGGCGATCTCGATGGCTTCCTGCACCACGCCGTACTCGAGATTCTTGTCGGCACGGAAGTACATGATCTTGTCCTTCGTCCGCACCTCGTACACCTGCGTGAGCGTCGCCTCGAGCTGGTCAGCCGGCACGAAGCTGATGGTACCGGTGCCCGGATCGAGGTAGTAGTTGCCGTCGACGTCGATACCCAGCACGACGTCTTCCGGCTCTTCCTGACGCGACTCCACGTTGCGGGCCATCGGCATATCGGCCTGGAAACCGGCCGCGATCACCGGTGTCACGATCATGAAGATGATCAGAAGCACCAGCATGATGTCGATCATCGGGACAACATTGGGCTCGGACTTGATCCCGCCGCTGTCGCCTACGGACACGCCCATGGTTCACCTACCCCTTTGGAGGGACGTCAGCAATGTGGCTACGGTTCGGGTCACTTACTGACGTGACCGGTCTGCGCAGCCTGCTGCGTCTTGAACTCCTTGGTGAAGATCGAGCGGCCGAACTCACTCCCGACGCTCTTGATGAGGAAGTCGATGAGTTCCTTCGACGTGTAGGTCATCTCGACCGTCAGGTTCTCGACCTTCGTCTGGAAGTAGTTGAACAACCATACCGCCGGGATCGCGACGCCAAGACCGAACGCCGTCGTGATGAGCGCCTCGGCGATACCGGCCGACACCGCGGCCAACCCGCCACCGCCGGACTCCGCCATGCCGGTGAACGAATTCACGATGCCCATCGTGGTGCCGAGCAGCCCGACGAACGGGGCGGTCGACCCGACCGTCGCCAGGATACCGGTTCCGCGCTTGAGCTCCGACAGGAGGATCAGCATCTGCCGCTCCACCGCCCGCTCGGCCGAGTTGATGTCGGCACTGGTGATCGTCGCGCGATCGCGCAGCAACGGCTTGACCTCGGCAAGGGCCTCACCCAACACCCGGGCCACGTGCGAGACCTTCTGCTTCTCGGCCAACTCGATGGCCGCGTCCAGCTGCTCCTCTTGGAGGAAGCGCGCGAACTCCGGCGCAAACTTGGCCGTTTCCCGCATCGACTTCCGGAACCGGAACCACTTCTGGATTCCGACGCCCAGCGAAATCAGCGACATGATACCCAGCGTGATGATCACGCCGCGCGCAAACCAGCCTGCCGCATGCCAAAGCTCTAATAGTGAGACTTCCATGGTGGACCGAGCCTCCTACAGGGGTGATCGTGAAATCGAGTACGTCTCACACGCCTCCGCCGGCTGACTCAGCGAGTCTGCAGGGCGAAGACGATCGGCATCTGCACCAGCACGCGCACTGCGCTCGCACGCACGCGTCCCGGACGGAACAAACACTTTTGAATCATGTCGCGCGCCGGCCCCTCGAAGGCCCGGTGCGTCGAGTTCAGGACCTCGATCGTGCTGCGGGACACGTGCCCGTCCGTCTCCACGACGAACTGCAGCAGCACGTTCCCCTCGATGTTGGCCTGTTGCATCATCCGCGGATACTGCGGGACGGGACAGGACAGCCGTTCGGGTGTCTCGTCGACCACGGCCTCGGAGAACACCTGGCTGAGATCCGTGACCGGACCCGTTCCACCCTCCACCCCTTGGAACACACCGCCCTCGACGCCCACGCCACTGAAGTCGCGGGGGTCGAACCGCTGGTCCAGGTCGATCGGCGGAATCTCCGTCGGGATATCGACCGGCGCCGTGAGGACCTGGAAGCCCTTGGGCGGGGGGTTGAGTGAGGTGATGATCGGCGGCGCCTCTTCCGGCTCCGGTTCCGGCTCTTCCTGCGGCTCGTCGAGCACCAGCTCGATGGTATCGATGCGGGACTCTTCGATCTCCTGAGCGACCTTCCCGGTCGCCAACACCGCGGCCGCGATCAACGCCGTCTGGAACACCGTCGAGGTCAGCATCCCTCCGATGGTGCCCGAAACGTCGCGTCGGCCCTTACGATCCGACTCGACCAACACGTCAAACACGGCGGTACCTCCTCAGCGAGCTGAATGTGGTCGCGAGTATTCTACATATCGGTACACCGACTGGCTACCGAAAAAAATACTGGGGGTTTCAATAAAGATTACAAAACGATGACAACCGAGTTACGAGTCGTCAGAACCGGCTTTCTCGGCCACCGCACCGGCCGGTAGCCGCACGGTAAACGTCGTTCCCCGGGCCGGGCGGCTCTGCACGTCGATGGTCCCGCCATGAGCCTCGACGGTCCATTTGGAGATGGCCAAGCCCAACCCGGTTCCCGGGCGGTCTCCCGTTCTGCTGCGGGCCGCGTCGGCCCGCCAGAAGCGGTCGAAGATGTGCGGAAGATCGCCGGCCGCGATCCCGACCCCGGTGTCCTTCACCCGAACCACGGCATCGTCGCCGTCCCAGCCCGCCCGGACGGAGACGCGGCCACCCGCCGGTGTGTACTTGATGGCGTTCATCACGAGGTTCATGAGGAGCTGCCGGATCCGGCCCCGGTCCATGTCCAGCATGATGGGGCCCCGCGGCGTCTCGACCTGGACCTCGACGCCCGCCTGCTCGCCGAGGATCGAGGCGGTCTCCTCCAACTCCGCGAGGAGATCGCGCAACGCCACCTGCTCCAGATGAAGCGGCGCCCGCCCCTCGTCGGCCCGCGCGAGCGTCAGCAGCGAGTCCACCAACTCCGTCATCCGATTGACCTCGAACAAGGTCTCTTCGAGCGTCGCCATCACTTCCGGAGTGATCTCCGGGTGGGTGATCGTTCGCTCGATGCCCGAACGCAGCACGGTCAGCGGCGTCTTCAGTTCATGGCTGGCGTCGGCGGTGAAGCGCCGCAGGGTCGAGAAGCTCCGCTCGAGCCGGCCCAGCATCAGGTTCAGCGTCGACGTGAGACGTGCCAGTTCGTCGTGCACCGTGGACGACGCGAGGCGGCGATGGAGGCTGCGACCGTCACTGATGGCCTTCACTTCGTCGACGATGTCGTCGACCGGCTGCAGTGTCCGACCGACCAGGAAGTCCCCAACGAGCCACGAGACGATGAGGACCAAGGGCGCGATGAGGAGCATGGCGCTGAGAAGCCGCTCCGGGGCCAGCCGCAGGTCCCCCAGCGGCGCCGCCGCCGCCACTGCGCGAATCTCGGGTCCCGCATCGATGCGCGCGTTGATGAAGTACCGCACCGTCCCGACCGACTGAGCCAGATTGATGAGACCGAACCGTTCCCCGGCATCGAGTTCACTCACCGCGCCGATGAGGCGGTCCACGTCCGCGAACGGCATCGCCCTGGCCTCGGCCGAGAGAAATAGCGTGCCGGACGTCCCGAGCACCACCACGTACCCGGGAACGCCTTCGAGCAGCGAGGCCACGTCCGGCAACAGCGCCGGTCCACGGGTCTGCGGGTCGATCCACACGACGCTCCCGCGCGCGCTGCGCGCCTCCCTGAGCATCGCCGCGATCAGACTGGTTTCGACCTGCACGCGACTGTCGAGCTCCGGGTACGACTCGGTCCGCTGGAGGCCATAGAGAATCCCTCCAAACGCGACCAGGGTGGCACCGAGCGCCACCGCATACCAGACGGCCAGTCGGCCCCGAATCGTCTGCACGGCTCAGCTGTCTCGCAGGACGTAGCCCACGCCGCGGACGGTATGGATCAGCTTGGTCCCCGGCCCCTGATCGATCTTCTTCCGCAGACGGTTGATCACCACGTCGACGATGTTCGTGCCGGGGTCGAAGTGGTAATCCCAGGCGTACTCCGTGATCAGGGTCCGCGACATGACCCGTCCGGCGTTCCGCGCCAGGTACTCCAGGACGGAGTACTCCTTCGGGGTGAGTTCCACGGGCGTGCCGGCTCGCGCCACTTCGTGCCGGCCCGTGTCGATGCGCAGGTCCGCCACCTCGAGAATCGGCGGCGCGATCGCGTGCGGCCGCCGGCTGAGCGCCTCGACCCGCGCCAGCAACTCCTCGAACGCGAACGGCTTGGTGACGTAATCGTCGGCGCCCTTGCGGAGCGCCTCCACCTTGGACTCGACGGCGTCCTGCGCGGTCAGCACGAGGACCGGGGTCACGAGCCCTCGGTCGCGCAGGGTGCGCAGCACTTCCATCCCGGTCATGCCGGGAAGTCGGAGGTCCAGGACGATGACGTCGTACTCCGTCTGCGAGGCCCGCTCGAGCGCCGCGCCGCCTTCGTCGACGAGGTCGACGTTGAACCGGTGCTCTTCGAGCCCCCGCTGCACATGCTGCCCAACCGTACGGTCGTCCTCCACCACGAGGATCTTCATGCGTCCGCGCCGTCGGCGAGTGCCGGAAGCTGCACCAAGAACTCGGTACCGTGACCGAACTGCGACTCGACGGTCATGCGGCCACCATGCTCCTGTACGATCCCGTAGCAGATGGACAGCCCGAGCCCCGTCCCGCGCCCCGGCTGCTTGGTCGTGAAGAAAGGCTCGAAGATCTTCGGCAGATCGTCGTCCGCGATACCGATGCCCGTATCGGAGAAGACGACCAAGACGTGGTCGTGCCGGTCCGGGTCGCGCTGGGTGCGGACCGTGAGGGTCCCCTTCCCCTCCATGGCATCGATCGCGTTGAGCATCAACGCCAGGAACACCTGGATCAGCTGTTCCGTATTGGCGTCGATCGACGGCAGCCCGGCCATGAGCTCCCGCTGCAGCGTGATGTCCTTGTAGCGGTCATGGTGGCGGATCAAGAACAGCGCGTCCTCGACGATCGCGTTGATGCTGGCGCGCCGCTTGACCCGAGCCTTGGGCCGTGAGAAGTCGAGGAGGCCGTCGACGATGGCGTGACAGCGCCCCAACTCCGATTCGACGATCCGCAGGTACTCCTGGATGCCTTGCCGCTCGGCCTCGGTCAGGTCTTCGGCTCGCGCCCCAAGCGCTTCGACGCATGCTCCGATGGTCGCCAGCGGATTGTTGATCTCGTGCATGACCCCGGCAGCCAGCTGCCCCACGGCGGCGAGCTTCTCCGTCTGCGCCACCTGCTGCTGGACGTGCTTCCACTGGGTGATATCCTCGCCGATCGTGATGACGTGGCTCACCGGGCCGTCGTCGAGCCGCATGGGAATCTTGGTCAGCCGGTAAAAGCGGCGGTCGCCCGACGCCTCCGACACAACCTCCATCTCCTCCATCGTGCCCGTCTCGAACACGCGATCGAATTCGCGCTTCAGCAGCACGTGCGGCTGGCGGTGCAGCACGTCGAACACGTTGCGCCCGATCGCTTCGTCCCGGACGACGCCCTGCGTGCCCGTCTCCCGCTTGCGGTTCCACGCCTGAATGTGGTACTCCCGATCGATCACGTAGAGTCCGACGGGCAGTGAATCGATGATCTTCGCAGTGAACAGCCGCTGGGACTCGATCTCACGGGTCCGCAGCGCCACCTCGCTGGCCAGATCCTCCGAGAGTTCGAGCGCGCCGAGGAGCGGCGACAGAATGTTGGCGACGATCTGCGCGACGCGGTCGTGGGGATCGGGTACCGCGTCGGCCGCAAACGCCATCTCGAGCTGGCCAAGCAGCTCGCCGTCGTGCACGAGCGGGAACCAGCAGTGCAAGCGGCCGTCGCGGACGTCGGTCCCCAGATTGCTCGTCTCACGAATCTCGTCGGCCGAACGGTGCGCGGGATCCTCATCGGTCTCAGCGACCACCGCCCGGAAGTCGAGTCCGTCCGCCGCCCGCACCCAGATCCGGCACGCCTCGGCGCCCAATCCCCGAGCGAGGGACCTTGAAACGCGGAGGAGCAGCTCTTCGGTACCGAGATCCGCCGCCAAAAACCCGGTGACATCGGCAATGACCCGGAGTCCCTGCGCTTCGAGCGGGGGAGGCGGGGCTGCGGTGCCTTCGGGAGACGTCATGCGCTAGAACGTAGGAACCCGCGACGGGGGCCACAACCACACGGCGCGGTCACAATCCGGTCGCCGTATCGAGCAGGGCCAGCAATTCCTCGCGCGATCGCCGCAGCCCGCCGTGCTCTTCCTGGTGCGCCCACCGCACCCGGCCCTCGGGGTCGACCAGCAGATACGCCCGCGCCGCTTGATAAAAGACCTCGTCGAGCACCCCATACGTCCGGATCACGTCACGCCGTGCGTCGCTCAGGAGCGGGATGTCGATCCCCTCCTTGCGACGAAACTCGAGGAGCGAGGGAATAGCGTCGGCGCTAATGCCGAGCACATCCACCCCCGCGGCTTCGAACTGCCTGCGGTCGGTGGTCAGCTCGCACATCTCTGCCGTACAGACGTCGGTGAAAGCCGCGGGAAAGAATGCCAGCAGGACGTACCGCCCGCGATGGTCCCTCAGCGACCGCATTTCACCCTCAGTGGACGGGAGGGTGAAGTCGGGTGCCTCGTCGCCGACCTGCAAGTGCATGAGCGCCACCTCGCCTCTCCGTGCGTGCGTGTCTTGTGTCGGCCGCTCCCTCCACCGTAATTACTACGGCCAAACCACGGATAATTCTAATCGCCCGCCGCGGGCGGAGGAGCCTCTCGATGGCGCACGAACTGCCCAACCTACCGTACGACTACGCCGCGCTGGAGCCGCATATCGATGCGCGGACGATGGAAATCCACCATGGCAAGCACCACGCGGGCTATGTCGCCAAGCTGAACGCGGCCCTCGAAAGCTCGCCGGACCTGCAGGCCCTGAGCGTCGAAGCGCTCATCGGCGATCTGTCGGCTGTCCCCGAGGCCATTCGCGGTGCCGTGCGCAACAACGGCGGCGGGCACGCCAACCACACGCTGTTCTGGACAGTCATGTCACCCGACGGCGGCGGGGAGCCGGGCGGCGACCTCGCGGAGGCCATCGCCGGGGCGTTCGGTGACTTCGGTGCCTTCCAGGCGGAGTTCGCGAACGCGGCCGCGACCCGGTTCGGAAGCGGCTGGGCGTGGCTTGCGGTCGCCGACGGCGGTCTCACGGTGCTCAGCACTGCGAATCAGGACAGCCCACTGATGGACGGCATGACGCCGATCCTCGGCCTCGACGTGTGGGAGCACGCCTATTACCTGCACTATCAGAACCGTCGACCGGACTACGTCGCGGCCTGGTGGAATGCGGTGAACTGGAGCGAGGTGGCCCGGCGGTATGCGGACGCCGGCTGACACTCGAGCGCGCAGCACGAGTCGAACGGGCGCCCGTGAATCCGCACGGTCGCCCGTTCGGCGTTCCGGGTTGGGGGCCACCCTGAGGAGCGGTTATCTTCGAGGCGCTATGCACGCATTCTCTTGTCGGAGCGGTCTGCTCGCCCTCGCGCTGACACTCGCCGCGGCGCCTGCGGCCGTCGCCCAGTCGAACGCCATCGTCGT
>JBDHIW010000241.1:0-3303 GCA_039587215.1 Gemmatimonadota bacterium | reverse complement strand
GAAGTAGCCCATGCGGTCCTGCACCCACTCGAAGTAGCTCACGGTGACGCCCCCGGCGTTCGCCAGGATGTCGGGGACCACGAAGACGCCGTTCTCTTCGAGAATCCGGTCCGCGCTCGCGGACGTCGGCCCGTTCGCGCCCTCGCAGACGATGCGCGCCCGAACGTCTTTGGCGTTGCGGCGGGTGATGGCGTTTTCGACCGCCGCGGGGATGAGCACGTCGACGTCGAGGGTAAAGAGCTCCTCGATCGGGATGGTGTCGGCGTTCGGATAGCCCTCGAGGTATCGGTGTTCGCGCACCCACCGGATCGCATCGTCCATGTAGATGCCGTTGGGGTTGTAGAGCGCGCACGAGATGTCGCTGATGGCGACGATCGTGAGGCCCTCTTTCTCGAGGAGTTGGCCCGCCACCGATCCGACGTTGCCGAAGCCCTGCACGGCGACCTTCGTACCGCGCTGCGGCAGGCCGAGGTGACGGAGGGCTTGCTGCGTCACGATCATGCATCCCCGCCCCGTCGCTTCACGCCGCCCGAGCGAGCCACCCATCTCGACCGGCTTCCCGGTGACGACCGCGGTGACCGGATGCCGCATGTGCATCGAGTACGTGTCCATCACCCACGCCATCACGCGCTCATTGGTGTTGACGTCGGGGGCTGGAATGTCGGACTCGGGCCCCAGGGTCTCGATCAGCATCGCCGTGTAGCGGCGCGTGATGCGCTCGAGTTCCTTGATGGACAGCTGCGTGGGGTCGCACACCACACCGCCCTTCGCGCCGCCAAAGGGGATGTTCACGACCCCGCACTTCCAGGTCATCCACGCCGCGAGCGCCTTGACCTCGTCGAGCGTGACCCGCGTGTCGAAGCGGATGCCGCCCTTGGCGGGTCCGCGCGCGGTGTTGTGGATGACGCGGTAACCCGTGAACACCTCGATGTCGCCGTTGTCGCGCTCGATCGGCACGGAGGTGATGATCTGCTTTTCGGGAGACCGCAGCACCTGATAGCTGCCGGGATCCAGGTCGAGGAGCTGTGCCGCGTGATCGAACCGCGCCATCATCGCCTCGAACGGGTTGTCCTCGTCGAGCGACGGGTCCTTGTCCCGCCCGAGGATCGTTTGCGCGGTCTTCGCCGTCTTGTCGGTATCGGTCATAGGATGTCTGGCGTTCTGCCAGCCGTGGTCACGCGACCGGTCCCCTTCGCAACCGGCCCAGCATGTTCGACAGGGTGTCGTCCCCCGTCTCCCATTCGAACCCCAAGGTGGCCACCAGCGGTGAGGGCGCGTTGCGGGGCCACCGCGTTTGGAGCTTTACCGCGTCTTTTTCAGTGACTACAACGTAATCAACCCCGGCCGCGATCTGGAGGAGCGCGTCGAGATCCGTCTGCCGGTACCGGTGGTGGTCCGGCCAGGCCCGTACCTGGACGCGGGCCCCGAGCTGTGCGCAGAGAGCCCCGAGGCTCGCCGGATCCGCGATGCCGGCGCTCGCCAGCACTCGACGACCCTGCAGGGTCTCCAGGGGCACGGGGTCCGAGTCGATGAGGCGTCGAAGCGCCCCGATCACGAAGCGGAGTTCACCGACGGGGACACCCGGCCAGCGCCGTCGGAGCTCCGCGGCCATGGCCGAGGACGCGTGCCGGTCGGCCCGCTTGCGCGTCACAATCAGCACATCGGCGCGGCCCAGGGCGTCCGGCGCTTCGCGCCAGGGACCGGCCGGATGGGTCCACGCGGGGAGCGCCGCGGCGTCCGCCAGCGCCAAGCCTACCGTCAGGTCGCCCTGCACGTCCATCCGTTGGAACGCATCGTCCAGAACGGCGAGATCGCGCCCGGCGCGGTGCGCCGCCCGAACGCCGCGCCGGCGGTCCGCATCGGTCATGACGGGGATCTCCGGGGTCGCCTGACCGTGGAGGGCCGCCTCGTCGCCGGTGTGGGGTCGCATGACGATGGCCGGTGCGAATCCGAGATCCGACGCGCGCCGCGCGATCCACGAGGCGACGGGCGTCTTCCCGGACCCACCCGCGAGCAGGCTCCCCACCACCACGGTAGGCACCGGCAACGGTCCCGGCGCAGCGCGGCGCCCCCACGCGGCTCGGGCGCGCATCAGGCCCGCGTACGCGACCGCGGCGGGCGCGAGCCCCAAACGGAGCGCGGACGCCCCGCGATGCTGGCTGGTCCAGACCCAGCGGGCTACGCCCGGCACGCCGCCTCGCAGGCCTGCATTGCGCGTTCGAAGTCCGTGTGCGCCCGCGCTCGATCCGCGTCCCGTTGGATTAGCAGGGGTTCGCCGTACACGATGCGCACGCGCGCGCCCGGACGCGGCAGGGTGAAGCGGTCCCACGATCCGAAGCGCCATGCGCGGTCGGCCCGGGCGGCGACCGGCACGATGGCCGCGGCCCCGCTCGCGGCCGCGGCCACGACGCCGTGCTTCGCCACGCGCGCCGGGCCCCGTGGCCCGTCGGGGGTGATGGCGGCATCCAGGCCCGAGCGCAGTGCCGTGATGACGCGCCGGAGTCCGTGGGCCCCGCCGCGGGTGCTGGAGCCCGGGGCGACGTCATAGCCCCACGCGATCGCGGCCTTCCTGAGCACCTCGGCGTCTCGATGCGCACTCACGAGCAGCACAATCCCCTCCTGCCGACGATGCCAGAGCGGGGCCAGCAGCTGCCCGTGCCACACGGCGAAGAGTACGGGGCCGCGGGTGCGCGCCGCCGCCACGCGGTCGGTGCCGCGGACCTCCAGACGCCAGGTGTGCGCCATCCCCCGCACCGCGGCACGCACCATGGATGCGACGACGCTCATCAGGCCGCCATTCCAAGTGCCAGTTCGGCGACCCGCGCGCTGGCGCCGGGTTCGCCGAGCTGGCCGCGAAGCGCTTCGAAGGCGGCGCGCTGGGCGCGCGCCGGCGGTGCCGAGGCGTCGAGGAGCGGGCGGACCGCGTCGGCGAGCGCCGTCGGTGTCACGGCGTCTTGGAGCAACTCCGGCACGACCGGGCGGTCCGCGATCAGATTGACCAACCCCACGTGATCCACGCGCAGGAGCTTGCGTGCCAGCGTCGCCGTCCACGGATGGACCCGGTAGGCGACGACCATGGGCATGCCGAGCAGCGCCGATTCCAGCGTGATCGTTCCGGACTTGCAGATGCCCCCGTCCGCGGCGCTGGCGACGGCGCGTGCGTCCGACGAGTAGACCCACGATCCGCCCTCATGGACCCCTCCCTCGGCCTCCGCGGCCACCGCGACACCGAGGCCAGGGATGTCCCGCTCCAGCCGGCGGGCGGCATCCCGCATCGCTGGCCAGAGGCGGCGATGTTCCGAG
>JBDHIW010000240.1:0-3317 GCA_039587215.1 Gemmatimonadota bacterium | reverse complement strand
AGGTGTGAGTCGGGGCGGCCGGATTCGAACCGGCGACTTCCTGCTCCCAAAGCAGGCGCGCTACCGGGCTGCGCCACGCCCCGAGGATGCTGTACTGCGTACTGCGTCAACAACTTACTTGGTGCCTGAGTCGTCCACAAAGAACGCCGGCGCACCTGCCGCCCGACCAGCTACCCTTTGGGCACCTCGTCTTCGCGGGCGTCGTCGCCTTCCGCTTCCGCGGCATCGCTCTTCTTCTCGACGTGCTCCATGACTTCCGCGATGAGCTGAGTGCGAATGGTGGGACGCGGCCCCCCGCTCGGCACGGGAGTCGCTTCGGCTTCGGCGGCAAGGGCCATCAGTTCCCGCGAATGCGCTCGTAGCGCCTCGGGCAACGTCTTCCGGAGCACGTCCGCAGGCAGCGGCTCCTCGCCGGTCCGATAGGCTTCGAGTTGGGCAGTCGTCGCTCCGAGCATCGCCGCCATCGCGGCGATCGAGAGGCCGGTCCGCTCGAGGACCTCGTCCAACACACGGTCGTCGGAAGGCTGATCGGTCATCGGTGTACTCCCCGGTTGAGACGTACTGAGGTCACGATCCTCCCCCCGTCATCCACGCCGCAAGCTGGCGAAACGCGCGACCCCGGTGGCTCACTTCGTCCTTCGCCGCAGGTTCGGCCGTCCCGAATCCCTGGCCGAGGTCGTCTGAAAAGAACAGCGGGTCGTACCCGAACCCATTGGTGCCGTCGGGTGCCTGAAGAATACGCCCGCTGCATTCCCCGTCGAAGATCCGCGGGACGGCGTCGACGCGGGTGAGGAGCGCCACGACACAGCGGTAGCGTGCGCGACGCCTGTCGTCCGTCGCTCCCGCCAATCGCCGGAGGAGTTCCGCGTTGTTCGCTTCGTCCTGGGTCATCCCCCGCCCCACCTCCATCGCGAAGCGTCGGGACCGCACTCCCGGACGTCCCCCGAGCGCGAAGACCTCGATGCCCGAATCATCGGCGCACGTAGGCAGCCGGCTCAGACGGGCGAAGTACTCGGCCTTGCGTACGGCGTTCTGCTCGAACGTTTCGCCGGTCTCGATTCGCTCTTCTTCTACCCGTTCCCGGAGACCGATGTCGTTCGGGAACACGATCCGCGGCCCTAAGCCTTCGAGGATCGCGGCAATCTCACGCTGTTTGCCGGGGTTGCGCGTGGCGACGAGCAGGGTGTCCACGCCTATCGGTCCAGTGCCGCCTTCTGCATGGCAAAAAGCTGCTGGACGGCCTCTTGTCCGAGGTCGAGGAGACGGTCGAGATCCTCTCGGGCAAAGGCCTCGCCCTCGGCCGTCGACTGAAACTCGACGAACCGGTCGGGCTCGGAGAGAACGAGATTCGCATCGACGTCGGCTCGACGGTCTTCGTCGTAGCAGAGGTCGACGACGCATGCGCCGTCGACGACGCCGACCGAGACCGCGGCGACCAGTCGACCGAACGGGTTGGTGCCCCCCGTCTCGGCGGCGAGCCACGTACACGCGTCGGCGAGCGCCACCGCCCCGCCCGTGATGGCGGCCGTCCGCGTGCCTCCGTCGGCTCGCAGCACGTCGCAGTCCACATAGATGGTGTACTCGCCAAAGGCGAACGTGGAGAGGGTGGCTCGCAGGCTGCGACCGATCAGCCGCTGAATCTCCGACGTGCGACCACCCGCGCCCCGCCGTTCGCGATTGGTGCGCTCGGTCGTGGCACGGGGTAGCATCGCGTACTCGGCCGTGACCCACCCGAGCCCCGAGTCCCGGCGCCACGGCGGCGTGCCGGTCTGCACGCTGGCCGTGCACAGCACATGGGTATCTCCGAACTGCACCAGGCAGGAGCCCTCGGCGTTCGGCGCGGCGCCCCGCTCGAGTGTCACGGTGCGCATGTGCGCGGGTTGGCGGCCGTCAGGACGCATCGTCACCTCCGGGTTCATCGGGAGAAGGCGACGCTGCCTCCTCAGGCAATGCACCGATCCGCTGCAGATGACGGGAGAGCCGCGTCGGTCGGCCCGCTTCAGGTTCGGTGACTCCCCACCGTCCGAAGGTCCACTTCAGAAGCGGGGGCGCCAGCAGCGTACTGGCAATCACCATGAGGATGATCGCGCCAAACAGCTCCGGCTTCAGCACGCCGGCGACGAGCCCCATGTTGGCAAAGATCAGCCCGACCTCGCCCCGCGGCATCATGCCGAAGCCGACGGCCGGCCGATTGAAGCGCCGCCACGGCACCGACCACCCTGTCACCACCTTCCCGGCGATGGCGATGATCGTGAGCAGGAAGCCCAGGCCGAGCACAGGCAGGTTCGACTCGACAAATGGATTCAGCAGCCCTACGTCGAACTGCGCGCCGATGCTGAGGAAGAAGATCGGGGTGAAGATGTCGGCAACCGGTCGGATGCGCTCGCCGACGGCGTCGAACTGATTCCCGCCGGACAAGACGATGCCCGCCGCGAACGCGCCGATGATGAGCGCGGACCCGACGATGCTTGCGATAGCGGACAGCGCGAGCGCGAAGGCGAACGCCGTGACGAGCAGGACCCCGCCCACGAAGAGCTGATCGATGATCCCGAAGAGCCGGCGCATCACCACGAGACCGACGCCGACGGCCAGGACGAGGAAGCCGATAGCGTTGCCCACGGTGAGCGAGAGCTGGCCGAGGCTCAGTGCCTCGCCGACCACGAGTGACGACACCACCGACAAGAGGATCAGACCCAGCACATCGTCGATCACGGCTGCCCCGACGATCAATCGCGACTCGACCGAACCCATGACCCGGAGGTCCTTGAGGACACGGGCCGTGATGCCGACCGACGTTGCTGTGAGGGTGGCCCCCACGAAGAGAGCCGTGGTCAGCGTGTCGGCATTGCTGAATGACTGCGGCGCGAGGGGAGAGAGCCAGAACAGGACACCACTGGCCAACGGCACCACGACCCCGACGATGGCGACGACGGCCGCGGAACTGCCCACGCGGAACAGCTGGTCGATGTCCGTTTCCAGACCGATCTGGAACAGGAGGATGACCACGCCGATTTCGGCGAGGACCGTGATGATGGGCGTCAGCGGGTCGCCCGCGCCCGTCGGGATCACCCCGAGCACGCTGCCTCCCAGGATGACACCGACGAGCAGTTCCCCGAGGACCGGCGGTTGGCCGAAGCGCCGGAAAGCCACACCACCCGCTGCGCCGGCGGCGAGCATGACCGCGAGCACCAAGAAGAGCCGCACGACCAGGTCGTGGTCCGTCCCACCCGCCTCGGCCGCACTCGCCACGCGCGGAATCAGCGCCAGAGCGCCGACTGCGCTCGCCATGCCTACGACCCAACCCTTCGTCACCTAGA
>JBDHIW010000239.1:0-3347 GCA_039587215.1 Gemmatimonadota bacterium | reverse complement strand
CGCCGATCCACGTGACCGGCGACCCGAGGAGTGACTCCAGGACCGGCAGCACGGGACGCAGCGAGTACTTCGGTGTCACCGCGCCCTTCGGGCGTCCCAGATGCGAGCACAGTACGACACGGCACCCACGACGCTGGAGCCACTGGATGCTGGGAAGGGCCGCGCGAATACGGGTGGCGTCCGCGACCTTGCCATCTGCCAGGGGCACGTTGAAATCCACGCGCACCAGTGCCCGCTGACCCTCGAGGGGTTGTCCCTCGAGGGCCTCCAGCGTGCGCTTCACTACAACCGCTCGCCGATGTACGTCATCAGGTCCACGCAGCGGTGCGAGTAGCCCATCTCGTTGTCGTACCACGAGGACACGTGCACCAGGGTACCGTCCAGCACGTTGGTGGACATGGCATCCACCGTACTCGAATACGGATCGCCGATGTAGTCCACGGACACCAGCGGCTCGTCGCTCACCGCCAACACACCGGCCAGCGGGCCGGCGGCAGCTGCGTGGAATGCGGCGTTGACGTCCTCCGCCGAGGTGCCGCGCTCGACGACGCACGTGAGATCCACCAGGGATACGTCCGCCGTCGGAACCCGAAGGGCCATGCCGTCGATCTTGCCCTTCACCTCGGGGATCACCAGCGCCGTCGCGCGCGCCGCGCCCGTCGTCGTCGGGATGATGCTCATCGCCGCCGCGCGCGACCGGCGAAGGTCCTTGTGCGGCAGATCGAGAATGCGCTGGTCATTCGTGTAGCTGTGCACGGTCGTCATGAAGCCGCGCTCGAAGCCGAACGAGTCGCGAATCACCTTCACCACGGGCACCAAGCAGTTCGTGGTGCAGGACGCGTTCGAGATCACATGGTGATTGGCCGGGTCGTACTGCTCGTGATTCACCCCCACGACGATCGTGATGTCCTCCTGCTTCGCCGGCGCCGAGATGACCACCTTCTTGGCGCCCGCCTCGATGTGCGCGGCCGCTTTGTCCCGCTGTGTGAACAGCCCGGTCGCCTCCAGGACGATGTCGACCCCGAGGTCACCCCACGGAAGCTTCGACGGATCCCGCTCCGAGAACACCGTCATCGCATCGCCGTCGACGCGCAGGCCTCCCTCTTCGACCTCGACCGTCCCGTCGAACCGTCCATGGACCGAGTCGTACTTCAGCAGATGCGCCAGCGTCCCGGCATCGGTCAGATCGTTCACCGCGACCAGATCGATGTCCGCGCCCGTCTTGCGAATCGCCCGCAGTACGTTCCGACCGATCCGTCCGAAACCATTGATTGCCACCTTGAGAGCCATCGAATCCTCCGTCGTGCGTACACGTCGTGTCATGAGGTCAGTAGAGATGCCGCGTCCAGCATACCGCGAACACCGAAGGGCGTCGCGCGCGCGAAGGTCACCGCACCCACCCATTCCCACCCCGCATCGCGCAGAGCGCCCGCGGCCGCAGCGACCGTGGCGCCAGTGGTGAGAACGTCATCGACCAATATAATCCGCAGTTCGCGCCCACCCGCCCGGTCGCGGATGGGTCCCCGAGCTCGGAACGCACCCCGCACGTTGGCGTGGCGTCGCGTCGGCTCCAGGTCGGTCTGCGACCGCGTCTCACGGATGCGGCGAAGGAACCGAGGATCGCAGGGAATCGCCCACCGCTCGGCCAGCGCGTTCGCGAGAAGCGCCGCTTGATTGTATCCGCGAGCGCGTGCGCGACGGGTCGCGAGCGGGATCGGAACGAGGAGATCCGCCCCCGGGGGGCGCCCACGAGCGATCCGGTCGGCCATCGGGTCGACGAGCGCGTGGTAGCCCTCGTATTTGAGGTGGTGCACGACGCCGCGCGCCTCGTCGCCCAGCCACACCGCGCTGCGTACCCACCGCAACGCATCCGGCCACGCATCGCAGAACCTGCAGGGTCCGACCGGCGGGCAGGGCTGCCCGCAGCGCTTACAGCCCGGGGCGAGCGGCCGCCAACGGGAGCGGCACAGTCCGCACACCAGTGCGTCGGGCGTCCGCGCCGGCACGGCTCCGTCACAACACACGCACCGGTTCGGCAGCACGTACCGCACGAGAGCGGCCCCCGCTGCCCTCACGCCAGAACGCGCTGTGCCGCCGCCGCCATGACCTCGCGCGGGGCTTCGACTCCCGGGAAGAACCGTTCGAACGCCGCGGCGGCCTGTGCGACCAGCATCGTCCGCCCGTCCGTGCACCGCACGCCGGCGGCGACGGCCTGACGTACGAGGCGGGTACCCCCTCCTGCCGCATAGGCCATGTCCATGATCGCCCCCGCCCGTTCGAGGTCGGCGTCGGCGAGCGGCAGCGGATCGTCCGCGCGCAAACCCAGCGGCGTGGCGTTGATCACCGTGCCACCAGGCTCGACTGCATCGACCACCCGCACGTCGTCGAGGCCGATGGTCTTCGCCCACTCGACGAAGGCACGCGCGCGGTCCTCGGCACGAGAGCGAACCCCTGCCGGGACGCCTCGACGCCGCGCCGCTTCGGCCGCCGCCCGTGCGCCTCCCCCGGTGCCCAGAATCGTCCACGGCGCCGGCATTCCCTCGGTGGCAGCGAGTACGCCATCCACGTCCGTGTTGTCCGCATGGAGGACCCCGTCCGTGGCCCAGAAGGTGTTCACGGCGCCGATCCGTGCGGCCGTCTCTGTCCGTTCGTCGGCGAGTGCGGCGAACGCCACTTTGTGCGGGACGGTGATGTTCCCGGCCGCCCCGACCGCCCGAAGGCCGGTCACGACATCGGCGAGGTCGTCCGAGGTGACCCGCAGGCCGACGTAGACGGCATCGAGCCCCAGCACGGCACACGCCGCATTGTGCATCGCGGGTGACGCCGAGTGCGCGACGGGGTCGCCCACAATCGCCAGGAGGCGGCTAGTCGGCTTCGGATGCACGCCCACCGTCCTTGCGGAGCCGCTCCACGACCCCGGGGATCAGCTCCTGCAGCTGCCGGTACGTCGAGCGATACACGTCGAGATCGCTTCCAAAGGGATCCGCCACCTCGGCCGCCGCACCTGTCAGCCCGACGTATTCCCCGAGCACGAACACGCGCCCGCTCCCGCCCAGCTCTTCGACCCGACGCCGGTGATGACGGGCCATCGTCAGAATGAGGTTCGAGCGTTTGACCACGTCGCGGGTGAGGAGGGTCGCCCGGTGCGCCGAGAGGTCGAGTGCGTGCTCCAGCCCCACGAGGTAGGCCCCCTCGGAGGCTGGCGCACCGTCCCACGCCCCGGTGCCGGCCGAGGAGACCCCAACCCCGTCCAGCTCTTCCAGCGACACGAGGCGCCGCAGAAGGCCTTCCGCGAGCGGGCTCCGGCAGATGTTGCCGGTGCAAACGAAGAGCACGTGCGTCATGGC
>JBDHIW010000238.1:0-3350 GCA_039587215.1 Gemmatimonadota bacterium | reverse complement strand
CTCGATATGACGCCGGTGCAACGGAGCGCGCGGGTACGCCGATCACCCTTGCTCGAGGTGACCCGCTAGGATTCGGCATGCGAAGGTGACGATCGCTCGCCACGCGTAACACCGGAGACGCCGGGATCGCAGCGGCGAGCGCAGGGTTGGACGCAGCCGTGTCGGTCGGGACGCCTGCGGGCGACCATCCGGCCACGGTCGGACCCAAACCGTTCGTAGACCCGACGAAGGAGATACGACGTCCTGATGTCGCTGCTCTCGAATCTCCGAGCCATCCTGACGCTCGGGCGCGGTGTGGCCGGTACACTGCCCCCGCTTGCCGAGGCCCCCGACCCGTTCGACCTCTTCCGGGAATGGATGGCGGCTGCCGAAGCCGCCGGGATCTTCCTCCCGGAGGCCATCACCGTCGCCACCGCGTCGCCCGACGGCACACCGTCGGCGCGCATGATGCTGCTCAAAGGCGTCGACGACCGGGGCTTCCGGTTCTTCACCAACTACGAGAGCCGCAAGGCCGACGAGCTGAACGCCAACCCGCGGGCGGCCATTGTCTGCCATTGGGCGGTGCTCGAGCGACAGGTGCGCATCGAGGGAGCCATCGAACGGCTGACGGCTGATGAGTCGTTCGCCTATTTCTCGACGCGGCCCCGCGGTGCCCGGATCGGTGCGTGGGCATCGCAGCAGAGCCGCCCGCTCGCCGACCGGGCAGAGCTCGAACGGCGCATCGCCGACCGCGAACGTGAGTTCGCCGACGGCGACGTGCCGCTGCCGCCCTACTGGGGCGGCTTCCGGCTCGTACCCGCACGCATCGAGTTCTGGCAGGGCCGGGTGAACCGCCTCCACGACCGACTTCGGTACGACCGGGCGAACGAAGGATGGTCCGTCGTCCGCCTCTACCCCTAACCACCAAGCGCTTCAACAAACGCATTGATGGAGACCAAGCGTGGACCCGAATGTCTTAGCGTTCTGGAAAGACCTCATTGCCCTGGGAATCGTCACAGGCGGACTGCTCGGCGGGGCGGGCGTCCTCGCATGGACGGTGGCCCGGTGGCGCAGTCTTAAGGCCGGACAGCAGGCGAACCCCGAATTGCTTCGGGCGATGGACGAGCTCCGCACGAGCGTCGACGCCGTGCATGAGGACATGGCGGAGATGGCCGACCGGCTCGAGTTCACGGAGCGCGCCCTGATGCGGTTGGCCGACCAGAAGCAGCGGCAGCTCCCCGAGTCCTGAGCCCGCCGCACAGGCACGAACGCCCCGCCCACCGGCATCGGTGGACGGGGCGTTCGGCATGAAGGGAGACCGATTACGGCCGGCGATCGGGCAGCGGACGTGCGCGGTACCGGTCGTACAGCAGTTGGTGCTTGTTGCCCACCCCGACGTCGACCCCGCGGACGAAGACGTGATGGACTTGTGTCCGGATCTCCAGAGGATCGCCGTTGGTCACCACCAGATTGGCGATCTTGCCGACCTCGATGGTCCCGAGTTCATCGCCGACCCCGGGGATCTCCGCCGGATACCGGCGGCAGTTCGTGTCTAGCTCTGTCGCAGACGATCGACGACCATGTCGCCCATCGCGTCCGTCGCAATACCGCTTCGCGCATCGGCCGTCTTCACTTCACCCGTCCGGAGCAGCCGCGCCACGGCGTCTTCCACGCGCGCGGCCGCCGCCGGCTCGCCCAGGTGATCGAGCATCATGCTGACGGCGAGGATCGACCCCAGCGGACACGCGATGTTCTTGCCCGTGTACTTCGGTGCCGAGCCGTGAATCGGCTCGAACATCGACGTCTTCCCGGGGTGGATGTTCCCTGACGCCGCGATCCCCATCCCGCCCTGCAGCATCGCCCCGAGATCCGTGATGATGTCCCCGAACAGATTCGTCGTGACCATCACGTCGAACCACTCCGGGTTCTTGATCATCCACATGCACGCCGCATCGACATACGCGTGGTCCTGGGCGATCGCCGGAAAATCGGCGGCGACCGTGGCGTAGGCTCGCGTCCAGATATCGTGGGGCCGGATGGCGTTCGCCTTGTCGACGAGCGTCACGCGCGCCTCGTGGTCCGGCCCGCGCCCCTCGCGGCGCCGTTCGGCCAGCTCGAAGGCGTAGCGGACGGCGCGCTCGCATCCCTTCCAGGTATATACCCCGTTCACGAGCGCGACCTCGTCGGGGGTCCCCTTCTTCAGATGACCGCCGATCTGCGCGTAGAAGCCCTCCGTGTTCTCGCGGATCACGACACAGTCCAGGTGCTCTGGCCCCTTGTCCTTGAGCGGGCACAGATGCTCGGCATACAGCTTGATGGGGCGCAGGTTGATGTACAGGTCCAGCCCGAACCGCAGTCCGAGAATGACCGACCGCTCGACCAGTCCGGGTTCCACATCGGGATGCCCGATCGCCCCCAACAGCACGGCGTCCAGCCCGCGCCACTCGTCGATCACCCGGTCGGGGACCAGTTCCTTCGTCTTGAGGTAGTACTCGCCACAGTACGGGTACTCGACGAATTCGTACGTGAAGTCTTCGTCCGCGGCGACGGCGTCGAGCACCTTGGTCCCTTCCCGTAGCACCTCCGGCCCGATCCCGTCCCCGGGAATGATCCCGATCGCATAGTGCGCCATGATTACTCCGTGCTCATGGGTTGAACACGCAAGCTAGCGACCTGTCCCGGCACGACACGCCGACGCACCAGGTACGCGTCACACCTCACCGGGACCCGACCACGGCCTGAAACACCGCCCGCACGAACCCTTCGGGATCCCTGCGCCAGGAACCGTCGAACCGTGCGGTCGGGTTGGCCGCCACGACCTCGTCCTCCGTCATCCCCTCCGCCGCCAGCATCGCCACCCGCTCGCGTACGGTCACGAGCATGTCGAGGTATGCCTCGAGGTCCTGCGGTGTGGCGAGCGGCCCGTGCCCCGGAATGATCTTGGTATCGGCATCCGTCAGCGCCAACCCGGCCCGCACGGCCTCGATGAGACCATCCGCGGACCCGCCGCTTCCGGTGTCGATGAAGGGATAGCGCCCGTTGAAGAACAGGTCGCCCATGTGCAGGACGTTGGCCTCGACGAAGTGGATCGCCGCATCCCCGTCCGTGTGCGCGTGCGGCATGTGCATGGCGCGCAGCGTGACCCCGTTCCAGTGGAAATTGACCTGGTCCGTGAACGTCACCACGGGCAGCGCCCCGGGCGGCGCCTGTCGGCTGCGTCCGACGAGGTCCGTGAACTCCGTCGGGTTCATGCGACGGCGCACGTTGGC
Source organism: Gemmatimonadota bacterium (assembly GCA_039587215.1). GTDB lineage: Bacteria > Gemmatimonadota > Gemmatimonadetes > Gemmatimonadales > GWC2-71-9 > CAMYLY01. The sequence goes on along the minus strand of JBDHIW010000238.1, from coordinate 102 downwards.
ATGGGCGACCAGGATGGCACCCGCCTCACCGAGATTCTCGTTGCCGCCGGTGTGGTCGCCGTGCCAATGGGTGTTCACCACGAACCGCACCGGGTCTGGGGT
>JBDHIW010000237.1:0-6655 GCA_039587215.1 Gemmatimonadota bacterium | reverse complement strand
AGGATCACGCGGGATCGGTCAGGGAATCGCCGCCTGCCTCGCTGCGAGCGGCGCTCGGGTCGCGGTGGTGGCCCGCAGCCAGGAGCGCGCGCAGGCCGCGGCGGATGCTCTTCCGGGCGATGGACACGCGGGGTTCGGGGCGGACGTTGCCGACGCCGAGGCCGTCAAGGCGCTCCTGTCGGAGGTCGAGGACGGCGTCGGGCCAGTCGACATTCTCGTGAACAACGCGGGCGTCACGCGGGACGGCGTGCTGGTGCGGATGAGCGACGACGACTGGACCGGGGTGCTGGACACGAACCTCCGGGGCGCGTTCAACACGATTCGCGCGGTCACCCGCGGGATGATGAAGCGGCGGTCCGGTCGCATCATCAACATCACGAGCGTGGTCGGGCTGACGGGGAATCGCGGACAGGCGAACTACGCGGCTTCGAAGGCGGGCCTCATCGGTCTAACCAAGTCGGTTGCGAAGGAGCTGGCATCGCGGAACGTGCTCGTCAACGCCGTTGCGCCGGGATTCATCGACACGGACATGACGCGCGACCTTCCCGACGAGGCGCGGGAGGCGCTGCTGGGGCAGATACCGCTGGCGCGGCTTGGCGCGACCGAGGACGTGGCCAATACCGTGGCCTTTCTCGCCTCGGACCTGGCCAGCTACATTACGGGCCAAGTGGTTGTCGTCGACGGCGGCATGGTGATGTAGGATCCCACTGCACACGAGAGGAACGAATCATGACGGACATGAGCGAACTCGAAGAACGCGTCAAAGACATCATCGTCGAGGAGTTGGGCGTCGAGCGGGACAAGCTCGCCAACGAAGCCTCCTTCATGGAGGACCTCGGTGCGGACAGTCTCGACACGGTCGAGCTCGTGATGGCCTTCGAGAAGGAGTTCGACATCGACATCCCGGACGAGGATGCCGAGAAGCTGCGGACGGTCGGAGACGCGCTGAGCTATCTCCACGAAAAGAAGGGCAGCTAGTCCCTTGTCGCGGCGGGTCGTCGTCACCGGCCTGGGGGTCGTTTCGCCTCTGGGCAACGATTCCGAGCAGACCTGGACGGGACTGACCGAAGGCCGGTCCGGGGCTGGACCGATCCAGCGGTTCGATCCGTCGGATCTGGACGTGCGAATTGCCTGCGAGGTGAAGGGCTTCGATGCCACGCAGTTCATGGACCGCAAGGAGGCGAAGCGGGCGGACCTCTTCGCGCAGTATGCCATCGCGGCCACGTCCCAGGCGCTGGTGCACGCCGGCATCGGTGACACGCTGCCGGATCCCGAGCGCTGCGGCGTCATCATCGGGAGCGGCATCGGTGGCATCTGGACCTTCGAGGAGCAGTGCCGCCTCTCCATCACGAAGGGGCCCAAGCGCGTGTCCCCCTTCTTCGTTCCGATGTTCATTCCGGACATGGCGTCCGGCCTGATTTCGATGCGGTGGGGAGCGAAGGGTCCCAACTACTGCACGGTCTCGGCCTGCGCGTCGTCCGCCCACGCGTTCGGCGAGTCGTTCCGGCTCGTGCAGTCCGGTGCGGCGGACATGATGATCACCGGTGGGGCCGAAGCGGCGGTAACCCTTCTCGCCATGGCGGGCTTCCAGAACATGAAGGCGCTGTCGGCGCGGAACGACGAACCGGAGCGGGCCTCGCGTCCCTTCGATCGCGGTCGGGACGGGTTCGTCATGGGCGACGGCGCGGGGGTGCTCATCCTCGAGTCGCTCGAGTCCGCGACGGACCGTGGCGCTCCCATCCTGGCGGAGGTGCTCGGGTACGGCATGAGCGCCGACGCGCATCACATGACCCAGCCGGCGCCCGGAGGCGAAGGTGCCCGGCGGGCGATGGAGGCCTGCCTCGCCGATGCGGAGCTGGCCCCCACGGACATCGGCTACATCAATGCGCACGGCACCTCGACGCCGCACGGCGACATCGCCGAGGTGCGGGCCGTCCGGGGTCTTTTGGGCGACCACGCGGACAACATCATCATGGGATCGACCAAGTCGATGACTGGCCACCTGCTCGGCGCCGCAGGCGGCCTGGAGGTCGCCGTCGCGATCAAGGTGCTGGACACGGGCGTGATTCCGCCCACGATCAATCAGGACGATCCCGATCCCGAGTGCGACATCAATTGTGCGCCCAACGTGAAGGTGGAGCGCCAGGTCGATGTCGCGCTGTCGAACTCGTTCGGGTTCGGCGGCCACAACGTGACCCTCGCGGTCGGCCGTTACAGCGAATGATCTCGACGGCACTTCTCAGCGATGCGGCGCTCCTGCCGATCGCTGAGAAGGTCGAAGCTGGGACGCGCCTGACCCGGGCGGAGGGCATCGCGCTCTTCGAGACCGACGATCTGGTCGGCCTGGGGCATCTGGCCGACTGCGCGAACCGGCGGCGCAACGGCACCCGGGTGTTCTTCTCCGCCAATCAGCACATCAACCCGACGAATGTGTGCATCCTGCGGAACGTGTGCGTGTTCTGCTCGTTCGCGCGGGTGCCCAAGGAGGACGGCGCGTACACGCGGTCCCTCGACGAGGTCTTCGAGGAAGCCGAAGCGGCGCGGGGGTCGCCCACGACGGAGTTTCACATCGTCGGCGGGCTGCACCCGAAGCTCAAGCTCGACTACTACCTCGAGATGATCCGGGGGCTGAAGGCGCGCCACCCGGACGTGCACATCAAGGCGCTCACGGCCGTCGAGATCGCGCATCTTGCCCGCATCGAGAAGTCTTCCAGCGTCGAGGTGTTGCAGGCGCTCAAGGAGGCAGGGCTGTCGACGCTGCCCGGCGGCGGCGCGGAGGTGTTCAGCGAGGCCGTTCGGGCGACGATCGCCGACCGCAAACTCGTGGCGGACGACTGGGTGCGGGTGCACCGGGAGGCGCACGGTCTGGGGATTCCGACCAACTGCACGCTGCTGTACGGGCACGTCGAGACCACCGCGGATCGCGTCGATCATCTACTTCTCCTCCGCGAGCTCCAGGACGACACGGGCGGGTTCCTGACGTACATCCCGCTGGCCTTCCACCCCGATCACAACGTGCTCGGTGAGGAGATGGGTCGGGCGGGCACCGCCACGACCGGTTACGAAGACCTGAAGAACATCGCCGTGGGCCGTCTCATGCTCGACAACGTGCCGCACGTGAAGACCCATTGGCCGATGGTATCGCCGTTCGTATCGCAGATCGCGCTGGACTTCGGTTGTGACGACCTCGAGGGCACCGTGGTCTACGAGCGTGTCTATCACGACGCCGGGGCGGACACCCCGATGATGCTCTCGTACGGCGATCTCGTGCGGCTGATTCACGGGGCGGGGAAGACGCCGGTCGGCGAGGACGACGCGGGTCGACCCGCAAAGGGTGCGGGAGACCTGGCGGCGGTGGGGCAGGCGTGATGCGGGTCGGGCGCATCGGTTACATCAACTGTTTTCCGGTCTACGGAGCGATCGACCGGGGGATCGTGCCTCTGGGCGCGGAACTCGTGACCGGGACCCCGGCCGAGCTGAACGGGCTCCTGTCGGCCGGAGCGCTCGATGTCTCGGTGATCTCGGCCGTCGAGTATGCGCGCGAGGCCGACCGCTTCGTGTTGCTGCCCGATCTCGCAGTCTCCTGCGACGGGCCGGTGCAGAGCGTGGCGCTGTTCTCGCGCCGTCCGGTCGCGGAGTTGGACGGCGCGACGATCCTGACGTCGGAGGCGTCGCGCACCTCCGTCTTTCTGCTGCGGCTGCTTGCGGCGGACGTCTGGGGGATCGCGCCGTGTCTGGTCAGTGCGCGCACGGAGGCGTCCGATCTGGCGGCGCTGGACCAGTTGCCGCACGAGGCCGTGCTGGTGATCGGCGACGGGGCGCTGGTGCTTGCGGGCGAGGAGCGCTACCCGTACCGATACGATCTGGGCGCCGCCTGGAAAGACTGGACCGGTCTGCCGTTCGTCTTCGCGGTCTGGGCCGCGCGGCGCGAGGTTGCGCCCGAGCCGGTACAGGACGTCCTCGACGCGCTGCACCGGTCGCGGGAGTGGGGACTCGCGCACTTGGAGGACCTCGCGCAGGAGGCGTCGGACCGCACGGGGCTGTCTGCCGCGCTGTGCGCGCGGTATCTGGGGGGGCTCGACTACCGGATGACGGAACGGCACGTCGAGGGGCTGACCTCGTTCTTCCGGCGGCTCGCGCAGCACGGGATGGCTCGCGAAGGGAGCCTCCGCTTCCTGTCCGTGGCGTGACGTGTGGCGCACGTCGGACGCCGTGGACCATGGCGGGGTACGGATGAGACAGGAGAGTGAAGGGACCCGATGATCGATCGTACGTCAACCGAGTTCCGGTCGCACGTGGCGCTCTACCGGGACACGCCGCTGCTCGAGCTGGGCGCGATGGCCGATCGGGCACGCCGCGAGCGGCATCCGGAGAACATCGTCACGTACATCGTCGACCGGAACATCAACTACACCAACGTGTGTGTCGCCGACTGCAAGTTCTGCGCGTTCTACCGGCGGCCGAAGCACGACGAGGGCTACGTGCTCTCGTTCGAGGAGATCGGCGGCAAGATCGAGGAAGCGAAGAGCCTCGGGGCCGTGCAGATCCTGATCCAGGGCGGGCACAACCCGTACATCCCCTTCGAGTGGTATCTCGACTTGATGCGCTACGTGAAGGCGCATCATCCGATTCACATCCATGGGTTCTCTCCCTCCGAAGTCGACTTCTTCGCGTCGCGATTCCGGATGGACACGGAGACCGTGGTGCGGGAGCTTCAGGCGGCGGGCCTCGATTCGATCCCGGGGGGCGGTGGAGAGATCCTCGTCCAGGATGTGCGGGATCGTGTTGCCAAGAAGAAGGCCGGGGCGGACCGCTGGCTCGAAGTCATGGAGATCGCCCACGGACTGGGCATGAAGACGTCGTGCACGATGATGTACGGTCTCGGGGAGACGATCGAAGACCGTGTGGAGCACCTCTTGCGCCTGAAGGAGGTCCAGTCGCGCACGGGGGGCTTCACGGCCTTCATCGCGTGGCCACTGCAGCCCGAGCGGACCGAGATGGAAGGGACCCCCAAGACGGACGCGGCGACCCATCTGCGGACCGTCGCGGCGGCGCGGGTCATTCTCGACAACATCCCGAACCTGCAGGCCTCGTGGGTGACGATGGGACTCAAGATCGGTCAGGTCGCGCTGCGGTTCGGCTGCAATGACTTTGGGTCACTCATGATCGAGGAGAACGTGGTGTCGGCCGCAGGAACGACGCACCGGGCGACCCTCGAAGAGATGCGGCGGCACATCCGTGACGCCGGATTCACGCCGGCGCGGCGCCGGCAGGACTACTCCATTCTCGAGCACGAAACCGCGGCCTGAGCCGGCCGCTCCGGGGGAGCACACGATGGCCGATGTGTTGATCATGGCAGGATCGGAGAGTGACCGCGAGCGCGTGACGTCGGCGTTCGCCGTGCTGGACGACGCAGGGGTGTCGTACGACTTCGTCGTCTCGTCGGCACACCGCAATGCCGAGCAGACAGCCGAGATCGCGAAGGGCGCTCACGCGAAGGGGTATCGCGTGGTGATCGCGGCCGCGGGGCTCGCCGCCGCGCTTCCCGGCGCCGTGGCGGCGCTCACCCCCCTCCCGGTGATCGGGCTGCCGCTCGACGTCGGTCCGCTCAGGGGCGTCGACGCGCTCTACGCGATCGCGCAGCTGCCGCCGGGCTGCCCGGTCGGCACGGTGGGCATCGGCAACGCGAAGAACGCGGCGCTGCTCGCGCTCCGGATACTCGGCACCTAAGTCCCGGACGCCGGCCGCATGGCGGACGCCCCGACGGCCCGACGCACCCACTCGTTCACCGAGTCGGTCATCCGGGCGATGACCCGCCTCGCGGCGCAGCACGACGCCATCAACCTCTCGCAGGGGTTTCCCAACTTTCCGGCGCCCGAGGTGATCAAGGAGGCCGCGGTGGACGCGATCCGCCGCGACGTCAACCAGTACGCCATCACGTGGGGCGCGCAGCGGCTCCGGCATGCGCTCGCACGGAAGTACGAGGAGTGGTACGGCCTCGCGGTCGACCCCGAAGCCGAACTCACGGTGACGTGCGGGGGGACGGAGGCGATGGCCTCGGTGCTGCTGTCGATCGTCGACCCCGGCGACGAGGTCATCGTGCTCGAGCCCTTCTACGAGAACTACGGTCCCGACGCGATCCTGTGCGACGCGAAGCCGGTGTTCGTCCCGATGGGGCAGGACGGCCTGGACCTCGATCGCCTCGCCACGGCGTTTTCCGACCGCACCCGCGCGATCATCCTGAACACCCCGAACAACCCGACCGGCGTCGTGCTGTCGCGCGCCGAACTCGAAGCGGTCGCCTCCCTCTGTCAGCGGCACGACGCGTACGCGGTGACCGACGAGATCTACGAGCACATCTACTACGACGGCGAGCACGTCCCGATGGCGACGGTGCCGGGCATGCGGGAACGCACGATCACCACGAGCGGCGCCTCCAAGACGTTCAGCGTCACGGGGTGGCGTATCGGGTACATCATGGCCCCGCCCGGTGTGTCGGACGCGATTCGGAAGGTCCACGACTTTCTCACCGTGGGCGCTCCCGCCCCGCTGCAGGAGGGGGTGGCGGCAGGCCTCGAGACCCTCGGGCCGGAATACTACCACGGCCTGGCGGACGACTATCGGGCGCGCCGCACCGTGTGCTACGAGGCGTTGG
>JBDHIW010000036.1:0-15534 GCA_039587215.1 Gemmatimonadota bacterium | reverse complement strand
CGCTCGACCCTCGCCGGCTTTGATGGCGTGGGCGGCACTGGTCACCGCCTGAAGTCCGGAGCCGCACAGCCGATTGACGGTCTGACCCGGAACGCTGACGGGGAATCCGGCAAGCAGTCCCGCCATGCGTGCGACGTTCCGATTGTCCTCGCCGGCACCGTTGGCGCAGCCGAGGATCACGTCGTCCAATTGCGCGGGGTCGAACGACACCCGCTCGACGGCGGTCCGGACGGCGAGCGCCGCGAGATCGTCCGGCCGGAGGGCCGCCAGTGCGCCTCCGGCGCGTCCGACGGGGGTCCGCACGGCCGAGACGATGACGGCGTCCGTCACCGCAGTCCCATCCACACCGTTTTCGTTTCGGTGTAGTTGTCGAGCGCTTCCCGGCCGAGATCCCGGCCGAATCCGCTCGCCTTGTAGCCGCCGAAGGGCGCGGAGGAATCGTAGAGGTTGTACGTGTTCACCCAGACCGTTCCGGCCTTGACGGCGCGCGCCACGTGGAAGGCCTTGGACATGTCCTGCGTCCAGATGCCGGCCGCGAGCCCGTACATCGTCTGGTTCGCGAGCGCGACGCCCTCGTCGATGTCGTCGAACGTGATGACCGACAGGACGGGGCCGAAGATCTCTTCGTCCACGATGCGCATGCCGGGGGCAGCGCCGTCGAAGACCGTCGCCTCGACGAAGTACCCCTTGCCGTCGACCGACGCGGTGTTGCCGCCGGCCACCAAGGTCGCCTCCTGCTTGCCGGCTTCGACGTACTCCATCACCGTCTGTTGCTGGCGGGCCGAGACCACCGCGCCGAGGCGGGTGTCCTTGTGGAACGGGTCGCCGGGCACGAGGCGCTGCGCGCGTGCCGCGAGCTGCTCCACGACCTCGTCATGGACGGAGCGCTCGACCAGCAGGCGTGAGCCGGCCGCACAGACCTCGCCCTTGCCGTAGAAGATGCCGTTCTGCGCGCCGCGGACGGCGGCCTTCAGATCGGCATCGGCGAAGACGATGTTGGGGCTCTTGCCTCCGAGCTCCAGCGTGATCCGCTTCACCGTGTCGGCGGCGTCGCGCATGATCTGCTGTCCGACGGGGGTCGATCCGGTGAAGGCGACCTTGTCGACGCCGGGGTGCTTCACGAGGGCGGCCCCGGTCGTCGCGCCACCGCCGGTCAGCACGTTGAATGCGCCCGGCGGGAATCCGGCATCGGCCATGATTTCCGCCATGGCCAGCGCCGTCAGGGGTGTCTCGGATGCCGGCTTGAGAATCACCGCGCAGCCGGCGGCCAGCGCCGGGGCGAACTTCCACGTCGCGAGGTTGAGGGGGAAGTTCCATGGGACGATGGCCGCGACCACGCCCATCGGCTCCCGCCGCGTGAACACGAAGTCGTTGCCGTCGACCGGCAGGACGTCGCCCGTCAGCTTGTCGGCCCAACCGGCGTAGTACCGCAGGGTCTCGATCGACATGTTGACGTCGATCTTCGACTCGAAGAAGGGCTTCCCGTTGTGCTGAGTCTCTAGGGTGGCGACCGCATCACGGCGTTCACGCAGGAGCTCGGCGGCCCGGTAGAGCAGGGCGCCGCGGCGGCGGGGGGAGAGTCCTCCCCACGCCTCACCGTCGATCGCGGCACGCGCCGCGGTCACCGCGGCATCCACATCCTCCGCGTTGGCGTTGGGGACGGCGGTGAGCACTTCTTCGGTCGCCGGGTTGATGACCTCGATCCGCGACGTCGACGACCCGGCGACCCACTCGTTGTTGATGAAGAGGTCGGAACGCACTTACGCTCCCTTGAAGGCGGCTGTGCGCTTCTCGACGTACGCAGCCAGGCCCTCTTTGGCGTCCTCGCTCTGGAACAACTGCTGTTGCAGCTCGCGCTCGATCGCCAGCCCGCTTTCGAACGGCACTTCGAGGCCGGAACACACCGCACGCTTAATTCCGCCCACCGCCTTCGCAGCCTTGCCCGGCGGCACGAACTGCTTGGCATAGGCCATCACGTCGTCCCAGAAGGACTCCTTCGGGAACACCTGATTGACGAGGCCCATCTCCTTGGCCTGGTCGAAGGTGAAGAGCTCACCGGTCGCCATGATCTCGATAGACTTGGACTTGCCGAGGATCCGGGCGAGCCGCTGCGTGCCGCCGGTGCCCGGCAGGACGCCCAGGTTGACCTCGGGCAGGCCGACCTTGCCCGCGTCCCGCGCGCCGATGCGCAGGTCGGCCGCCATGGCGATCTCGAGCCCGCCGCCGACCGTGTGCCCGTTCAGGGCCGCGATGACGAGCTTCGGGGTGTGCTCGAGGCGGTTGAGTGTCTCGTTGGCATGAAGGCAGAAGAAGTACTTGAAGCGCGGCGTCACCTCGTTGAGCATCGAGATGTTCGCGCCGGCCGAGAAGAACTTGTCGCCCTTGCCGCGGAGCACGATCACGTGCGCGTCGTTGTCCATCCGCGCCGTGAGGATCGCACGGTCCAGCTGCTGCATCATGTTGTACGTGTAGGTGTTCGCCGGCGGGTCGTTCAGCTCGAGGATCGCGATCCCGTCTTCGACCCGATACTCGACGAGAACATCGTCGGTCGGGGCAGCCCAGTCGGTCATGTGTCGTACTCCTGTGCGTCGTCGGTGGTCAGTGTCGGTTGTCCGGCGGCACGCGCCCGCGAGCCGCCATCATGATACTCGGAGTGCCGTGGCCGGCACAGCCCGATCATGTCGGCGGGGCCGGTTCGTCCAGGAATCGCGGCACCTCCAGTGCCGCGTCTCGGTCTCCCCACTTGATGGCCTCGAACGAAGTGTGGCACGCGCGGCAGTAGTGCAGCGCGACCATGAGCGAGGTGCTGAAGGTCGCGGCCTGGTGCGTCTCGGTCGAGCCGCAGAACGGGCAGGGCTTCGGGGGAGCCGTCATGCCAGCTTGAAGATCGTGTTGCCGCCGCCCCGCAGGTGGTACAGGATGTCCGCGTTCGGTCCGTCGGACGTACGCCGCCGCGTCGCTGGGTTCCATCCCTGCCAGTCGTCCGGTATGCGCACCTTCAGGTCGAGGCCCAGGGGGCCTGCGGTGGCGATCAGCTCTTCCAGCATCGCATCGCGGATGTCGGTGTTGCTGCGGCCCTTGATGCGAGCATCCACCAGCGCGCCGTCACCGGGATCCCCAGGGGGGCCCAGCCACTCGATCACGCTGTCCAACGCCTCCTGGCTCCGGGCGGCAAGCAGTGCACGCTCTTCGTCGCCGCGCTGCGCCACGGTACGGAACCACCCGGTCCCGTGGTGAGCGTGGTAGCGCTCCTCGTCGATCATCTTGTCGAGGCTCATGCGCAACGGCTTGAATGCGGAGCCACGCATCGCGTGCAGGACGCGCGTCATCGTGACATCGACGATGAAGTTGGCGCCGACGTAGGCGGGCCAATCGGGCAGGTCCGTGTCCAGAAACGACACGTTGGCGAAAGCCGCCGCGTCGCGATCGTCGACGAGACGATCGGGATCGTCGCCGAAGTGCTTCTTGAGCACGGCGTGCAGCAGCCGGACGTGCCCTAGTTCCGTCTGGGACAGCGAGCAGTTGGCGACGGCCGCCTCGAGTTCGGGCGGGCCGAACGTCCACTCGCCGTAATGGTAGCCGAGCAGCAGTTTGGTGTCAGCGCACGCCAGCAGGACGTTGCGCAGCCCCGTGGCCGCGTCCGCTGCCAGGTCCGCGATCGAGTCGTACTCGGTGTCGGTCGATACCGCAGGGGTCATCGGAGTCCTCGTCGGCTAGTTGCCCCAGAGGGGCACGGCGCCGTGGCTGGTGATGGGAATGACGGCGCCGCGCGGCACCACGCACATCTCGACCCAGTTCTCTTCGTCGTACACGGTCCACGCGTACGCTTTCGCGAGATCGTCGTCGGCCGCGTTGACGCTCCCGACGTGGCGCAGCGGCTCGTCGTGCGTCTTGCGGGCGAAGACCTCGTAGACTTCTCCGTAGGGCATCGAGCCTCCTCTAGTTGACCACGCCGTGGAGCTGCAACAGTCGCTGCCCTCGGGTCGAGATGCGGTCTTTGGTCCAGGGGGGGCTCCAGACGACGTTGATGTCGATCGTGCCGACGTCCGGCACGGTCGCAGCGGCCGCGCGCAGGTCGTCGAGGATCATGTCGATCGCCGGGCAGCCGATCGACGTAAACGTCATGTCGATCGTCACGTCCGCGCCGGTCACACGCACGTCGTAGACCATCCCCAGATCCACTATGCTCAAGGGGTACTCGGGGTCGTTGACCGTCCCGAGCGCCTCCCAGACCTGCTCTGCGGTTACCATTGCCGCCCCCCGAAGGGGCCGTCCTGCTGTCCCTGAATCATCTCGACGTACCGCTCGTTCATCGGGCCGCGGGCCTTCCAACGCTCGAACACCTGGCCCCACGTGAGCGGCTCGTCAAAGAGCCACCGCTTGGCCTCGGGGTCGTACTGACAGGGGAACGGGTAATCCAGCACATACGACTCGGCGGCCTCGTCGTAGTGGGCCGGGACCGAAATCCCAATGCTCTCGCACAGCGGAACCGTCGCGGCCATCCACGTCTGTCGGAGCTCGTCGTTGGTGCTTCCCTTGAGTCGGTACACGAGCTGGCCCGAGTGGCGCTTCAGGTCGTCCGGGAGGCCGAACCACTCGAGCGTCATCGGGAACATCCAGTCGACGGCGCGCTGCAGCGCCTCCTTGGCCTCGCCGCCCGCCTTGGCCAGCCGCTTCATCCAGGATTCGCCGTGGCGGAGATGCAGGACCTCCTCCCGGTCCACCTTGACGAGCGCGCGCTTGAGCGGCCCGAAGCTCGTGTTCTGGTGAACGTCCGAAAGCAGGGTGATCCCGGCGCGGTCGAAGAAACCGTTGGCCACCACCATCTCGGCCCAGTTCTCGAGCGGCTGGTCGAACCCGTACGGGTGCTTGAACTCGTGGGGCTGGCGGCCGTACACCAGCCACTGCCGGTCGACCCCGAGGTCCTCGAGGATGCGGTACGCGATATTGGCGTGGCCGAGCTCGTCGTGCACGATCGCCGTTACGGCGATCCGGGAGTTGATCGTCGGCGCATCGCGCGTGGCCAGATAATAGGCCGGCGCGCTCAGCAGCTCCGTGTCGCCCTGGACGGTGAGCTGGGTGATGAGCGACTTCTTGTATCCTGGGGTCATGTCCTCTTCGGACTCGACCACGAACCCGTTGTTGATGCGGTCGACGAGTGCCTGCTCGATCGGGTCCGCAAAGGCAGAGGCAGTCACAGCGGCAACACTCCTTGGGAGGTGGGGTGCGTGCTCACGCTCCGTGCACGGCGGCCGGGTCGGCAATGCCGTGCAGGAAGAGCGTCGTGAATTGGTCGGCCAGATCGGTCGGCGTGACCGATCCGTCCGGGTCGTACCAGGTGTAGATCCAGTTCATCATGCCGAAGAGTCCGTAGGCAGCCACCCGTCGGTCGTCGGATACGTCCGCGCCGTGTGCGCAGTCGTCGAGCAGACCGACTAGGATGTCCACGTACTCCTGTTTGAGGGCGTCGACGTGCCGCTTGTGCTCGGGCGCTACGCTCTCGGCTTCGTGCGACAGCACCTTCATTTCCGGCATGTGCTCGGTGAAGAACAGCACGTGATGGCGGATGAACCGCCCGAGCCGTTCGGTCGCGTCGCCATCGGGCCCAATGGCCCCACGCGCACCCTCCAGTACGGCGCGGAAGCACCGCTCCTGGATCAGGAACAGCAGTTCGTGCTTCCCGCGGACGTAGTGGTACATCCCCGCCAAGCTCATCCCCGTCTCCCGCGCGAGGTCGCGCATGGAGGTCTGGTGGAATCCCTTGGCAGCGAAGACGTGGGCTGCGATGCCCGCGAGCCGGTCGAGTCGATCGTCGTAAGGGGACATAGCCATTCGAACGTTCGTTCGGGAAAATATGCGACGGTCCCTGGGAACGGTAGGCCTTAACTTCGCAGGGCAATGAGCGTCCAAGATCTGTGACTGGGATAGCGCACGTAGCTGACGACGGGCGGACCGACGCCGGGCTGATCGCCGCCTGGAACGAGGGCGACGAGGGTGCCGCGCGCGACCTCGTGCGTCGGCACACCCCGGCGCTTGCTCGATTCTTGGCCGGTGCGGGGGCCCAAGAGGATCTCGACGACCTGGTCCAGGAGACGTTCCTGCGGGCGTTTCGACGCCTGGCGTCGTATCGCGGTGACGCGAGTTTTCGGACGTGGCTCATGGCCATCGGGTCCAATGCGCTCAAGGATGCGCACCGTCAGCGTAGCCGGCGGGTCGTGCTCTCGCTCGACGGCCGCGAGGTCGTGGGAGGGGCGGACCCGCAGGCCGAGGCGGAGCGCACCGAAGCGGAAGACCGGCTCGCCCGGGCGGTCCGTCGGCTGAGCCGGATGCAGCGAGACGTGTTTCTCCTGCGGGCACAGCAGGGGGCGAGCTATGAGGACATCGCGGAAGCACTGCAGACGAGCGTGGGAGCGGCCCGGGTGCATTACCACCATGCGGTGAAGCGACTCAAGGAGGTGCTGGCATGACCCAGACAGCGTCGGAACGGAGACTCGAGGAACTGGCGCGGGGACTGGGACAGCGTGCGGCCGGCCGCGTCGACCCCGACCGCACGGCCGACGCGGTGGTCGCCGCGCTCCAGCGTGACGGTCGGCGCCGCGGACTCGGCCGATGGCGAGCCGTCGCACCGCTCGCGACCGCGGCCGCGGTCATGGTGATGATTGGTAGTGCGGTGGTGGTGGGCTCGCTCCGGCAGGTCCCGGCCGCTACGGTGGCGGCCGCGGCCCCGCCAGAGCTTCTGGATCTCGGGATTGCGGAACTGGGACAGGTGCTCGATTCCTTGGATGCGGAGGCCCCCGTCTCCGAAATGACGGCGCGTGGGTGGTACGATTTGAGCGAGGCCGAACTCCGCGAACTGCTGACGACATTGGAGGGGTGATGCGACGTCTACTGTACGGGGTGGCCGCGTGCGTTCTGATGGTGCAGCCGCTGGCTGCGCAGGGCCCCGAAGCCCGCCGCGAGCAGCTCCGCCAGCAGGTGATGGAGCGCTTCATGATCAACCTGCGCACCGAGGCCGGATTGACGGATGACGCGATGCGTCAGGTACAGGCGGTGCTCCGGCGCTCGATGGAAGCGCGGGGCCAGCTGGCGCAGCGGGAGATGGCGACGTGGCGCGCGCTGGAAGCGCAGATGCGTCCCGGCGTGGCTGCCGACGCGGACAGCGTCGAGGTGTTGTTGGCGAGACTCGTCTCGCTGCATGAGCGTCGGGGCCAGCTCGCCAATACGGACCAGGTGGCATTGGCGGAGTTCCTGGCGCCGGTGCAGCGGGCACAGGTCACCATGGCGTTTCGTCGTTTGCAGATGCGCATCGACCAGATCCGGGGCAACCGGGGCCCGCCAGGGGGGATGCGGTAACGGGCCGTGCCGGGACAGGGCGTTGGTCTCGGGATGAACGGGTGGCGCGACACGATCCCCACGACCTGCGTATACTTGTACGCCTTGCCCGAGTGGCGGAACGGCAGACGCAGCGGACTCAAAATCCGCCGGGAGCAATCCCGTGTGGGTTCGACTCCCACCTCGGGCACTGTTGCAGCTTTCGCGCGCTATCGCTAGCGCGCTTCGATCGATGGACGTTGGGTTGCCGCGGACGCTCGCCGAAACCGGGGCGGTCGCTGCGCTAGGTCGTCATCCGAACGAGCAGTCCGACGAGCCCGAGGCCGCCGATCACGAAGAACACCCAGAACACGGCCCGCTCGATGGGATCCCGCAGGTGTTCAGGGAGACGCTTCTCGACGAGTTGTACGGCCAAGGCGCCTGAGAGGCCCAGGATGCCTCCACCCAGTGCCCAGATCCATCCGGCGAGGAGCAGTCGCCAGACCGGGGCGCCCAGGATGATGATCAGCCCGACGATCGGGATGAGGACGGATATGACCAGAAAGACAGGCGGGAGCGACAGGAACCGTCCCATGCGGCTCGTGCCCGCCCGGGACCGCGCGAGGTGGCGGTCCAGAAGCCAGTAGTAGGCGATGAAGAACACCGCCGCAGCGGCGACCTTCGTAACGACATCCACCGGTCAGCGCTCTCCTGATTCCGTCGGCTGTGTGCTCAACCCGAGCACTGCACCTGCCGCGGGGCAGTGTTCGAGCAGGCGATTGACTGATCCATGCCGAATGCCATGACCGCGCAGGCGGCCCGCTGGGCCGCAGACCTGGCGTCGGCCGCCGTGGCGCCCGACCCGGTGCGGCACTGCCGCTGACCTCGGAATTCGACGCACAGCTCGCATTCGACCTGAACGGTTTTCATGCTGGAGACCACGAGCGATCCGCCCAGTACGAGAATAGCGACTACCAGTGCGACGGTGGGCCAGGGACCGCGGTTGCCTCCGCGACGCCTCCCACCCGGTTGACCTGTCACGTGTCGTGCTCTCCCACCATGAAGGTTCAGAGTTCTGTTTCAAGGTGCGAGCGGCCGCACGGCGCGGTGGTGACGCGCCTCACGGTCTGGTCCGCCGGAATGCCGCACGTTTCAGCGTACCTCATCCGGAGCAGTAATCGCCCGGTTCGGTTCCCGACGGCCCTAGGGGCCCGGACACAGCAGGATCACATGCCCACCGACCGACTGACCGCCCCGAAGATACGCCACTCGGGCGTTCGTGCTGCAGACCTCACCCGCGTCGCCCGCAAGTTCGTGTATACCGCCCACGACTGGGACGCGGAAGCGTATCGCGTCTACGGTGAAGGACGCAACCCGTCCCCCTGTCCGGTGTGCCGGCGGACGGGCTTCTACGGCCCCAGGATCGCGGGGGAAGATCGCCACTACCGGCAGTGCCGGTTCTGCGGGTTCACCCAGTTTGCCGATGAACCGCCCGTGGACTGCCGCCCCCTCGGGCACGACTGTGAGCCTTGGCCCGAGGTGGCCCGTGCGCCCTATATCTGGTGGGCACCGGTCGCCGAGGAGGAGTTCGTCTGCGCGTTCTGCGGCGACGTCCTGCCGGCCGTCTCGCTGGTCGTGGAGGCTCCCGTAAGCGACGCCGCGCATCCGTGGTGGAAGGTGCCGCAGCATCGGACCCGATTCTATTACGACCGGTTTTGGAACAACTGGGAGTTCAGTAGCGGCCGCGCGTTTCTTTAGGCGACGGAACCCCGGCGGCCTGGCAGGGCGCCGAGGTACCGCCCCTCGTGGTCAGCGCCAGCCGACTGCCAGGCCGAAGAGGAACGCGCTGACTTTCGCTTCGTTGAGCTGCGGCAGGCCGTTGAATTTAGCCGGGAGGCTGCTCGTCTGGACGTATTTGAGATACGGCACGAGGTGGAAGTGCCGTGAGAGTCCCAGGTCGCCCTTGATCCCCCCAGTGAACGCCAGACCGACGGCACTCGTCAGATCGGAAATGGCCAGCTGAGCGTAGCGCGCTCCCCCGATGCCGGCGTAGAAGGTAAACGGCAGATCGGGGAACGGTTGCAACTCTCCGATGGCGAAGGCCCCCTGCATTTCCACGGACGTGTCGGCACTCGAGCGGTAGAAGAAGAAGCCCTCGACCCCGATCCTAGCGCGGTTGCTGAGCGATCCCCCGACGGCGAGCGACCCGTGAAGGCCGCCGGTGCGCCCCGTTCGGCACACGCTGCACTCCGCCTTGACCGTGGCCAGGCCGCCGCCGACCTGCGCCCAGAGGCCGGGTTCGCGGAAGGCCTCGTCCAATTGTGCCTGGGCGATCGTGGGAGTCGAGACGAGCGCGAACGCGAGCAGTCCGGCAAACGCAAATGTCTTCATGGCCACCTCGTGAGAGACGCCGTCGCGGCCCGTGCCGCGCCCTGTGCGGAGGGTAAGGTACTCGTGTGTCGGACTACCCCTCAAGCGGTGCCGTGGTCCCCGCGGTGCGGCTTGCTCCGGTTTCGCGCCAGGACTAACGTTAGGCGGCCGCCGGCGCGACGGCGATCACATCACGAAGAAACCCCTGAAATCCGGTTGTGAGGTGTGCATGGGTGGACAGAAGATCACATGGGACGGCAAAGGCTATGTCGTGCCCGACGAACCGATCATTCCTTTCATCGAAGGCGACGGAATCGGCCCTGATATTTGGCGGGCGGCGCAGCGAGTTTTTGATGCGGCTGTCGAGGTGACCTCGGGCGGCGCGCGGCGGGTGCGTTGGCTCGAGATCATGGCCGGCGAGAAGGCACACGATCAGACGGGCGAATGGCTGCCCGAGGCGACGCTGGACGCCATTCGCGAACACCGCATCGCCATCAAGGGACCGCTCACGACGCCTGTCGGAGGGGGAATCCGGTCGCTCAATGTGGCGCTCCGGCAGCTCCTCGATCTCTACGCGTGCGTGCGACCGGTCCGGTACTTCGACGGCGTGCCGTCGCCGATGAAGGAGCCGGGCAAACTCGACGTCGTGATCTTCCGCGAGAGCATCGAAGACGTGTACGCCGGGATCGAGTACGAGGCGGGCTCGGCGGAGGCGGACAGCGTTCGGGCGTTCCTCGTGGACTCGGTCGGCGCCAACATCCGCGAGGGCAGCGCCCTCGGCATCAAGCCGATGAGTGCCTTCAACACGAAGCGGCTGGTGGCCAAGGCGATCCGGTACGCACAGCGGCGCTCGCGCGCCTCCGTCACGCTCGTGCACAAGGGCAACATCATGAAGTTCACGGAGGGCGCGTTCCGGGACTGGGGCTACGAGGTGGCGGCCGAAGAATTCGGTGACGCCACGGTCAGCGAGCAGGCGCTCGGCAGCGCCGACGCCGGCGCGCGGATCGTCATGAAGGACCGCATCGCCGACGCCATGTTCCAGCAGGTGCTCCTGCGTCCGTCGGAGTACGACGTCATCGCCACGCCCAACCTCAACGGCGACTACCTGTCCGATGCGTGTGCGGCGCAGGTCGGGGGGCTCGGGATGGCGCCGGGCGCCAACATGGGAGACGGGTACGCGGTCTTCGAGGCGACGCACGGCACCGCGCCCAAGTATGCCGGTCAAGACAAGGTCAACCCGGGCAGCGTGATCCTGTCGGGCGTCATGATGTTCGAGGAGATGGGCTGGGACGACGTCGCCGCGGCGATTGTCGCCGGGCTCGAGGCGGCGATCGGGGGCAAGACCGTGACCTACGATCTCGCGCGGCAGATGGAAGGCGCGACCAAGGTGCCGACGTCGGGTTTCGCCGACGCGGTCATCGCGCACATGAGTGAAGCAGGAGGCAGTGCATGAAATCCGTAACGAGGGCAACGGCCCTGGACCGCACCCGCATTCCGCTGCTGGCCGTTCTCGTCCCCGAGGTTCGGGGCCGGAAGGTCCCGGCGGGGATGCGTCGGTTGGACCGCTCCGTCGGTGGAGCCATCGAGCGGGCGCTCGTGGCGCGCGACTTTCGTGGGGCACGGGACGAAGCAGTGCTGCTGTATGGCCGCAGCGGGGCGAAGCGCGTGCTGCTCGTGGGTGTGGGACCGGCGAAGACGGTCGATCGTGGGGCGCTCCGACGTGGGGCGGCGATCGCCGGACGGCGGGCGGCGGCCCTCGGCGTGTCCTCGTTGGCGGTGTCGGCGTCGGGGACGTCCGTACCCCCGGATGTGATGGGGCAGGTGGTCACCGAGGGCGCGGCCCAGGGTGCGTGGGGATTCGACGAGCTCAAGGGGGTGCAGCCCGACAAGGGTCGGCCGCAGCGCCTCGAGGTGCTGGCGAGCGCGGACGATCGCGTCGAGATCGAGCGGGGGCGCGCGCGGGGACAGGCCATCGCGAACGGCCAGCACCTGGCGCGAAGGCTCCAGCAGCTTCCCGGTAACCACTGCACACCGACCTATCTCGCGTCGGTCGCGTCGGATCTGGCGAAAGCCCACGGGTTCAAGATCACCCTGATGGGTCCCAAGGAACTCGCCAAGGCAGGTATGGGAGCGCTTCTCGCGGTGGCACAGGGTTCCCAGGAGGAGCCGCGGATGATCGTGCTGGAGTACAAGGGCGCGGGAAAAGCCGCACCGCTCTGCTTCGTCGGGAAAGGCGTGACGTTCGATTCGGGTGGTATCTCGATCAAACCCGCGCCGAGCATGGAGGAGATGAAGTACGACATGTCCGGGGCCGCCGCGGTGCTCGGTCTCTTCGAGACGCTCGGGCACCTGCGTCCGGCCGCGAACGTCGTGGGGATCGTACCGACCTCGGAGAACCTCCCTTCCGGATCGGCGATCAAGCCGGGTGACGTCGTCACCAGTCACTTCGGCAAGACGATCGAGATCGTCAACACCGATGCCGAGGGCCGGCTCATGCTCTGTGATGCGCTGTCGCACGCGCGGTCGTTCGGACCGGAGTGCGTGATCGACATTGCCACGCTCACCGGCGCCGTCGTGATCGGCCTTGGCCACCATGCCTCGGCCGTAATGGGCAACGACGACGAGCTCATCGCGGAAGTGCAGGGTGCCGGGGCCCGGGCGGGCGAGCGATGCTGGCCGTTGCCGCTCTGGGACGAGTACCGCGAGCAGATCCGATCCGACGTCGCCGACGTGAAGAACATCGGCGGCCGGCCGGCCGGCAGCATCACGGCGGGTTGGTTCCTCAAGGAGTTCGTCGAGGGCTATCCCTGGGCGCACCTGGACGTCGCAGGCACGGCATACCTCGACGGCGATCGGCCCGACATCGCGAAGGGACCGACCGCGGTCGGGGTCCGCCTCTTCGCGGAGTTCGTGCTCGGACGTTCGGGCGGGTGACTCGGGCGGCGCTGCTCGGCGCCGTCGCCGGTGCGCTGCTGGCGTGGTCGCCAGCCGTTGCGGCGGCTCAGGAGGACCCCGTCGTCGTCGGCGACTCGATCGGTGCAGCGCCCGACTCGACGCTGACGCGCGAGGACGCCCCACCGGATTCCCTCGTCCCGCTGGACAGCGCGCCGATCGGTGCGCTGCCGCCGGCGGTTCCGCCCGGCCCCATGGCGCCGGGGGCGCGCTACGTCTTCACGCGCGATTCGCTGTTGTGGTCGTCGGCGATCACGCTGGCCGATCTCCTTGCCGACATCCCTGGGGTCTTCGTTCCGCGGGTCGGGGTGTTCGGGCAGCCCGAATACGTCCAGTACGGGGGGCGAGGAGGCAGTGCCCTCGAGATTTACTGGGACGGGGTGCGCATGACCCCGCTCGGGGCCGACAGCCTCTTCCACGACGCCACGCTCGTGTCGCTCCGGTACGTGCGGCGCCTGGACGTGGAGGTCCTGCCGGGACTGCTCCGAGTATACCTGGCGACCGAGCGACACACGGTGGGCGAGCCGCGCTCCCTGATTCGCGTCATGTCGGGCGCATTCGACGCTGCCAACTACACGGCGATCTTTCAGAAGCGCACCGTAAGCGGGGTGAGCCTCGATCTCGTTGCCGACTTTCTGGGCACGGACGGAGCCAGCGGGTTTGGGCGGAGCGATCAGCGGTTCGACGTGTGGGCACGCCTGGGGTGGCGCCCGACGGAGCGGGTCGACGGATCCTACCAGGTCCGAAGAAGTCGTGTGGACCGCGGAGAGGCGGAAACGGGCACGCCCGCGCGCGCAGGGTCGCGCACCGACCACCGTTTTCAGCTGACGGCGGGCTCGGCACCCGATGGAAGGGGGCTGCGACTGGACGCCGGGTTGCTGGTGAGTTCGTGGGTGCCCGACTCGGGGTCCGCGGAGCCCGAGATGCGCGAGCGCCGGTTCTTCACACGGCTCGGCCTCGTCAGGCCCGACATTTCGGCGTCGGTCGATGCGGAGTTCGGGGACCGCTGGACCCCGTTCTCGGCGACGGCGCGGTTGGGGTGGGTACCGATCCCGGGATTCGTCGTGAGCGGCGACGTGTGGACGGCGACGCACGGCGGCGGGCGCTCCTCGAGGCGCGCACACGGCAGCGCGGCGGTCTATCGTGGGCCGTTCTACCTCGTCGGGGAGATCACGGCAGCCAATGCGCTGCAGGCACCGGCCCTGATTGCGGACACGGCGGTGACCACGTTCGACCAGGCGGTCCGGTTCGGCGTGGATTTGGGACCCCTGCTCGGCTCGGCAGCGCTCGTGCGGCGGGACGCGTACGCACCCTACCCGTATCCCGACCTCACCGCGGTGGTTCCGGCCCTCGGCCCCTCCGAGTCCGGGACCTATCTCGTCACGAAGGCGACCCTCGGGCCGTTCGCGGGGTTTCTCCTGAGCGGCTGGTACTCGGACCCGCTCCAGGGGGGCAGCGCAGCGCTGCAGCCACCGACCCACGGCCGCTTTGCCGTCACGTTCCGCTCGAAGTTCTGGCGGACCTTCCGGTCCGGCGCGTTCGATCTGCAGATTCGCTTTGCAGTCGAGTCGTGGAGCACGGGAATCGGCGGCATCGATGCGAGCGGCAGCCCCATCATCTTGCCGGGGGCGACGTTCCTCGAGTACCACATCGCGTTTCAGCTGGTCGGGTTCACGGCGTTCTGGGATCTCCGCAATGCGAGACTCTCGGACGCGGCCTACGTCCCCGGAATTCCGTATCCCAAGAACGCGCAGACGTTCGGTGTGACGTGGCAGTTCAGTAACTGACGGGGCGCGTGTTTTGACCCCCCATCGGACGCTCGCTAGTTTGTTCGTCCTTCCCATGTAAGTCGAGGAGTACCGTGGCCAACTCGATGACGGGCTTCGGGCGTGCCGAGGGGCCGTGCGCCAGCGGTCGGGCAGCCATCGAGGTCCGATCGGTGAACCACCGCCATTTGCAGGTGCAGTGCCGGACGCCGAGCGCGTTTCAGTCCCTGGAGCGCGCCCTGCGGGCGCGCGTGCGCGATCGCGTGCACCGCGGCCACGTGACCGTCTCGCTGGGGTGGGTGGACGACGGCGACGTGGAGGCGGCGCCGAGGGTCGATCTGGAGCGGGCCCGGGCGCTGCGCGCCGCCGCGGACGAGTTGGCGGCGGGACTCGGGTTGACCAACGATCTGGACCTCGCCTTCTACGCCCGGCAGGCCGACGTGCTGCTGCCCGCGGACCGCGATCGCGAGGTCGTGGACGAGGCGCAGGTCGTCACGATCTTGGAGCAGGCGCTCGACGATCTGGTCGCCATGCGGCGGAAGGAGGGCGACGCATTGCGCGACGCGCTCGAGACGTCGCTCGATCTGCTCGCGTCTGAACTGGTGTCGATCGAGGCGCGTGCTCCCGAGCGGTTGAACGCCGAGCGGGCCCGGCTGCGCACCCGAGTTGGCGAGATCATGGAAGGACGGGAAGTCTCCGACGATCGCCTGGAATTGGAGATCCTGCTCCTGGCGGACAAGCTCGATATTGCCGAGGAGGTCGTCCGGCTGCGCACGCACATCGCGGCGGCGCGTGAGGCGCTCGGAGGAGAGGGGCCGGTCGGCAAGCGGCTCGGCTTCCTGGGGCAGGAGATGCTGCGCGAGATCAACACCATCGGGTCCAAGGCGAATGACGCGACGATCAGCCGCGCCGTGATCGAGATGAAGACCGAGTTGGAGAAGATCCGGGAACAGGTGGAGAATCTTGAGTGAGGTCGGGGAAGGTGCGGCGTGCAGACTGTTCGTGCTCTCGGCTCCGTCGGGAGCCGGGAAGACGACCATCGTGCACGCCCTCGTCGACGCGCGTGACGACGTGGTCCACAGTGTTTCGGCCACGACGCGGCGGCCCCGCGCCGGAGAGCGCGACGGCGAGCACT
>JBDHIW010000236.1:0-3359 GCA_039587215.1 Gemmatimonadota bacterium | reverse complement strand
ACGTCGTGATGGACGACATCGTCCTGCACGCGTTTGGGCCCGGCCATGGACGTGGCGAGCGCCACGGTCATGATCCACCGTATGAGGGAAACCATGCTTCTCTCCTCGGCTCGGTGCCGCGGAGCGAATCAGAATCCGTCACTCGCCCGCGCCCGTGGCGGCACGACCGAATCGCCCGCACGTTCGTGGTCGAGCGCAGGGCGCCGTATGATGCCCCGTAGCGATGCTGCGGACGACGCTCATCCTGGCAGCCTGCCTGCTGTTGGGAGCTGTCGTGACGATCGGAGTCGCGTGGGGGATCAACCATGGTGCGATTGCTCAGCGCTCGTGGGAGCGCGTCAGCGGCGGCGCTTCGACACCGAGCGGGGAGTGGCTGTCGTGTTCGCGCGCCAGGCGCGCCGGGTGCGAGGTCGTGAGATGGTCGGCCGGCCTCGACAACCCGGAGCTGATCCCGTGGCGGGTCGACGCGCCGGAGACGTTCCCGCGTTGGAGCGCCGTGCCGAACCACGACGCGTTCCACGGTGATCACCCCGTCGAGCGGTACGGCGAGTGGCACGAGGTGGGCGTGGGCTGGCCGATGCTGGCGCTGCGCCGCCACGCCACTTCGCGCGGCTCCGAGGCATGGGACGAGCCGACGCTGCGGTACGCCGACCTCGGCCTCGCGCGGTACGAGCCGCCGCTGCCACCGTTCTCCCGGCCGTGGCAACGCCACGCGATCCCGATCATGCCGATCTGGTCGGGGTTCATCCTCGACACGCTGTTCTGGGGAGCGCTCGTCGCCGTCGTGCTGCGCGGACCGGCGTGGGGGCGTTGGTGGGTGCGTCACCTCCGGCATCGGTGCCCGGCCTGCGGCTATCCGATCGGGGTCTCGCCCGTCTGCACCGAGTGCGGTCGGGCCCATCCGCCCGACCGGGGACGCCGGCACCGAACTTTGGTATGATCCCGGCAGCGCCGTCCCGGCCGGTCGGTGCTGATATCGTCCCTTCCCCGTAAGTCCAGCGAACACAACGCATTCCGACTGGGGAACTTCCCATCCGGGTCGCGGCGACGCGGCCGAGCGGTTACCCGTTGGGGACCGCGACAACCGAGTGAACGACCGCGCATCCCTCCGAGCCTGCCTCCGAGCCTTGCAAGTCTTCACCCAGCTACGAGAGGCAGTTATGAAACTGTACGTTGGCAACATCAACTTCGACACCACCGAGGACACGCTTCGCGAGGCGTTCTCCGCCCACGGCGACGTCGAGGAAGTGGCGGTCATCACCGATCGCGATACCGGTCGCCCCCGCGGCTTCGCATTCGTCACCATGCCGGATGACAACGCCGCCCGCAGCGCCATCGAGGCGCTCAACGGCAAGGAGCTCGACGGGCGTTCGCTGAACGTCAACGAGGCCCGCGCCAAGACCGGCGGCGGTGGTGGTGGCGGAGGTCGTCGGGGCGGTTGGTAATCCCGGTGGCGCGAAGAACACCGCAGACATTCCTGAAGCGTAAACGCGAACAGAAGCGGGCCGAGAAGGCCCGACAGAAGGAAGCGAAACGCGAGGCGAGGAAAGCGGGGCTCGTCCCCATGGACGTGGACCCGTACGCCGAGCCCGATGAGTCGGTCGAGGAGACCGACGACGCCACCAGCTAGAACGGTCTGCGGTTCACCGAGACACGAGACGCCGAGGCGAGCCTGCCTCGGCGTCTTGTCTTTTTGGCCGCACGCGCGCTCCTACCATGATGACGGCGGTGGCCTCCTCGAGCGACAGACCGTACGTCCAGAGCATCCCGCGCGAGCTCCTGCGCATCGGGGTGTACCTGCTGCTGCTCGGAGTCACCGGGGCGCTCGTCGCGGTCGCCGCGTGCGTCGCCGCGAGCCTGCTGCGCGGCAAGTTCTTCCTGCCGATCGAGCTGTTGGGCATGGCGTTCTTCTGGGGTCTCGGGTGGGGCGCGCTGGCCATCGCACCGATGTGGCATCGCCCGCTCCTGGCCGGCTGGCTCGCCGTGACCCTGCCGTCGTGCGCGCTCGCCGGCGTCGTCGGGTTCGTCGCCGGCGTCGAGCTGGGCTCGGTGATCGGGATCCTGTTCGTGCCCGTCGTCGCGGTGATCGCGCACCGGCGGCTGCCCATCACGTTTCCGCGGTATCCGCCCGGCCAGTGTCCGGCGTGCGGGTACGAGCTCCACAACCTCCGGAGCCGGCGTTGCCCGGAGTGCGGCGTGGACGTCCTCGGCGTTCCGCCACCGCCGCCGCCGCCGCCACAGTAAGGTGAACTTGCGATCGTGCCTCACGTGACCGCGGCCGGGGACCGATAGCGCAGGGACGGGGAGTCCATTTCGAGGGATCCACGACCATGCGCACGCTGACCCTGATCACTGCCGTCCTGCTTCTCACCGCGTGCTCGCGCGAGCCGCAGTCCGCGTCGGCCACCCCGGCGCCGCCGCGCGCCCCGAGCCCGCCCGCGTTCACGCCGCCCGCGGTCACCCCGCCCGCGCCCTTGCCGCCGCCGCGCACCGACGTGCTCGCGGTCCGGTTCAAGGAGATCAACGAGAAGGGGTACCCCGTCGTGATCGTCACGAACCTCACCGGCAAGGACATCGACACCATCAGCGGCGGCTTCCGTCTGAACGATGCCGACGGCAACATCCTGCACGCGACCGGCTGGACGGTCGCCGTCCCGAACGACCTGTTCCTCGCCGCCGACTCCGAGATGGAGACCGTACCGTTCGGGCTCAACTCGAAGACGGAGCCGATGGAACTCCTCCGCACCGCGCCCGAGACGCTGAGCTTCACGTTCGAGGCCCGGGACGTGACGTTCATGGGCGAGGCCCAGGGCACCAACTAGCCCGAGGCAGGCGGCGCAACGCAGGATCGCATACCGCGCGATCGCTGTCTCATGACGCGGGGGCGGTCTTCGTGCCGGCGAGCCGGTTCAGCCCGTCCATCGCCGCCACCTTGTACGCCTCCGCAAGCGTCGGGTAGTTGAAGACGATGTCGCGGATCGCCTCGATCGTCCCGCCGGCGGCCATCGCGGCGAGGCCGATGTGCACGAGCTCCGACGCCTGCTCGCCGATGATGTGCACGCCGAGGACCTCGAGCGTGTCGCGGTGGAACAGCAGCTTGAGCAGGCCGGTGCGGTCGCCGATGATCTGCGCGCGAGCGAGCTCGTCGTACTCGGCGATGCCGCGCTCGTAGGGCACTCCGTCGTCCTTCAGCTGCTGCTCCGTACGCCCCACCATCGAGACCTCGGGAATCGTGTAGATCCCGTACGGCAGCAGCTCGGGCTTCGCGGGGCGCTCGTCGCCGAACATGTGGCCGGCCGCGCGCCGTCCCTGCTCCATCGACGTCGACGCGAGCGCGGGGAAGCCGATCACGTCACCGG
>JBDHIW010000235.1:0-3368 GCA_039587215.1 Gemmatimonadota bacterium | reverse complement strand
GGACACGAAGACCCCCCGCTCCTCCGCCAGGCGCGCCGCGACGCGGTCCGAGGGAACTCCTTCGAGCGTGAAGCCGACCGTCGGCGTGCGCGGCGCGTCCGGCGCGGGGCCGAAGAGCCGCACGCCCGGAACGTCCGCCAGCCCGTTCCAGAGACGCGCGACGAGTTCGCCCTCGCGCCGGTGCAGTGCATCGAATGCCGAAGCAAGGCGCGCGGGGCGATCCGTGCCGGTGCCGATGGACGCGAGGAACTCGACGGCCTCCGCCGCCCCGACGATCCCCTCGTGGTTCAGGGTCCCGGTCTCGATGCGCTCGGGCGCCGCGTTCGATGCCGGAGGCAGGCGCGGCACGTCGAGTTCCTCGAGCAGCGCGCGCCGGCCGAACAGCACGCCCACGTGCGGGCCGTGGAACTTGTAGGCCGAGCAGGCGAGCAGGTCGCAGCCCATCGCCGCGACGTCGATGCGCTCGTGCGGAGCGAGGTGGACCGCGTCCACGAAGGTCAGCGCTCCGGCGGCGCGCGCCGCCGCCGTGATCGGCGCGACGTCCGTCACGGTGCCGAGCGCGTTCGAGGCGGCGCCGACGGCGACCAGGCGCGTGCGCGCGCCGATCAGCGCGTCCAAGGCGTCGAGATCGAGCGTGCCCGTCTCCGGCAGGAGCGGCGCGACGCGCACCGTCACGCCGCGCTCCGCCTCGAGGCGGCGCCAGGGGGCGATGTTGGCCTGGTGGTCGAGCTCGGTCACGACGATCTCGTCGCCCTCACCCCAGCCGGCGCCGAGCGCCCGCGCCACGTGCATCGTCAGCGTCGTCATGTTGGCGCCGAACACGACCTCCTCCGGGATGCAGCCGAGGAAGTCGGCGAAGGCCTCCCGCGCCGCCAGCAGCGCGTCGTCCGTCTCCGCGCTGGTCGGGAAGTTCCAGTGCGTGTTCGCGTTGTGGTGGTAGAGGTAGTCGTTCATCGCCTCGACCACCCGCCGCGGGACCTGCGTCCCGCCCGGCCCGTCGAAGTACGCGACCGGATGGCCGGCCTCGCCCCGCTCGAGGGCCGGGAACTGCGCGCGCACGGCCTCGATGTCGAAGGCTGCGAGGGTCCCTTGGCTGTCCTGCGTGCTCATGGCGGCATCCCGACGCGGCGTGATGGAGATCGAACGTCGAGGGTCATGTGCCGCCGGGTCGGGGCGGTCGACGGTCGCGTCGGAGGACCGTATCCGTTCGATGTCGCCGAACGCCAGGGTCCGGAGGGTCGAGGATGCCGTGGCGGGCTCGCCGCCCTACCGGGCGGCATTCAGGTCACACCGTCCCTAGGGCTGCACGTTGGTCGTGCGCACGACGCTCGCGTCGTCGAAGCCGTCCTCGTCGAACATCACGATCTGCGAGTACAGCGCCAGTCCCGCGAGGCTCACGGGCACCGACGGCCATTCGTGCCGGCCGAGCGCCGCCGCGTTGAGCGGACCGGCCGCCGCGACCGTCGCGTTCGTGAGCACGTCGAGGCCGTTCACGAGCTTGGTCGCGTTCGACGTGGACACCAGCAGCACGGCGATGTCCCCGGCGTCGCCGCCGTACACCCACTCGAGGGACCCGCCGGGATAGGCCGACCACGGCGCGTTCAGGATCGGCGGCTCATTGGGCCCGTACACGAACTCGCCGACGTTGCTGCGACCGGCCGCTGTGAACACACGCACCGGCACCGGCCCCAACGCCTTCGCCAGCGGTGCCGCGACATGGAGCGTCGTGTCGTTGAGCACGAACACCTTGAGCCCGTATTGCAGCTGATCCGCCACCTGCACCGCGACCACCGAGGTCAGCCCGGATCCGTTCAAGGTGAAGTAGCCGGACGTCGCCGCCGTCGGGAAGCTCGCCGGGGCGGTCGAGGCGATCACCGGCATCTCGAGCTTCTCATCGAGGTGGAGGCACGGGACGGTGAGCTTGGTCTTGAGGATCGACTGGGTCGACTTGGTGCCGAAGCTCGACGCCGGACCGCACAGCCCCGGGCACATGATTCCGCAGTCGGGGTCGCTCTGGCAGTGGTTCGCGCCGAAGTTGTGTCCGAACTCGTGGGACGAAAGCCGCACGCGGTACACGAGGCTCTGGTACGCCAACCCCTCCACGAGGCTGACGTTCTCCGTGTCGTCGCAGACACCGCCCAGGGTCGCGATGCCCGCGATGTCGGGGATGTTGCGGCCGGAGAAGAGCTGGATCAGGTCCGGGTCGTACAGCGGATCGTTCGCCCAGTGGTCGCCGAGTTGGTCCAGCAGCGTCGAGCCGTCGTTCGTGGTGAACGGGTCGGGCTCCTCGGTGCGCACGACGATGGTGATGATCGCGAGATCGATGCCGAAGTCCTGCTCGTAGAGCGCGGAGCACCCCGCGAGGACCGTCTCGATGTGGTCGATCACCGCATCCACCGACGAGCCCTTCTTCGTGTAGAACTGCACGTCGGTGTCCGCGGCGACGTCGCAGGTCATGGCCGGCACCTTGCCGAGGCTCCCGGAGAGGATCGTGCCGCCCATCGACGACGCGTACGCGTCGTCGACGCCGCAGAACAGCTCGCTCTCCGACATGTCCGACGCGCGGTGCACGAGGTGCGCGCCCGGCGTCCCGTCGTCCAGCGGCTCGACGGCGTAGCCGCCGTCCACCATGCCTGAGGAGCCGGGGAGCACGAGCGCCTGCAGTCGCCCCGCGCGCAGCGAGCCCGTGACGACGCTGCCCGGCCACTCCTCGACGGTGCCGCGGACGATGGCGCCGGGGGGCGCCGGCCGCGGCTTCGGCACGCCGTCCGCGCCGGCCACCAGGAGCTGGAAGCCCGGCGACCGCACGCTGTGCGGCCGCAGGCTCAGCGTGACGATCTGTCCGTCGAGGATCATCGGCAGCGCCAGGTCCTCCGTCACCGCCTCGGGCAACTCGAGGATCTGGCGCGTCCCGGCGGTGACCCCGAACGACTCGAGGGTCGGTGCGTGGGAGAGCACCGCGGCTGATCCTTCCACGACCTGCGCCGTGGCTCCCGATGCCAGGACCGCGACGAAGAGCACCAGGCTCATGGCCACGTGGATCGCACGGCTTCCGGCCCCGTCGCGAACGACGGCGGCATGGGACACGGAATGACTCGACTGGGACACACTCATCCTCGAACTCCTCCTGCTCGGGAACTCCTCCTGTTTCCGGCCGGGGGGGGACGGCCCGGAACCGGCCGGTCATGACAGCGGCGCGGCATTTCGTCCGGCAGAGACTGCCGCCCGACGTCGGAGCGGTCTCGATCGTGCCCGCCGGCTCACGCCGACGGGACATCAGGTGTTGGTCGTGGTGGTGCCGTGGGATCGGCAAGGTGATTCGGGATGACGGCCGTGCTCACGGGCGGGGTTTCATGCCAGGATTCCAT
>JBDHIW010000234.1:0-3369 GCA_039587215.1 Gemmatimonadota bacterium | reverse complement strand
ACCGACCGGCTGCGAAACGGCATCACGTGCCGGGTTGGGGTCGTCGACCGGCGCTCCTCGCGCAGCCGGAAAGACGGTGTGTAGACACGCTCGAACCGTTCGAGTTCGTGGATCAGCTGCTCCTGCTGATCGGTCCACTGGACGGCGCGAAGCGTTTTTCGCGTCTCCTCCCATACTGCGAGCACTTCCAATGCCTGCTCGCCGATCGTCCGGCACTCCCGCCGGCCCGTCACCTCCACCGGCGCGAGCTGGACGCGCACGGGCGGCAGCACGAGCTGGAGCTCGAGCCGCTCCCCGGCCACCAGCGTGAACGCCTCGGACACGGTCGACCGGAACCCCACGACCTCGGTGCGGACCCGGTACGTGCCCGGGCGCGGGGGGTGCAGTGTGAATCCGCCCATGGGGTTGGTGAGCGTGCGGATCACCTCGAGGGAATCCGCATCGAGCAGCACCACGAATGCCCCGGGGAGAGCCGCGGCGGAGCCTTCCTCGCGCAGCGTCCCCGTCACGCTCTGCGCTGACGCGACCGCCGGAGCCGTCAACGCTGCAAGCGCCAGGCACGTCACAACGTTCGAGTATCGCATGGTGATGGTACTAACCTACACCGCCGGAAGGCGTTCCACGAACTGCGAGCCTCCCTCGCCGGATGACGAACCGCGGACTAGGTTCCCGTCCAGGAAGGCCAACCCCGTGGAGGAATCCCATGTATCGCCGCTGGTCCCACACCGCACTCCTGGGTCTCGTCCTCGGCAGCGCGGTCGCCTGTAGCACCGCAGCTGCCGCTCCCGACACCCCGCGCCCGCAGCAGCGCACGGGCAGCCAGACCCAAGACGAACCGAAGCCCTATGCCGACGTCATTACGGCGCACGCCCAGTCCGACTCGGGGATGTTCGTCGTCCACTGGGTGGGCAACCGCCTCTACTACGAGATTCCGGTGGACCGCCTGGGCGAGGAGATGCTGCTCGTCTCCCGCGTGGCGAAGTCCGCGAGTGGGGTGGCATACGGCGGCCAGAAGTTCGGCGAGCAGACCGTGCGGTGGGAACGGGCGCGCAATCGCATTCTCCTGCGGATTACGGCCCACATCAACGTGGCGGCGGACTCGCTGCCCATCGCCCGTGCCGTCGAATCCTCCAACTTCGAGCCGATCGTGGAAAGCTTCGCGATCGCGGCGTACAGCGAGGACAGCGCCGCCGTGGTGATCGAGGTGACTCCGCTCTTCGAGTCGGATATCCCCGTCCTCGGCTTGAGCCGCTCACGCCGTACGGCGTACGGCATCAGCAGCATAGGGGGGTTCGACTCGGATCGCTCGTACGTCTCGTCAGCCCGAAGCTATCCGCGGAACATCGAGGTCACGAACGTCCTCACGTACCGTGCGTCGACACCACCGACGAACAGTCCCACCGGGACCGTGTCCATCGAGATGAACCACTCGATGATCCTCCTCCCGGAGCGGCCGATGCAGCCGCGCATTCGGGACGACCGCGTGGGGTACTTCAGCGTCACGCAGAACGACTACGGTCTGGACGTGCAGCGCGCGGTCTCGCGTACCTACATCACGCGGTGGCGGCTCGAGCCGAGCGACACGGCGGCGTGGCTGCGCGGCGAGCTCGTCGACCCCATCAAACCCATCGTCTACTACATCGACCCCGCCACGCCGGAGAAGTGGCGACCGTATCTCAAGGCCGGCATCGAAGACTGGCTGCCCGCGTTCGAGGAAGCCGGCTTCAAGAACGCGATCATCGCCCGGGACCCACCGAGCCCTGAGGAGGATCCCGAGTTCAGCCCCGAGGACGTTCGCTACTCCGTCATTCGGTACCTCGCGTCGCCAGTACGCAACGCGTCCGGACCGCACGTGCACGACCCACGGACCGGCGAGATTCTGGAAAGCGACATCAACTGGTATCACAACGCGATGGGGCTCGTACGGAACTGGCTCTTCGTTCACACGGCGGCCGTGTTCCCGGATGCGCGCGGCGTCGAGTTCCCCGACTCCGTCATGGGGCAGGGCATCCGGTGGATCTCCGCCCACGAGGTCGGACACACCATCGGGTTGCAGCACGCGCACAAGACCAGCTCCGCGTACCCGGTCGATTCGCTCCGCTCCGCCAGCTTCACGTGCGCCATGGGGACCGCACCGTCCATCATGGACTATGCCCGTCACAACTACGTCGCCCAGCCTGAGGACGAGGGCGTGTGCCTGTGGCCGCAGGTCGGCCCGTACGACAAGCACGCGATCCGGTGGGGCTACCGGCCCATCCTCGACGCGCCGTCGGCCGAAGCGGAACGCGCCACGCTCGACCAGTGGGTGCAAGAGCGCGACGATCCGATCTACCGGTACGGCCCCTCGCTGCCGTTCGACCCGAGCTCGCTGTCCGAGTCGCTCGGGGACGACCCGGTCAAGGCTGGCGAGTACGGCATCGCGAATCTCAAGCGCATCGTCCCCAACCTGCCTGACTGGACGTTCGAGGAGTTCGAGGACTTCGGACAGCTCGAGGAGCTGTACAACTCCGCTCTCGGCCAGTGGGGCCAGTACGTGCGCCACGTGACCGCGATCGTCGGAGGCGTGTATCGCACGGCCCGCACGCGAGACGAGGACGCGCCCGTCTACGAAGTCGTGCCTGCCGAGCGGCAGCGCGCCGCGATGGCGTTCCTCAACGAGCACGTCTTCACGCCGCCCCTGTGGCTGCTCGACGAGGCCATCCTCACCCGCATCGAGCACGCGGGCGCCGTCGAGCGTCTGCGTCAGCGCCAGGTGGGCGCGGTGAACAACATCCTGGACCCCGGCCGCATGCAGCGTCTCATCGAGGACGAAGCTCGGCACGGCGACGACGCCTACGGCCTCGGCGACATGATGGAAGACCTGCGAGGTGGGCTGTGGACGGAACTCGCGACCGGGCGCGCGATCGACACCTACCGCCGCAACCTCCAGCGGGGATACCTCGAACGCATGCACTGGCTCATGACGGAAGAACCGCCCACTCCCTCCGGGTTCTTCGCCAGCGTGACCACGCGGGTCGACGTCAGCCAGTCCGACATTCGTGCCTTCGTACGGGGTGAACTCACTGCGCTCCGGGGACAGGTGGAACGGACACTCCAGCGACGGCTCGATCGCGCCACGCGGTATCACCTGCAGGATGTGCTTGTCCGGATCGACCATATCCTGGATCCCGACTGAGCTGGAGGGCGATTGGGGGCCGGGGAGACCACTCTCCGGCCCCCGCGGCGCCCCGTGGCCGGTCTCACGTGTTCGGGGTAGATTGGGGCCGCGAACCGATCAGGACCGACCAGGGAGACGCGAGTGGCGACGGTCACCAAAGTCGACAGAGGGCACCGCGAGGGACGCCCCGGCTGGCTCGAACGCTGGCTGTG
>JBDHIW010000233.1:0-3714 GCA_039587215.1 Gemmatimonadota bacterium | reverse complement strand
CGACCCATGGTGACCTCCTGTCTGTCACGATGGGTGTGCAAAGCGCGTACCACGCGCGGCTCGGCGCGTGATGCAGATCACACGACGCGCACAGCTCGTCGGCAGGGGGTGGATCGTGCAGCGTGCCGTCGGTACCGCGTCCGCACGACGGCAGGCTACGCAGGCCGCTTCCGCGCGTTGAAGAGCCGCAGATTGCCGCGCCGGCGGCGCCCCTCTTCGTGGATCTCGAAGCCGGTCTCCTCGACGGTGCGCTCGGTATCCCGATTGGGATGGCATCCGCCGGCCATGACGGTCCAGAGCGGCTGAATGCGGTCCTGCCACCACGCGATCAGCGGCCGTGTGGTCGGGACCGACGGCGACCGCCGCCGCGCGGTCGGTACGACGCCACGGTCGGGCTCGACGCCGACGACCCGGAGGTCGCGGTCGTACAGGGTGAGATTCCGTCCGGTGCCGATCCCCACCTCGAGCGTCCGCCCCCGGGCGCCGCCCACGAGCCGCCGCCGCCAGCGGATGAGGCCGTTTCGCTCGGCCACCCAGCACATGGCGTCATAGATCCACGGGATCTGCTCGACTCCGCGCATGAAGCCGAATGTACGCCGGGAACCCCGCGCGGCGAGCCCGCTCCCGCGGGGTCCTGCGGCCGTCTACCTTTCTCGCCCATGTCCAGCTTCGTCGTGCGCAACGTGCGCGGGGGTATCGTCGAATCCGTCCACCGGGTCTCCGTCGTGGTGGTCGGGGCCGACGGCGTGCCGATCGCGTCGACCGGGGATCCGGACTTCCCGACCTACATCCGGTCGGCGGCCAAGCCGTTCCAGGCGATGCCGCTCCTGGAAGACGGGGCCGTCGAGGCATACGGCGTGACCGATTCGGAACTCGCGCTGGCCTGCGCGTCGCACAATTCGGAACGGCGCCACGTGGAGACCGCGCAGGGGTGGCTCGAGCGCATCGGGTGCACCGCCGACGATCTCGCGTGCGGCCCCCACGCGCCGCTGGGGCGCGAGTTGGCGTTCGGACCGGCCGAGCGGTCGGACGAGGCGGGGACGACGCTGTCGGCCCCGTCACGGCTCGCCAGCAACTGCTCCGGGAAGCACACGGGCATGCTGACCCTGGCGCGCCATCACGGCTGGGACACGCAGGACTATCATCGCCCGGCGCATCCGGTGCAGCGGCGCATGCGGGCGGAGATGGCACGGTGGTCCGGCCTGTCGGATGGGGCGATCGGGGCCGGGATCGACGGGTGCGGGGTGGTTGCCTTCTCCCTGCCGCTTCGGGCCATGGCGCTGGCCTACCAGCGGCTCGGTGCCCATGGGGGGGAGCCCGCGACGCGCGTACGGGAGGCCATGATGCGTCACCCCGCGTTCGTGGCAGGAGAGGGCCGGCTCGACACGGCGCTCATGCGTGCGGCTCCCGGCGTGGTGTCCAAGGTCGGGGCGGAAGGTGTCTACGGCGTGAGCCTCGTCGAACGTGGGCTGGGCGTGGCCCTCAAGGTCGAAGACGGCAACGCGCGTGCCGCCGTGGTGGCGCTGGTGGCGGTGCTCCGCGCCATGCGGGTGCTGGGCCGCGACCAGCTGCAGGAGTACGCGCGGTTTGCGGTCGCCAACACGCGGGATGAGGACGTCGGGGTCATCGAGCCGCACGGGACGTTTCCGTGGAGGCCCGAGGCATGATCGTGCCGTGCGTCGCGGCGGAACGGCTTGTCCGACGGGTGTCGGACCGTCAACGTGACCGGAACGAATGGCGACCGACGCCCATTGCGTCGTCGGTTCAGTGAGGAGCGAGTAGCGTCGTCCCATGTCCTTCATCGATCGAGCAGTGATTCGCGTGACCGCCGGCACGGGCGGGTCCGGATGCATGTCCTTTCGGCGGGAAGCGTACGTCCCGAAGGGCGGGCCCGACGGCGGCGACGGCGGACGCGGCGGGAGCGTCTGGGTCCAGGCCGACGCGAATCTCTCGACACTGCTCGACTACAAGTACAAACCGCACCGCAAGGCGGACCGCGGCCAGCACGGGATGGGCGCCAACAAGACGGGCCGTTCGGCGGACGACATCTATCTCCCCGTGCCCCCGGGCACGACGGTCATCGACGCGGACACGGGCGATACGGTGGGCGAGGTCGTGACGCCGGGGGACACGCTGCTCGTGGCGAAGGGTGGGCGTGGCGGACGCGGCAACGCGCGGTTTGCCACGCCGACGCACCGGTCGCCGCGCGAGTGGGAGCCGGGAGCCGAGGGCGAAGACCGCACGATCGAGCTCGTGCTGCAGCTCATTGCCGATGTTGGCCTGGTTGGCGAGCCCAACGCCGGCAAGAGCACGTTGCTCTCGGTCGTGTCCGCGGCGCGGCCGAAGATTGCCGACTACCCGTTCACGACGCTGAGCCCCCAGCTCGGGGTCGTCGAGCTGGCGGGCGGACGGTCGTACGTGATGGCGGATATCCCGGGGCTCATCGAAGGCGCGCACGAAGGGAAGGGCCTCGGCGACCGCTTCCTCCAGCACATCCAGCGCACGCGTGTGCTGGTGTACCTCGTCCCGGCCGACACCGACGATCCCACCGCGCTGTACGACGCGCTCCGCGCGGAACTGGAGGCGTACGATCCGCTGCTCGCGGGTCGTCCGCACTTGGTGGTCGTGAGCAAGACCGATCTGTTGCCGCCGGACGAGGCGGTGCCCGTCGTTCGCGCGCCCGCGTCGGTGGGTGTACTCGCGATCTCGGCCGTGGCCCAGGATGGACTGGACGAATTGCACACGGCGCTGTGGCGGCTCTTGGCCGATGAGGGTGGCGCCGACACCGGGGAGACGGTGCCGCTGCCGTGACGGCGCGCTCGGCCTACCTCGCCGTGGCGCTTGCCACGGGAGTGGGGCCGGCCAGACTGCGATCCCTCCTTGCACGATTCGGGTCCGCTGAGCGCATTCTCGACACACCCACCGATGGGTTGCGGACCGTCCGCGGGATGTCGACGGCCGCGGCGACGGCGATTCGGAAGGCCGAGATCGCCGACGGTGAGCGCGTGCAACAGAGGGTCGAGGACGAGGGTGGGCGCGTGCTGCTCCCGTGGGATCCCGAGTTCCCCGAGCTACTGCATGACATTCCGGATCCGCCGACGGTCTTGTTCGCGCGCGGGGACGTGTCCCTCCTGCACGCGTCCGGAGCCGCCGTCGTCGGGAGCCGCGACCACACGCGCTACGGT
Source organism: Gemmatimonadota bacterium (assembly GCA_039587215.1). GTDB lineage: Bacteria > Gemmatimonadota > Gemmatimonadetes > Gemmatimonadales > GWC2-71-9 > CAMYLY01. The sequence goes on along the minus strand of JBDHIW010000233.1, from coordinate 529 downwards.
CGGGAGGTGTGCCGGCACGTGGCGGGTGGTCTCGCGGGGGCGGGCGTCGTCGTCGTGAGCGGCATGGCGCGGGGGCTCGATGCCGTGGCGCATGAGGCCGCCCTGGATGCGGACGGACCGACCGTCGGCGTGTTGGGGAACGGCTTCGGCGTGATCTATCCGTCCGCCAACCGGGCGCTCTACGCGCGAATGGCGCGCGACGGGTGTCTCGTGACGGAGTTCCCGCCGGGCGAGCGGCCGAACGCCGGGAGCTTCCCCCGGCGGAACCGGCTCATCAGCGGTTTGGCCCGGGTCACGGTCGTCATCGAGGCGGGGGAGCGGTCCGGCACCCTGCTCACCGTCGACGCGGCGCTGGCCCAAGGCCGTGACGTGCTCGTGGTGCCCGGCCCGATCACGAGCCCACGGTCGCTGGGGTGCAATCGGCTCTTGGCACAGGGGGCCAAGCCACTACTCGGACTGCGCGACGTCTTGGAGGAGTTCGGGCAGCAGGTACCCCGAAAGGACGCGCCGCCCGTCGGCCTGTCGGCGT
>JBDHIW010000232.1:0-3387 GCA_039587215.1 Gemmatimonadota bacterium | reverse complement strand
ACCTCCGAGTACCGCGACCGCCGGCACCTTCTTCTTCCGCGGCTCGGGCGCCGGACCACCACCGGCAGGCACGGGCCCCGACGGCGGGGTCAGCTGCGTCGCAGCATCGGTAATGGACGGACCGGTCACGGACGCGACGGGCGCCGCACCTGACGGACCCGCGACCGGATTCTCCGGCCACACCATGGTCGCGAACTCCTCCATGGAAGCGAAGCGGTCTTCCGGGTCCTTGGCCATCGACTTCCGGATGGCTTCAGCCACGTTACTCGGACAGTCGCCCCGAATCTGCTCGACCGGCGTGGGTTCCTCGAAGATGTGCTTGTAAATGACCGTGTGAACCGACTCTTCCGCGAAGGGCAGCCGGCCGGTGAGCATCTTGTAACCGACGACGCCCAGCGAGTACTGGTCGCTGCGGCCGTCGACCTGGATACCCTTGGCCTGCTCCGGGCTCATGTAATGCGGCGTCCCGATCACCTGACCCGTCGCCGTGAACTGGCTCGCGGCCTGCGACTGCTTCGAAATGCCAAAGTCGGTCAGCATCGCGCGGCCGGCGTCGTCGATCATGATGTTGGCCGGCTTCACGTCGCGATGCACCACGCCACGCTGGTGCGCGTGCCCCAGCGCGCACGCCGACTCCCACAGAATGCGCTGACACGTGTCGATCGGCAGCGGCCCGGCCGCGATCATCTGATCGAGCGCGCGCCCGGTCACGTACTTCATCACGAAGTAGTAGAGATCGTCGCTGTGCTCGACGGCGTAGATCGGGATGATCCCGGGGTGATCGAGCTTCGCCGCCGTACGCGCCTCGCGCTCGAAGCGGCCCACGAACTTCTCGTCGTGCGCCAGCTCCGGCGGGAGCACCTTGACCGCCACGGGGCGATCGAGGGTGTTGTCGACGGCCTTGAAGACGGCGCCCATCCCACCGCGCCCCAGCAGGTCGCCCATCTCATAGCGGTCGCCCATTGCCGCCTTGAGCTGCTCGTGCAGGTTGGCGCCGCCGCCGACCCCCGTCGGCGCCGTCTGCTCCGCGGCCGCGGTCCCGCCCGGCGTCCGCGGTCCGGACCCCGGATCGGTCATGTCGGTCCCGCACTGGGTGCAGAACCGTGCCCCATCGGGCATCTCCGAGCTGCAGTTCGGACAATTCATGCCGTCAAGAACTCCACAGGCCTGCGCGCTCCCGCGCCATCGACGTCGTCATTATCGTCCGCCACCGATCCTGGCGGCGGCGTTCTCGCCCGATCCCTTCAGCAGTCGCTCGAGCTTCGTTCGCCGCGGGGCGGGCATCTGCTGCATGCGCTCGGCCATCCGGGCGCGGGCGGCCTCGGGCGTCGTGAGTGGCGCTACACGCCCCGGCCTCGGTGACGCCACCGGGATACCCTTTTGCGTGTACAGGACTTCCGGTGCCATCGGACGCTGCACGAGGCCCGCGCTCGCCGGCGTGACGAAGGTTTCGAGCACGTAGTACGCTTCCGGGCCACCGATCACAGGGTTCCCCTGCCGGTCGGACCAATCGAGGATCTCGATGACGTACGCTCCGGTCTTCGTGGCCTGGAACGTCGTTCGGCTCTCACCGAACATGAAAAGACCGAGATCTGTGGCGGTCTGACTCAGATTGGGGTCGTCGTCGTTCTCGAGTACGAGGTTGCCATCCGGGTCGTACACGCGGATCCACGAGTCGAGCTGCGAACAGTTGATCGCCGTCGCGCGCGCCGCCGTAAACTCGTCCCAGCCGCCGCAGTGCGGGAACACGCCGTTGAAGTCGAACATGAACGCCGCATTCCACATGCTCGGCGACTCGTACCACAAGAAGTCCGACCAATTCCAGTACCACCAGATGACCCCGGTCCACGTCCCGTCGACGTCGAACGTGACGTAATCGCCGGAGTCGAGCGGGACCGAGAAGAAGTCGCGATCGCCTACGGGGTCGATGGTTCCTTGGACCCGTGACACCGACCGCTGCCCGCCGTCAACGCAGCACGTCGACCCGCTCCACCAGAGGTCACTCACCCGGAGTGCCGGGAGCGCCTCGGCCGAGGCAAGGTCGTCGTTGGCCTGCGCTTCCCGCGTGATCTCCTGGATCGTGTATTCCGACGGCGCGCCCTCCTCGTCGTGCGGGAGCACCCAGTAGTCACCTTCGGGCAGCTCATCGACGAAGATCTCGCGCGTCAAACCGTCCTCGCCAGGCCATCCCACGACCGTGTCGAACGGAAATCCGGGGCGCGTGCCCTTTCCGAGGACCCACAGGTCCATCTCGTACGTCCAGCCGATCGAGGGATCCTCGGGCGGCTGGTTCATGATGGCTTCAATGGCCGTGAACTGACCGCCGGCGGGGAGCGACAGGCTGAACCACTCCGCGTCGTGCGGGTTGTCGAAGGTCAGCGTCGTCCCTACGTGCGACGCCAAAGGCTTCGCGACTTCACAGTAATCGTTCTCCTCCGCCGCGTCGGGCGGGAGCGCCGACACATACTGATCTTCGACGCGCAGCTTGTACGGCACGGCCCCGAGCGCCAACTCGGACAGGCTCTGGTACAGCGCAAGGACGTAGTACGTCCCCGCCGGGAGCTGTCCGAGCGCCCACACGGGCTCCGCAGGGCCGTCGATCGGGACGCGCCCCCAGAAAAAACTCCCGATGCCGGCGAAGAAACCCTGACAGGCGTAGTTCCCGAACCCAAGCGTCCATTGCGTGCCACCGTCATCGACGTCGATGAAGTAGCCGCCGTCTTCCTGATAGAGCGAATCGCCCATGAAGAAGCGGTACGTGGTGTTGCCCGGAGAGAGTTCGCTGTCCAGGATGACACTGACGTCCGAGGGCGCCGTGAGGGTGATACGATAGAACTCCGCCGCCAGTCTGTAGTCGACGCCCGTCGTATCGGTCACCAACGTGGGCTGCTCGAACGCCAGATACGGATTCGCCATGGGGAACGGCAGGTCGACCGCCGAGAGTTCGTTCGGGTCGAACAGGTCGAACTGGTCGACCGTCATCGTTCCACCCGTCTCGAGCGCGCGCGTCGACGCGACCCGTACCACGGCGCTCGGCTCCGCGAGCGGGACCAGGCTCGTGATCTCGCCGCGAGCCTGAGGCTTGCCGGGATTCTCTGGTGTGAAGGATGTCGGCTCGACGGGAATGTCGCCGAAGAACACGGCCGTCACCTCGTCGAGACCGACGCCGCGGATCGTGACCTCGTCTCCCCAGCTCACCGTGGTCGGCGAGATGTCGTCGATCTCGAGCGGCGCATGGACCTCGATCTCCTGGGTCACCGACGCCAGGCCCTCGAATCCGACCGCCTCGACCTTGAGATTCGGCCTTCCGGCGCCCACGGCCACGATGCGATCTCCCTCGATCAGCAGCAGCTGATCTTCCGCCGACGACGTGAAGGTGAATTCCGC
>JBDHIW010000035.1:0-16778 GCA_039587215.1 Gemmatimonadota bacterium | reverse complement strand
GCGCAGGGCGCCCGCTATTCCAGGATCTTGGTCACCACGCCCGCACCGACCGTCCGGCCGCCTTCCCGGATCGCGAACCGCAAACCCTCTTCCATCGCGATCGGCGTGATCAAGTTGATCGTCATCTTCGTGTTGTCGCCCGGCATCACCATCTCCACCCCGTCCGGCAGCTTCACATCCCCCGTCACGTCCGTCGTCCGGAAGTAGAACTGCGGCCGGTACCCCTTGAAGAACGGCGTGTGCCGGCCGCCCTCCTCCTTCGTCAACACGTACACCTCACCCTCGAAGTGCGTATGCGGCGTCACCGACCCCGGCTTCGCCAGCACCATCCCCCGCTCGATCTCGTCCTTGTCCACCCCCCGCAACAACAACCCCACGTTGTCCCCCGCCACCCCCTCGTCGAGCAGCTTCCGGAACATCTCCACCCCCGTCACCACCGTCTTCTTGTCCGCCCCCAACCCCACCATCTCCACTTCCTCCTGCACCAACACCTTGCCCCGCTCAATCCGGCCCGTCGCCACCGTCCCCCGCCCCGTGATCGAAAACACGTCCTCCACCGGCATCAAGAACGGCTTGTCCACGTCCCGCTCCGGCACCGGGATGTACGAGTCCAACGCCTCCATCAACTCCTGGATGCACGCCGCCTCGTCTCCGTCCGGATTCTCCCCCGCCTTCAACGCCGACCCCTTGATCACCGGAATGTCGTCGCCCGGAAAATCGTAGCTCGACAACAACTCCCGAACCTCCAACTCCACCAACTCCAGCAACTCCGGATCGTCCACCATGTCCACTTTGTTCAAAAACACCACGATGTACGGCACGTTCACCTGCCGCGCCAACAAAATGTGCTCCCGCGTCTGCGGCATCGGCCCGTCCGCCGCACTCACCACCAGGATCGCCCCGTCCATCTGGGCCGCTCCCGTGATCATGTTCTTCACGTAGTCCGCGTGTCCCGGACAATCCACGTGCGCGTAGTGCCGCCCCTCCGACTGATACTCCACGTGCGCCGTCGCAATCGTGATCCCCTTCGACTGCACCAGCGTGATCGCCGCCGTCAACGTCGTCTTCCCATGGTCCACGTGCCCAATCGTCCCCACGTTCACATGCGGCTTCGTCCGCTCAAACTTTGCCTTCGCCATGGTTCGTCTGCTCTCCTCTCGAGGTCGGCCGCGTTCGCTGCCCCGACTCGTGCGGGGTCCCTACCCCGTCACCTTGGTGATGATCTCTTCGGCCTTCGACTTCGGCACTTCCGCGTAGTGTGAGAACTGCATCGAGTAGACCGCGCGGCCCTGGCTCATCGAGCGCAACTGCGTGGAGTACCCGAACATCTCGCCCAGGGGGACGCTCGACCCGATGACCTGAGCCTCGCCGCGCTGGACCATGCCGCCGACCTTCCCGCGGCGGGCATTGAGATCGCCGATGACGTCACCCATGTACTCTGACGGGGTCACGACTTCGACGTCCATAATCGGCTCGAGGATCGCCGGCTTGGCGCGCCGTGCGGCCTCCTTGAACGCCATCGAGCCCGCGATCTTGAACGCCATCTCGCTGGAGTCGACGTCGTGGTAGCTGCCGTCGACCAGCTCGACCTTCACGTCGACCACGGGATAGCCAGCGAGGACGCCGTTCTCCAGCGCCTCCTTGACGCCCTGCTCCACCGGACCGATGTACTCGCGCGGGATGTTCCCGCCGACGATGCGGTCCTCGAAGACGAAGCCGCCGCCCGGTTCGTTGGGCTCCATGTGGATCACCACGTGGCCGTACTGACCGCGACCGCCCGACTGCCGGACGAACTTGGCCTCCACCGAGTCGACCCGCTGCCGGATCGTCTCCCGGTAGGCGACCTGGGGCCGGCCCACGTTCGCCTCGACCTTGAACTCGCGGCGCATCCGGTCGACCAGAATCTCCAGGTGGAGCTCGCCCATGCCCGAGATGATCGTCTGTCCCGTCTCCTGGTCCGAGCGCACCTGGAACGTCGGGTCCTCCTCCGCCAGCTTCTGCAGCGCCGTGGCGAGTTTGTCCTGGTCGGCCTTCGTCTTGGGCTCGATCGCGACGGAGATCACCGGCTCGGGGAACCGCATGGCTTCCAAGATGACCGGGTCCTCCTGGTCGCAGAGCGTGTCGCCCGTACGGGTCTCCTTCAAGCCGATCGCCGCGGCGATGTCGCCCGCGCGGACCTCCCGGACCTCCTCACGCTTGTTGGCGTGCATCTGCAACAGCCGGCCGATCCGCTCGCGGCGGTCCTTCGACGAGTTGTAGACGTACGATCCCGACTCCAGCACGCCCGAGTAGACGCGGAAGAACGTCAGCTTTCCGACATACGGATCGGTCGCGATCTTGAACGCCAGGGCGCTGAACGGCTCCTCGTCGGACGCCTCACGGCTCACGAACGTCTCGTCGTGGTGCGGGAGGTGCCCCTGGATCGCGGGGACATCCAAGGGGCTCGGCAGGTAATCGACGATCCCGTCGAGCAGCCGCTGCACTCCCTTGTTCTTGAACGCCGCGCCGCAGAACACCGGCACGATCTCGCCGGCCACGGTGGCCTCGCGGATCGCCTGCCGGATCTCGCCCTCGCTGAGCTCCTCGCCCTCGAGGTACTTGTGGAGCAGCTCCTCGTTGTGCTCCACCGCCGCCTCGATGAGCTCGTGCCGCAGCTGCGCGACCTTCTCGGCAAACGCGTCGGGCACGGGCCCCTCGACCCACTCGGCTCCCAGAGTCTCCGCGCTGTAAACGACCTCGACCTGCCGGACGACGTCGATCAACCCCGTGAAGAGCTCGCCCGACCCGAGCGGGTACTGAACCGGAAAGGCCTTCGCACCCAGGCGATCGCGCACCATCTCGAGGCACCGGTCGAAGTCCGCTCCCACGCGGTCCATCTTGTTCACGAAGATGATCCGCGGCACGCCGTACCGGTCGGCCTGACGCCACACCGTCTCCGTCTGCGGCTCTACGCCACCCACGGCATCGAGCACCGTCACCGCGCCGTCGAGCACGCGAAGCGAGCGCTCCACCTCGACCGTGAAGTCGACGTGTCCCGGCGTGTCGATGATGTTGATCTGGAAGATTTCGTCGCTGCGCGGCCACTGACAGAACGTCGCCGCCGACGTGATCGTGATGCCCCGCTCCTGCTCCTGCTCCATCCAGTCCATCGTGGCCGTGCCGTCGTGGACTTCACCGAGCTTGTACGTGCGGCCGGTGTAGAACAGGATTCGTTCGGTCGTCGTCGTCTTCCCGGCATCAATGTGGGCCATGATGCCGATGTTCCGAATCTTCTCGAGCTCCGTGGTTCTGGGCATCCGTCTATGTCGAGTCCGTCTTTCAAGTTCTCTGCGCCGGAATCACCATGATCACCGGCAATGAAAAAACGGGGCGACCGTCATCCTCGAGGACAGGTCTCGCTCCGCACTCGGCCGGGATCGCTCCCTGCGCCGCCGGCTCCTGCGTGGGCCGGAAATTGTCAGGCCGCGTCGCCGCGACCCCTGAGGCCCGTTCCGGGGCCCCGGTTCCTACCTACCAGCGATAGTGCGCGAAGGCCCGGTTGGCCTCGGCCATCCGATGCGTGTCCTCGCGCTTCTTCACCGAATTCCCCTCGCCCCGGGACGCCATGATCAGCTCCTGGGCGAGGCGCTCGGCCATCGTCTTCTCGTTGCGGCCGCGGGCGAACCCGACGATCCAGCGCATGGCGAGGGTCGTCCGGCGATCCGGCCGCACCTCGATCGGCACCTGGTACGTCGCGCCACCGACCCGCCGGCTCTTCACTTCCACCGCCGGCTTCACGTTGTTGAGGGCCTGCTTGAACACCTGCACGCCCGGCTGCCCCGTCCGCTGCTCGATGACATCCATGGAACTGTAGAAGATGTTCTCGGCCACCGACTTGTTCCCCGACTCCATCAGGCGGTTGACGAACTTCGTCACCGTCTGGCTGTCGTAGCGCGGATCGGGCGGCACCGGCCGCCGGACTGCCTTCTTCCGTCTGCTCACTTAGCCCTCTTCGCCCCGTACTTGGACCGCCCCTGCCGTCGATCGCTGACACCTGCAGCGTCCAAGGTCCCACGGATGATGTGATACCGCACCCCGGGCAGGTCCTTCACACGACCGCCGCGGATCAGCACGATGCTGTGCTCCTGGAGGTTGTGCCCCTCGCCCCCGATGTAGCTCGTCACCTCGAAACCGTTCGTCAACCGGACACGAGCGACCTTCCGAAGCGCCGAGTTCGGCTTCTTCGGGGTGGTCGTGTAGACCCGCGTGCAGACGCCCCGCTTCTGCGGACACGCCTTGAGCGCCGGAGCCTTGTCCTTCTTGGCGACCTGTCGCCGTCCCTGTCGAACCAACTGGTTGATCGTCGGCATAATCCTCTAAACTCACACCGTACACAAACCCGTCCGGACCCTGAAACCGTCCGGCTCGGTGATAGCCTGGAAAAGGTAGACGGGCACTGCGGCCTGGTCAAGGTGACCGGGGGCGCAGCGCCCGCCCGCCGGGGGGGCGGCTCCCTGAGGAGCCTAGGCCCCAGCCTCCTCGCGCACTGGCGGCGCCGTCCGTTCCGGCAGGAACGGGCTTGGCGCCCCGGCGGCCTCCTCGTCCTCCACCACTGGCGGCGGCGGCGGCTCGAAGCCCTCGGGCGGCTCCACCTCCAGCTCCGAGAACCGGTACGTCCCGGTCCCCGCGGGGATGAGATGCCCGATGATGATGTTCTCCTTCAGCCCCAGCAGGTCGTCCCGGGCGCCGCGGATGGCGGCGTCGGTCAGAACCCGCGTCGTCTCCTGGAACGACGCCGCCGAAATGAACGACTGCGTGGTGAGCGACGCCTTCGTAATCCCCAGGAGGAGCGGCTCGCTCGTGGACGGCAGACCGCCCCGGCGCTGCACCCGCTCGTTGTCGAGGCGGAAGACCACACGGTCGACGTGCTCCCCCTCGAGGAAGTCCGTCTCACCGGGGTCGGTAACCTTCACCTTCTGCAGCATCTGCCGGACGATCACCCCGATGTGCTTGTCGTTGATCTTCACACCCTGGAGCCGGTACACCTCCTGCACCTCGTTCAGCAGGTACTCCTGTACGGCACGCGGGCCCTTGATCCGGAGGATGTCGTGCGGGTTCACGGGACCCTCGGTGAGGCGGTCGCCCGCGCGCACCTTGTCACCCTCGTGCACCCGAAGATGCTTGCCGGCCGGCACCTCGTACGTCTGCGGCTCGCCCACGTCCGGCGTGACGAGGATCTCCCGCTTCCCGCGCTTGATGGCGCCGAAGGACACGACGCCGTCGATCTCGGAGACCGTGGCCGGGTCCTTCGGACGCCGGGCCTCGAACAGCTCGGCGACCCGCGGCAGACCGCCGGTGATGTCCCGGGTCTTGTACGCTTCCCGGGAAATCTTGGCCAGCGTCTGACCGGCGAAGACCTTGGCGCCGTCCTCAACGGTGAGCTGCGCCCCTTCCGGCACGACGTAGTTGCGGACGCGCCGCTCCGTCTTGCCCTTCTTCTGCACGATCTCGATGTGCGGATGCAGCTTCTTGTCGCGGTCCTCGATGATCACGCGCTGGCGCAAGCCGGTGATCTCGTCCAGGGACTCGCGCACCGTTTCGTCCTCGACGATGTCGCCGAACCGGATGGTGCCTTCCACGTCCGCGATGATCGGGTTCGCGTACGGGTCCCACGTGAACAGCAGGTCGTCACGCTTCAACTCGGTGCCGTCCTCGACCGCCAGGGTCGCCCCGAGCGGCACGTGGAAGATCGACCGCACCTGCCCCTCGGCGTCTTCGAGGATGAGCTCACCCTCGTAGCCGGTGACGAGCCGGTTGCCGTCCGGCGTCTCCACGACCTGCAACCGATCGCTGTAGCGGATGGTACCGGACAGTTTCGTCTTCCGGGCCGTCTGCTCAGCGATACGCGACGCCGTTCCACCGATGTGGAAGGTCCGCAGCGTGAGCTGGGTCCCCGGCTCGCCGATCGACTGGGCGGCCAGAATGCCGACCGCTTCACCCAGGTCGACCATGTCCATGGTCGCCAGGTTCCGGCCGTAACACATCCGGCAGATACCACGCCGCGCCTCGCAGGTGAGCACGGAGCGAATCCGCGCGTGCTCGATCCCCGACTCCTCGATCGCCGTGGCCTTGTCCTCGTCGATGAGCTCGCCCGCCGCCACGAGCAGCAGCGGATCGCCGTGCTCGTCACGCTCGTGCGGGTCGTAGACGTCCTCGGCAGAAACGTTACCGACGATGCGCTCCTTGAGCGGCTCGATGATGTCCTCGCCCTCCTTCAGCGGCGAGACGTCGAGCCCGAGGATGGTCCCGCAGTCTTCCTCGGTCACGGTCACGTCCTGCGCGATGTCGACCAGACGCCGCGTCAGATACCCGGCGTCCGCGGTCTTGAGCGCCGTGTCCGCCAGTCCCTTCCGCGCGCCGTGCGTCGAGATGAAGTACTCGAGCACCGTGAGACCCTCGCGGAAGTTCGACTTGATCGGGCTCTCGATGACCTCGCCGATGCCGCCCGTGAGCTTCTTCTGGGGCTTGGCCATGAGGCCACGCATGCCCGCGAGCTGCCGGATCTGATCGCGGCTGCCCCGGCTGCCCGAGTCGAACATCATGAACACCGGATTGAACCCGCCGCGCGAGGCCGCAAGGTTCTTGACCATCGCCTCGGCCACGTCGCTGTTCGCGTGGGTCCAGGCATCGATCACCTTGTTGTACCGCTCGCCGAACGTGATCTGACCGGTCGAATACGCGCGCTGGAACCGCTCGACGCGCTTCGAGGCCTCGTCCAGGATCTCGTCCTTGAGTTCCGGAATCTCGAGGTCGTCGACGCCGATCGACACACCGCCCATCGTGGCGTAGCCGAATCCGAACTCCTTGAGCCGGTCGAGCAGCTGCACCGTCTCCGACAGGCCCGCCCGCTGGTACGCTTCGAAGACGAGTCCCGACAACGCCTGCTTCCGCATCACTTTGTTCTGGAAACCGAGTTCGGCCACCAGCGTCTCGGGCAAGATCCCGTTGAACATCACGCGACCCGCCGTCGTCTCGACCCAGCCGGCCTCCTGGCGATCTTCGGGGGACGTCTCCACGTCCGGCGGCTGGAACCAGAACCGAACCGGCGACTGGAACGTGAACCGGCCGGTCGCGATCCCCGACTCCACCTCGGCCAGCGAGCCGACGTACGGCGCCGTCTTCACCGCGTCGTCGAAGTCCGCCGGCGCCTTCGTCAGGAAGTAGCAGCCGAGCACCATGTCCTGACTCGGCTCCGCGACCGGTCGCCCGTCGGACGGCTTGAGCACGTTGTTACTCGAGATCATGAGGACGCGCGCCTCGAGCTGCGCCTCGAACGAGAGCGGTACGTGCACCGCCATCTGGTCGCCGTCGAAGTCGGCGTTGAACGCCGCACACACGAGCGGGTGAATCCGGATCGCCTTGCCCTCGACCAGCACCGGCTCGAACGCCTGGATGCCCAGGCGGTGGAGCGTCGGCGCCCGGTTCAGCAGCACCGGATGGTCGCGGATGATCTGCTCGAGGATCTCGTAGACCTCGGGACTCTCGCGCTCCACGATCTTCTTCGCGCGCTTGACCGTCTCGGCGATGCCGTTCTCCACCAGGCGGTGGATGATGAACGGCTTGAACAGCTCGACCGCCATCGTCTTGGGCAGGCCGCACTGGTGAAGCCGAAGCTCCGGGCCGACGACAATGACCGAACGCCCCGAATAGTCGACGCGCTTGCCGAGCAGGTTCTGCCGGAAGCGGCCCTGCTTGCCCTTGAGCATGTCGGACAGCGACTTGAGCGGGCGCTTGCCGCGGCCACGAATCGCCTTCGAACGGCGGCCGTTGTCGAACAGTGCGTCCACCGCCTCCTGCAGCATCCGCTTCTCGTTGCGCAGGATGACCTCCGGCGCGCGGTGCTGAATCAGCTTCTGCAGCCGGTTGTTCCGGTTGATGACGCGGCGGTAGAGGTCGTTCAAGTCGCTCGTCGCGAACCGCCCACCGTCGAGCGGCACGAGCGGCCGCAGATCGGGCGGGATGACCGGCACCACGTCGAGGATCATCCACGCGGGATTGTTGCGATCCTCCACGTCCCCGGACGTGCGGAACGCGTCGACGATCTTGAGTCGCTTCAGCATCTGCTTCTTGCGATGCTGACTCGTCTCCGTCACGACGCCGGCGCGCAGCTCCTCCGCGACCTTGTCCACGTCCAGCCGCTCCAGCAGCGTTCGGACGGCCGGCGCGCCGATGTCGGCGTGGAAGGCCTTGTCGCTCTCCTCCTTCGCCTTCGTGCGGAGCTCGTGGTACTTCTCCTCGTCGAGCAACTCGAGCGGCTTGACCTCCTGCGCGCCCGGGTCGATCACGACGTAGTTCGTGTAGTAGATCACCCGCTCGAGATCTTTCAACGTGAGATCGAGCAGGTTGCCCATCGGGCTTGGCAGCGTCTTGAAGAACCAGATGTGCGCCACCGGCACGGCCAACTCGATGTGCCCCATGCGCTCACGCCGGACCTTCGACAGCGTGACCTCCACGCCGCAGCGGTCGCAGATGACGCCGCGGTAGCGGATGCGCTTGTACTTGCCGCAGTGGCACTCCCAGTCCTTGACCGGTCCGAAGATGCGCTCGCAGAACAACCCGTCCTTCTCGGGCTTGAACGAGCGGTAGTTGATGGTCTCGGGCTTGGTCACTTCGCCCCAGGACCACCAGTCCCGCTGCCCCTGCAAGGCCAAACGCTCGCGCTCCTTCGTATCGCGCGGCCCGCGGATCTCCTCCGGGCTCGCAATCCGGATACGAATGAAGTCGAAGCTCGTGCTGCGCGTGTCGCCGCGTGTACTGCGGAAATCAATCATCGATGGCTCTCCCTACTCCTCAGCGTCCTCGGTGACACCCAGCTCCACCTTCAACCCTAGGGCCTGCAGCTCCTTGACCAGCACGTTGAACGACTCCGGAGTCCCAGGTTCGGGGAGGTTCTGTCCCTTCACGATCGCTTCGTACACCCGGCTCCGGCCGTTCACGTCGTCCGACTTGACCGTGAGCATCTCCTGGAGCACGTGTGCGGCGCCGTAGGCTTCCAGCGCCCAGACCTCCATCTCGCCGAACCGCTGACCACCGAACTGCGCCTTCCCGGCGAGCGGCTGCTGCGTGACGAGACTGTACGGGCCGATCGACCGTGCGTGGATCTTGTCGTCGACCAGGTGCGACAGCTTCAGCATGTAGAGCTGCCCCACCGTGACCTCGGAGGCGAACCAGTCGCCCGAGCGGCCGTCCCGGAGGCGGCACTTTCCAGCCGGCGTGAGGCCGGCGAGCTTCATCAGCTCCCGCCCGGCCGCATCGACGTCGGCTTCGCTCCGTGGTCCGAGCATGCCGCCGAGCGCGGGCAGTCCCTGTGCCGCCAACCGCTCGGCAGGCTCCATCGCCTCCTGCTTCTCCGCCTCCTTGATGGCGGCCTTGCAGGCGCTCTTCTCCTTGGCCGACAACTCGACCTCGGGATCCTTCAGCTGGCTCGCGTGGAACGCGCGCTGGAGTTCCGCATCGACCCGCAACCGCTCCGCGATCCCCTTCGCACACTTCTCGACGTAGTCGCGCAACTCGTGGAAGGAATCCCGGGTCGACTGCTGATGCGCACGGCCTCCCAGGTCGTCCAGCTTGATGGACGCCAGGTCCGGCCGCCCACCGTTCCACGACGGGGTCTTGGCGAGATCCTCGAGGATCGTGCGCACGATGTCCGACGTCATGGTTGGCGTCGGGATCGGGAGGCGCAGCGCCTGCCCGGCCCAGCCGACGCCGGCGAGACGCATCAGGAATCCGACCTCGGCTTCGTTGGCACCCTGGAAGACCGGCGTTTCGGCCTTGAAGCCCAGGAGTCCGGCGCTCCATCCGAGGTGCGTTTCGAGAATCTGACCGACGTTCATCCGGCTCGGCACGCCGAGCGGGTTGAGCACGATGTCCACCGGCGAACCATCGGGGAGGAACGGCATGTCCTCCTCCGGCACGATTCGCGCGATGATGCCCTTGTTGCCGTGGCGGCCCGCCATCTTGTCGCCGACGGAGATCTTGCGCTTCTCCGCCAGGTACACCTTCACGAGCTGGATCACGCCCGGCGGCAACTCGTCCGGCTGGAGGATCTTGTCGATCTGATCCTCCGCCTTTTCCTCGATCTTGGCACGCTCGCGCGTGGCAACGTCCATCGCCGCGCGGATGCGCTCGTTGATCGCCTTGTCCTTCACACGGAGCGTCTTGAGGTCGACGTCGCCGAAATCGATCTCGGCGAGCTCGGCCTTGGTGAGCTTCGTCCCGTCGGGACGGAACTCCTCGATTGTGCCGTTGCGCAGCATCACCTGCGTTGTCTGGCCCTCGAGAAGGTCCCGCAACTCGTCGAAGACCGCACTGCTGATGCGCGCCTTCTCCTCGTTCTCGAGCCGGCGGACTTCACCGATGCGCTCGCCGCGGTCTTTCTCGACCACCTGGTCCTCGACGCGCGAGAAGATCTTGACGTCGATGACCACGCCCTCCATGCCCGGCGACACCTTGAGGGACGAGTCCTTTACGTCCTTCGCCTTCTCGCCGAAGATCGCCGTGAGGAGCTTCTCCTCCGGTGAGAGCTCCGTCTCGCCCTTCGGCGTGATCTTGCCGACCAGGATGTCGCCCGGCGTCACGTGCGCGCCGATGCGCACGATGCCGCGCTCGTCGAGGTCGACCAGCGCCTCCTCCGACACGTTCGGAATCTCGCGGGTGATCTCCTCCTGCCCGCGCTTGGTGTCCCGCACGTGCAACTCCAGCTCCTGGATGTGGATCGACGAGTAGACGTCGTCCTTCACCAGGCGCTCGGACAGCACGATGGCGTCCTCGAAGTTGTGGCCGTACCACGGCATGAAGGCCACCGTGACGTTGGCGCCGAGCGCGAGGTGCCCGTGGTCCGTGCTCGGACCGTCGGCCAGTACGTGTCCTTCCTCGACCTTGTCGCCCACCTCCACCAGCGGCCGCTGGTTGATCGCCGTGTCCTGGTTGGTGCGCCAGAACTTCTTCAGACGATAGCGGTCGTGCTGCAGCAGGCGGCCGAGCGGCGTGGGGTCCGACTTCCGGCGGATACGCCCGGTGTCCACGATGATCTCGTCGGCCGTGACCTTGGAGACGATTCCGCCGCGCTTGGCCACCACCACCGCGCCGGAGTCCTGGGCCACCTTGCTCTCGAGTCCGGTGCCGACCAACGGTGCCTGTGGGAACAGCAACGGCACCGCCTGGCGCTGCATGTTGCTGCCCATGAGCGCGCGGTTGGCGTCGTCGTGCTCCAGGAACGGGATGAGCGCCGCGGCGATCGAGACGAGCTGCTCCGGCGCCACGTCCATGAAGTCGATACGCTGCGGCGGAAGCATCGGGTAGTCGTCCCGCTTCCGGCAGAGCGCCAGGTCGTTCACGAAATGGCCCTTCTCGTCGAGCGGCGCGTTCGCCTGCGCGACCGCGTACTCCTCCTCCTCGGACGCGGAGAGCCACCGGATGTCGTCCGTGACACCGCCACGCCCAACCGAGCGATAGGGCGTCTCGATGAAGCCCAGCGGATTCACCCGCGCGAACGTCGACAGACTCGTGATGAGGCCGATGTTCGGACCTTCCGGCGTCTCGATCGGGCACATACGGCCGTACTGCGAGTAATGGACGTCGCGGACCTCGAAGCCCGCGCGCTCCCGCGTCAGGCCGCCCGGCCCGAGCGCGCTGAGCCGCCGCTTGTGCGTGAGCTCGGCGAGCGGGTTCGTCTGATCCATGAACTGCGACAGCTGCGAGCTGCCGAAGAACGCCTGAATGACGGCGCTGACCGTGCGGGCGTTGACCAGATCGTCCAGCGTGATCTTGTCGGGATCGTTGTTGATGCTCATCCGCTCCTTGATGAGCCGCGCCATCCGCGACAGACCGACGGAGAACTGGTTGGCGATCAGCTCGCCGACCGTCCGGACGCGCCGGTTGCCGAGGTGGTCGATGTCGTCCGTGTAGCCGCGCGACTCGGTGAGCTCGAGCAGATACCGGATGATCGCGACGAAGTCCTCGCGGGTCAGGACCGTGTGGTCGGCGGGCACGTTGACCTTGAGCCGCTGATTGATCTTGTACCGGCCGACGCGACCGAGATCGTACCGCTTGGGGCTGAAGAACAGGCGCTCGAGCGCGGCTCGGGCCGTCTCGAGGTTCGGTGCGTCGCCGGGCCGCAACAGCGAGTAGATCTGCTGCAGGGCCTCCGCCTCCGACGCGGTCGGGTCCTTCTCCAGCGTGTTCTTGATCATCGCCGAGTCGCCTCGCGTCGAGGACGCGATGACGTCGACCTTGTACGCCTCCGCCTTGATCAGCTTCCGGCGGAGCGTGTCCGACAGCTCCTTACCCGCGTTCGCGAGGACCTCACCCGTCTCCGGATGGGCCACGTCGAAGGCCAGCGTCACCTTGGACGGGCCTTCGCGGACCGTCGTGGGCCGTTCCTCGTCGCGCACGTCGATCGTGGTGTAGCGTGCGAACACCTGGACCGTCTTGATGCCGGCCTTGCGGATCGCATTGAAGCGCTCGGCGGAGAGGTCCTCGCCCTGGCGAGCCAGCGGATCGCCGTCGGGCTCCTCGGGGTTCGGCACCTCCTCGGCGAGCAACGCCTCGGTCACCTCACGCCGGAAGGCGCGCTCGTCGCGCTCCGCGGTGAGGTCGAGCTTCGTCGTGGCGTAGAACAGGCTGAGCACTTCGCTGTTCGTGCCGTAGCCCAGGGCGCGCAGGAGCGCCGTCGCGGGGAACTTCTTCCGCTTGTCGATGTGCACGTACACGACGTCGTGGATGTCGACCGTGAACTCGACCCACGAGCCGCGGAACGGGATGATGCGCGCGCTGAACAACTGCTGCCCGTTCGGGTGCGTCGTCTCCTCGAAGACCACACCGGGCGACCGGTGCAGCTGCGACACCACGACGCGCTCCGCGCCGTTGATCACGAACGTACCGAGCGGCGTCAGGATGGGCAGTTCACCGAGATAGACCTCCTTCTCGATGATGTTCTTGGGCCGCTGCGTACCGCTCTCCAGCGTCTCGTTGATGATGAGCCGCAGCGTGGCCTTGAGCGACGCCGAATACGTCATGTCGCGCTCGATACACTCTTCCACGCTGTATTTCGGCTCGCCCAACGTGAACTGGACGAACTCCAGCGAGTAATTCCCGTTGACGTCCGCGATGGGGAACACCTCCCGGAACACCCGGTCGAGCGAGACGTCGGCGTTTTCCGCCTCCTCGCCCGACTGCAGAAACGCGTTGAACGATCGCGTCTGGATGTCCAGCAGGTGGGGCATCGGCATGCCCGTTTCCAGCTTTCCGAACGAAATAACCGGCAGCGTCGTATGCATCAGCCGTCCTCACACAGCGCAAATGGCCCCGGCGGGACCGGCCCGGAGGGATTCCGGGCCGGGTCCGGCGAGGGGCTCGCCTGTCGAGCAAATTGATCGAACCGTCGTGCGTGCATTACCGTCTCAACTGAAGAAGACCACGAAAGCGGCGCCGCCTCGGCGGCACCGTCCCTCATGCGTCTACTTCAGTTCGACGGTCGCGCCCTGCTCCTCGAGCTTGTTCTTGATGGTCTCCGCCTCTTCCTTGGAGACATCTTCCTTCACGTTCTGCGGCGCGCCATCGACCAGGTCCTTGGCCTCCTTGAGGCCGAGCGACGTCACTTCACGCACGACCTTGATGACCTGGATCTTCTTGGAACCGGCGTCCTTGAGCACGACCGCGAACTCGGTCTGCTCCTCCGCACCAGCGCCCGCGTCGCCGCCCGCCGCAGGAGCAGCCGCTACCGGCGCCGCCGCGATCGTGACGTTGAACTTGTCCTTGAAGGCCTCGATGAGGTCGGCCAACTCCGTAACCGACATGCCACCGATCGCCTCCAGGATGTCCTCTTTACTCATCGTCTTTGTCGCCATCGTTCAAATCTCTCCGCCTTGGACCTTACGCCGTGGAGCGCTGCGCACGAAGCGCCTCGACCGCGCCCACAAATTGATTGAGCAACCCGGACAACGCGCCGACGAACCCCTGTAGGGGCGCCTGCAGCGCACCACCCAACTGACCGTACAGCTCCTCTCGCGACGGGAGCGTCGCGAGCCGCTTCACATCGTCCTGCGAAATGACGCGGCCTTCCACGAGTCCCGCCTTGATCTGGAAGGACTCGTGCTCCTTCTGGAACTCCGCCAGCACTTTCGCGGCCGTCACCGGATCCTCGCCGGCGAAGACGAAGGCCGTCGGACCTTTCAAGAAGTCTTCGATCCCCGATACCGACGCCGCCTCGAGCGCGCGGAGCGCGAGCGTGTTCTTCACGACCGCGTACTCGACGCCGGCACCGCGCAGCTTGCGGCGGAACTCGGTCATCGGCTTGACTGCGACGCCCGTGAAGTCCGTCAGATAGAGGTTCGGCGACTCGCCGAACCGGCTGACCAACTCGTCGACCAGCACCTGCTTGTTGTCGCGATTCATCTTCATCGGTACATCCCCGGGTCAATGCGCACGCCGGGTCCCATGGTGCTCGACAGCGTCACGGAGCGCACATACGTGCCCTTCGCCGCTGACGGCTTGGACCGGACCACCGCGTCCATGAACGTCGACAGGTTTTCGACCAGCTTCTCCGGCGCGAACGACACTTTGCCGACCGGCGCGTGCAGGTTGCCCGTCTTGTCGACGCGAAACTCGATCTTTCCCGCCTTGACGTCCTGCACCGCCCGCGTGACGTCCTGCGTCACCGTGCCCGACTTCGGGTTCGGCATGAGCCCTCGCGGACCGAGGATGCGCCCCAACGCGCCGACCTTCCCCATCATGTCCGGGGTGGCGATGACGACGTCGCAGTCCAGCCAACCGCCCTTGATCTTGTCGACGAACTCGGGACCGACGAAATCGGCGCCGGCCGCTTCGGCCTCCTTGGCCTTGTCGCCCTCGGCGAGGACGAGCACCCGCACCGTCTTGCCCGTCCCATGCGGAAGTACGACCGTGCCGCGCACGATCTGATCCGCGTGGCGCGGGTCGACACCCAGCCGCACGCTCACCTCGACCGTCTCGTCGAACTTGGCGAACGCGGCTTGCTTGACGTTGTCGATCGCGTCACTCGGCTCGTGGAGCTTCGCGCGATCTACCTGCGCCTGCGCCGCCCGGTACTTCTTGCCTGCTACCGGCATCAGTCCACCACCTCCAATCCCATCGACCGCGCCGTGCCGGCGATGACCTTCATCGCCGCTTCGGTATCATTGGCGTTGAGATCCGGCTTCTTGAGCTCCGCGATCTTGCGCAACTGCTCGCGGGTGACCGTGCCGACCTTGTCCCGATTCGGCATGCCCGACCCCTTGTCGAGGCCGATCGCCTGCTTCAGGAGCACCGCCGCCGGCGGTGTTTTGGTGATGAAGCTGAAGCTCCGGTCGCCATAGATCGTGAGTTCGACCGGAATGATGGTCCCTTGGTCGGCCTGGGTCCGCGAATTGAACTGCTTGCAGAAGTCCATGATGTTGACGCCGTGCGGCCCCAACGCGGTACCGACCGGGGGCGCCGGCGTCGCCTGGCCTCCCGGGACCTGCAACTTCACGAACGCGAGAACCTTCTTCCCGCCTGGTTTGGCAGCCATCTCACTCCTCGTTGTCGCTGGGGCCATGCCCCTGCTCCCACGTGTACGCCGTGGTCAGCGTCCTGCCGCTTTCGAATCTGCCATCCGGCGCGAGCCGGCTAGTGTCCGCGCAACTGGAGGTAGTCCAACTCGACCGTCGTGGGCCTGCCGAACAGGCTCACGCTGACCCGGACCTTCCCCTTGTCGGACAGCACTTCTTCCACCGTTCCGCTGAACTCCGAGAACGGACCTTCGATGATCTCGACGACCTGGCCGACCATGAACGGGATCTCCTCCCGTACTTCCTCTTCTTCGGCCGTGTCCTCGATACCCAACAGCCGGTTCACTTCTTCCTGACGCAACGCCTGCGGGGTCCACCCCTGCCCGACGAACTTGATGACGCCCTGGATGCTGTTGATGACGTGCATCGTGTTCTGATCCATCACCATCTCTACCAGCACGTATCCGGGGTACATCTTCCGCTCGACCGACACCTTCTTGCCGTTCTTGATCTCCACCTCTTGCCGGGTGGGGACCAGGGCCTGTCGAATCGGCTTCTCTTCGTCCGGGCGCGTGTCCGCGACGATCTTGCGCTCGATCAGCGACCGCACCTTGTTCTCGTGCCCGGCGGTCGTCTGAATCGCATACCAGCCGTGTGCCATCGCTACCTCGGTCACGCGAGTGCCCGCCCGAGCCACTCGATCAAGATCTTCGAGAAGAGCGCGTCCATCATGCCGATCACGATCCCGATGATGATGATGAAGATCGTGATCACCACCGTGTACCGCCGCAGGTCGTCCCACTTGGGCCACGAGATCTTGCGGACCTCGACCTTGACCTCACGGCTGAAGACCGCCGTGCGCGCGGCGAAGCCCAAGATGGGCTTCCGCCATACGACGACAGCCACCGCTCCGAGGAACGTGACCGACAGCAACGCAATCATGATCGGACTCACGCCTACTTCGACTCCTTGTGTGCCCGATGTGACCCGCACCGCGGACAGAACTTGCGCGTCTCCATCCGCTCCGGGTGCTTCCGCTTGTTTTTCGTCGTGAAGTAGTTCCGACTCTTACAGTCGGTACACTCCAGAATGACCTTGTCTCTCGGCATAACCGTTTCCGCGCAGGGCGCCCGCTATTCCAGGATCTTGGTCACCACGCCCGCACCGACCGTCCGGCCGCCTTCCCGGATCGCGAACCGCAAACCCTCTTCCATCGCGATCGGCGTGATCAAG
>JBDHIW010000231.1:0-3407 GCA_039587215.1 Gemmatimonadota bacterium | reverse complement strand
GGTGCGGCTTGTTGCCGGTTTCGAACTTGGTCACCAGTTCCTGCTCCCGCACGTCGATCACGACCATCTGATTCCGCATGTTGGCGGCGACCAGGAAGTACCGGCCGGTGTGATCCCATCCGCCGTCGTGGAGGAACCGCTCGGCGGCGATCTTCGACGTCATGGGGAAGCCGGGCTGGGAGTAGTCCACGATCGCGACGTGACCCGACTCCTTGAGGGCCAGCACCCAGTAGGGACCGAAGTGCGAGGCGACGATCGACGCGACCCGGACCTCCTCGAGCGGTTCGTTCGTGTCGTACGTGCTGCCGGACACATCGGTCACGCTGAGCGGCTCGAGCGTCAGCCCGTCGAACACGACGTACTGGGCCGGCCAGTAGCACCCTTCCACGAGATAGCGGTCCTCGAACCCCTCGTACTTGCTGGCGTCGACGCTGCGCGCGTCACTGCATCCCTGCGCCTGGGCGACGAGCGTCGGCGTCTCCGTCCACAGATCGATCATCGTGACGCGACCGTCGCGGCCGATGGCGTAGAAGTAGCGGCCGGTCGACGAGGATCGGAGGATGTGCACGGCGAATCCCGTTGGGATGATCGCGATCTGCTCGTAGGTGTCGCCGTCCAGGATCGCGACCTGCCCCGCGTCTCTCAGGATCACGCCGAAGTAGTTCTGCCAGTCACGGCGCGTTTCGGGGCTCGTCGGTCGCTCACTCACGGGAACGACCAACTCCCAACTCTCCCGGATCTCGGCGAGCGGCTTGGGCGGCGCGGCCGGTGGGTCGAGCTGGACGTACCGCGCCATGATGTCGATCTCCTCCTCGGTGAGGACACCCTGCCGGCCCCAGGGGGGCATGCCGCCGGGGAGGCCGTTCGTCAGCGTGGCCTTGAGCGCGGCGGTCCCGATCTGCGTGGTCCGCTCGGGCTCGATGTTCGGGCCGGTCGCGCCCACGCGGAGGGTCCCGTGGCAGCCGGCGCAGCGGTCGAAGTAGATCGTGCGTGCGCGAGCGAAGTCCGCGTCGGAGAGCTCGATCGGCCCCTCGTCCTCGACGGCCATCGTGATGCGGCCCTCGCTCACGTCCTCGATGTAGTCGAGGACGGCGTCGATCTCGTCATCCGACAGCCCGGTCGGCGCCATGGGGACGTTGTTGTATTCCGCGAGCAGCGCCTGTCCGATCGAGTCGGTCTGCGCCATGCCCATGGGATCCTGCATCCACCGGACCTGCCAGTCGCGGTCGCGACGGATGTGGAGGTCCTTCAGATCGGGTCCGACCCGCACCCCCTCACCGATCGAGTGGCAGGCGAAGCAGGTACGCTCGAAAATCTCCTGGCCCTGGCTGACCGCGGCCACCTGCATCTGCGCGCCATCGCCGTCACCGGAACCGCACGCGGCTGCGATTGCGAGGGTTGTGGCTACCACGGCGCTGCTCCGAAGTCTGCCGGATTCCACCATCGTCCTATCCTCGTGTCAAGGGAATGCGGACGACGCCCGCCGTCTGCCGGGCGGGAGCCGCACCGGATACAATCTAGGATATAAAGATGAACTTATCATGAAATAATCCACAAGCTCGTTCCTGTGTGTAAGTTCTTTCATATCATTGTTTTAGGTCTCCCTTCCACGCACGGATCAGGCTGAGCCACTCGGCGGCATTCCGCTCGTTTGCCGCGAATCGCCCTTCAGGCCTCACGCGCTGCAGGCGCTCTGGATACTCGTGTTGCACCCATGCGAGGAAATCGTCCAGCGCCGGCGGTACTTCATCCGGCGATGTCCCCGGCGGAGCGCCGAGTCGAATCTCGCGGATCATCCCGTCCGTCACGAGGACCATCACGTCGGCACGCTCTACGAATCCGAGTCCAAGGAGCTGGTGCCACGCCGAGGTCTCCCGGAACCCGTCGAGGATGACGGTGTCGCCGCGCACGCGGGGCGCCGCCGCACGCCACTGCACGGAGAGCACCGAGTCCCATTGCAGCCGCTGGCGGAGCCCGTCCCGGTCGAGCACCGTCTCGGCGTGGGCGTCCATCAGACGGATCTCGGGAGCCACGAGCGCGGTGGCGGCCGCATGATCGAATCGGTTGTGCGCTTCGAGAAACGCGGTGACGACCTCGTGGGGGGGCGGCGGAGATTCGCATGCGGCGACGGCGCACGACAGCGCGGCGATCGACAGCCATCGATGGGTCACGACGTGCTCCCGACGCGCAGGTAGAGCGGCCACCGGACGGTGCGCGGCGTCTCGGGATCCCCCCACCGCGGACCGACGGTCGCGCGGAAGATCGCGAGCGCGTCCCCGCCCCTTGCGGCGTCGTGGCGCAGCACGGCCGACCACGTGCGGACGTAGCCCTCGAGCTGCGTCAGGGTCCAGTGCTGCTCCATGACGAAGGACGGTGCCGGCCGCTCCGCGAACGGGAAGGTGATGCCCTCGTAGCGTGCCTCGACGAGCGCGCGGCCCGGGGGCCAGTGAGGTCCCAGCGTGTCGTGATAGAATGTCCGCGCCGGCTCATCGACGGCATCGTCGATCGTCATGAACCCGTATCCCCATATGGCGAGGACACCGCCAGGCCGGAGCACGCGCGTCGCCTCGCCAAAGAACGCGGCGCAGTCGAGCCAGTGGAGCGCCTGGGCCACGGTCACGAGGTCGGCGCACGCCGACCGAAGGGGCGCGACCTCGGCGGAGCATCGCACGTAGTCGACGCCGCTTCGCGCGTCGGCGGCCAGCAGTTGGGTGCTACTGGCGTCCGACGCCACGACGCGCGCAAAGCGCTGCGTCAGGGCTCCAGCGGCCTGGCCGGTTCCGGTCGCGCAGTCCCACGCCAGGTCATGTCCGCGGCACTGCGATCCGAGCCACTCGAACAACTCGGTCGGGTATCGTGGCCGATGGGCGGCATACTGTCGGGCGACATCGGAAAAGTGATCGCGAAACGTGGGCGCCATGCGGTGAACCTACGCCGGCCGGGGACGGGGGGCGAGCGCGGCGCCGGGTCTCCCGCGACGTGCCCAGGTGCGGACGCTCCGCTGGCCGACCCGACCCTGGATGTGCATGTTGCGTGACGCGCCCGGGCACCGGGGTCCGCACCGCATCCCGCGGGAGCGTGATGGGCGTGACCGACGGAGGCGCTACTGAGAGTGGAGGTTCACAAGATGCCGCGATTTTTCATCGAACTGACCCACGGTGACGAGCGTGAGGCCTGCATACGTGCGCTGCACGCGATTCAACAGTACGGGTCGCACTTCGTGACCCACGCAGACTGGGGATGCCGGGACGGTACGCACGCGGGATGGATGATCGGCGAGTTCGACAGCCGCTCGCACGCGCTCCAGATCGTGCCGCCGGACATGCGGCCCGGCGCCCGCATCGTGGAACTGAACTCGTTCACGCAGGCGGAAATCGCAGAGATGATCGAGGAGTTGTCTCCGTAGC
>JBDHIW010000230.1:0-3440 GCA_039587215.1 Gemmatimonadota bacterium | reverse complement strand
GCGCTGCGCGACCGCCTGGTGGAGAGCGGGTTCGAGCAGACGACCGCCGATGACGTTCTGACACTCGGAGAGACGCGGGGCCTGGAGAACATCCGCGCGCTACTCGGCAGGGAGGCCGAGGCGGTGGAACCGCTCAGCGCGTGCATCGCGGCGCTGGACGCTATGGGCCTGGGCGCGTTCCTCGACGTCGACCTGTCGATCGTGCGCGGGCTCGCGTACTACACCGGCACGGTGTTCGAGCTCTTCGACGCCAAGGGATCGTTGCGAGCGATCTGCGGTGGTGGGCGGTACGATGGCCTGCTCGCGGCCGTGGGCGGGACCGATCACCCGGCGGTGGGATTCGGGATGGGCGACGTGGTGCTCGGCGAGCTGCTGAGTGAGCGGGAGACGGGCACGCCGTCTCCGGTGTTGGACGCGTTTCTGGTTGCGGTCGGAGGGGAAGATCGTCCGGTCGTGATGCAGTTGGCCCACGAGATGCGGGACGCCGGCCTGCGGGTTGAGTTCGCGCTGCGGGAGCAGTCGGTGGCGAAGCAGATGAAGCTGGCCGCATCGCGCCCGGCGCGGTGCGCGGTGGTCGTGGGCCCAGACGAGCGCGCGCAGGGCGAAGCCGTCGTGCGGGCGCTTGCCGACGGGACGGAGACACGCGTGCCGTTCGACCTGCTCGTCCCGCGTCTCAGCGAGGGCTGATCGACCGTGGCATTTCGACGACGAACGGACAAGGTGGATGGCTGATAAGAAGAAGCTGACGTCGCGCGCCGACGACTTTGCGGCGTGGTACAACGAGGTCATCATGCGTGCGGAGCTCGCCGACTACTCGCCGGTACGCGGGTGCATGGTGATCCGCCCGCGCGGGTACCGCATCTGGGAGCTCATGCAGAGCGCGCTCGACAGGATGTTCAAGGAGACCGGGCACGAGAACGCGTACTTCCCGATCTTCATTCCCGAGAGCTTCCTGCACAAAGAAGCCGAGCATGTGGAGGGCTTCAATCCGCAGACCGCCGTCGTCACCCGCGCCGGGGGCAAGGAACTCGATGAACCGTTGGTGATCCGCCCCACCTCGGAGACGATCATCTACGGGATGCTGGCGAAGTGGGTGCAGAGCTACCGCGACCTTCCGGTCCTGCTCAACCAATGGGCCAACGTCGTGCGCTGGGAGATGCGGACGCGGCTCTTTCTCCGCACGACCGAGTTCCTGTGGCAGGAGGGGCACACGGCTCACGCGACGGAAGACGAGGCGGAGGCCGAAGCGCGGCTCATGCTGGGCGTGTACCGGCGGTTCATGGAGGAGTGGATGGCCATGCCGCCTCTCACCGGCGAGAAGACGGCCGCGGAGCGGTTCGCGGGTGCAGAGCGCACGTACGCGTGTGAGGCGATGATGCAGGACAATCGCGCACTGCAGGCGGGCACGTCGCACTTCCTCGGTCAGAATTTCGCCCGCGCGTTCGGGGTCCAGTTCCAGACGACGGAGGGGGCCCTCGACTACGTGTGGAGCACGTCGTGGGGAGTCTCGACCCGTCTCATCGGCGGCTTGATCATGTCGCACAGCGACGACGTGGGTTTGGTCTGTCCGCCGCGACTCGCGCCGACCCAGGTCGTGATCGTCCCGATCTGGCGTTCGCCGGAGGATCGGTCGACGGTCCTGGAGGTCGCCGGTCGGGTGCGAAGCGATCTGGCGGGTGCCGGAGTGCGCGTCGAATTGGACGACCGCGAGGGCATGAAGCCGGGCGCCAAGTACTACGAATGGGAGTCACGGGGCGTGCCGCTGCGACTCGAGATCGGGCCCCGCGACATCGAGCAGCAGCAGGTCATGGTCGCGCGGCGGACCGGCGGGAAGTCGCCGATGCCGCTGGCCGACCTGGCCGGGAAGATTCCCGATCTGCTCGAGGGCATGCAGGACGAGATGCGGGCGGCTGCGGTGGAGCGCCGGGAGGCACACTCGTACCGGGGCCTCGCAAAGCGGGAGTTCGTCGAGCTCATGGAGGGGCCCGGAGGATTCGTCTACGGCGGCCACTGTGGCGACGATGCGTGCGAACGGAACATCCAGGAGGCGACCAAGGCGACGGTGCGGGTGCTGCCCGAGGAGGAGTTTCGTTCGGCGGATGCTCCCACGACGTGTCTCTGGTGTGACGCGCCGGCTACCGTCGAGGCCGTCTGGGCCAAGGCATACTGACGAGCGCGTGGAGGTGACAGGGTCGTGACAACACTCCAGAACGGCATCCTCATCGTCGACTACGGGTCGCAGTACACGCAGCTTATCGCGCGGCGTATTCGGGAGGCGCACGTGTACTGCGAGATCCACCCGGCCCCGGTGTCGCAGGAGCACGTGGCGGCGCTTCGGCCGAAGGGGATCGTGCTTTCGGGCGGGCCGCGGTCGGTGTACGAGGACGGGGCGCCCCAGCTCGACGATGCGATCGTGGAATCTGGCGTGCCGCTGCTCGGCGTGTGCTACGGGATGTACCTCGCGGCGTTGGCGGCGGGCGGGACGGTCGAGGCCGCAGGCGCGCGCGAGTATGGGCGCGCCGAGATCACCGTGCGAGATCCGGAGCACCTCTTCGTCGGGTTCGGTGCGGGAGACCGTACACAGGTGTGGATGAGTCACGGCGACCGGGTAACCGGGCTGCCGGAGGCGGCCATCACGCTGGCGTCGACGGAGAATGCGCCGCTCGCCGCGTTCGCGTTGCCCGAACGCCGGCTCTACGGAGTCCAGTTCCACCCGGAAGTGCATCACACGCCGCGTGGAACCGAGATCATCGCCAACTTCCTGTTCGACGTGTGCGGGTGCACGCCCGACTGGACGGCCGGCCACTTCATTCAGGAGCAGGTGGCCGCGATCGCCGAGCGCGTGGGCCCCGACCGCCGTGCCATCTGCGGTCTGTCGGGCGGAGTGGACTCCGCCGTGGCGGCCGTGCTGGTCCACCGCGCGCTTGGTGATCGCCTCACGTGCATCTTCGTGGACCACGGACTGCTGCGCATGCACGAGCGTGAGCAGGTGGAGCACGTCTTCCGCTCGCACCTGGGGATCGACCTGCGGGTCGTGGACGCGGCCGACCGCTTCATCGACCGACTGGAAGGGATCGAGGATCCGGAGGAAAAGCGGCGACGCATCGGTCACACGTTCATCGACGTGTTCGAGGATGCGGCGGCGTCGGTCGGCGACAACGTCGGGTTCTTGGTGCAGGGCACGCTCTACCCCGACGTCATCGAGTCGGTGTCGCCCAAGGGCGGTCCGTCCGCCACGATCAAGACGCACCATAACGTCGGGGGGCTGCGTCCCGACCTGCCGTTCGAGCTGATCGAACCGTTGCGGGAGCTCTTCAAGGACGAGGTCCGTCAGGTCGGGCGGGAACTTGGACTGTCCGAGGAGATCGTGGGTCGGCATCCGTTTCCGGGGCCGGGGCTGGCGATTCGTATTCTGGGTCCAGTCACGCGGGAGCGGCTCG
>JBDHIW010000229.1:0-3444 GCA_039587215.1 Gemmatimonadota bacterium | reverse complement strand
ACGTGGGGCGACGACTTCCGCGAGCTCGTGCCGCCAACCATGCTCCTGGTCACGCAGAAAATCGGCGCGGTGCTCCTTGGCGCGTTCGACCGCGGCGACGACCTCATCGGGTTCGTGTACGGTCTGACGGGTCTCCAGGACACGCTCGTACACTGGTCGCATATGCTGGCCGTGCGTCCGGACTGGCAGGATCGCGGTGTTGGGCAGGCACTCAAGTGGGCACAGCGCGACCGCGCGGTGGCCATGGGGATCGAGACCATGCTCTGGACCTTCGATCCGCTCGTATCCCGCAACGCGCATGTGAATCTCACGCGACTCGGCGTGCGGGTCCGCGAGTACGTACCGAACCTCTACGGCCTCATGGCAAGTCGGACGGATGCGGTCATCGGATCCGACCGCCTGATCGTCGCGTGGGCGCTCGGACAGCCGACCCCCTCTCCCGCAACCGCGCCGGGCGACGTCCCGCTGATTCGGGGGCCCGAGGCGCCTCTGCCCGATGCCCCCACCGTACTGCTTGCCGTCCCCGTCGACGTTCAGCAGCTCAAGGAGGAGGATCCCGATGCGGCGCGGGCGTGGCGGCGTCACACCAGGACAGCGTTCACCCACTACCTGGGCGCCGGCTACGTCGTGCGCGGATTCGCGCGCGACGCGGCGGAGGGGCCGGCCTACGTCCTGGAGCTCGGAATTGACTGAGATCGTGCGAGTCGATCTTCGCGAGATCGGGCTCCAGCTCCGCGAGCCCTTTCGGATCTCGTCCGGCGTCACGCACGCCAGACGCATCGTGCTGGCGGAGGTCCACGACGCCGACGGCACCATCGGATGGGGCGAATGCGTCGCGGGCGAGACACCGCAGTACTCGGCAGAGACCGTCGACACCGCCTGGCTCGCGATCACGACGTGGATCGTCCCGGCAGTCCTGGGCGTGGAATTCGCCGATCCCGAGGCCGCCGCACGGACGATCGAGGCCCGCGGCCGCGGTCACCGCATGGCCAAAGCCACGATCGAGCAGGCCATCTGGGACCTCCACGCCCGCCGTCGCGGTGTGTCGCTTTCCGCCCTGCTTGGCGGGTCGCGGTCACGGGTGGCCACCGGCATTTCCCTGGGCATCCAAGCGTCCCCGGACGCCTTGGCCGCCAAGGTCGACGAGGCGGTTCGGGCAGGCTACCGCCGCATCAAGATCAAGATCCGGCCGGGCGCGGACACGGCGTTCCTCGAGGCGGCGCGGGAGGCGTGCCCGTCAACCATCCCGCTCAGCGTCGACGCCAACGCGGCGTATACCATGGACGACCTGGAGACGCTGCGGGCGCTCGACGGCTTCGGCCTGCTGCTCATCGAGCAGCCGCTGGACACGGAGGACCTGGTGCGGCACGCCGAGCTGCAACGGCACCTCCGGACGCCGATCTGCCTCGACGAGTCGATCACGTCACGCGCGCGCGCCGAGGACATGGCGACGCTCGGAAGCGGTCGCATCATCAACATCAAGCCGGGCCGCGTCGGCGGGCACGCCGCGTCGCGGGCCATTCACGATGTGGCTGCCGCGCGCGGGATCCCGGTGTGGTGCGGCGGGATGCTCGAGAGCGGGATCGGGCGCGCGCACAACGTCGCGCTTGCCTCGCTGGCTAACTTCACGCTGCCGGGCGACCTGAGTCCGAGCGCCCGGTATTGGGATCGGGACGTCGTGCGTCCCGCATGGACAATGGAAGATGGACATCTGCACGTCCCCACCGCACCGGGCATCGGCGTCGATGTGGACCGCGACTTCCTCGAGCAGATCACGCAGCGCACCACGAGCCTCGACACCCGATGACCTCGATACCAGCCGACCTCGAACACCATCTGATCGCCCTGCGACGCGATCTCCACCGGCACCCCGAACTCAGCGGACGGGAGGAGCAAACGGCCGCGCGGATCGCCGCCGAGCTCGATGCGCTCGGCATCTCCTACCGCACCGGGGTCGGCGGCACGGGCATCGTGGCCGACATTCCCGGCCCGGACGGCGTCCCGGCGGTGGCGCTTCGGGCGGACATGGATGCCCTGCCTCTCCAAGAAGAGACGGGGCTCCCGTTTGCCTCCGAGGTGGACGGCGTGATGCACGCCTGCGGGCACGACGGCCACGTCGCCATCATCGTCGGGGCCGCGACGCTGGCAAGCCGCTCGGCCGACCGTCCCGCACCGATCCGCTTACTGTTTCAGCCGGCGGAGGAGACGGGAGAAGGCGCGGCCGCGATGATCGCCGACGGGGCCCTCGATGGCGTTGGGATGATCTTCGGCGGACACCTCGATCGGATGCATCGGCCCGGAACGCTGGTGGTCACGGACGGACCGGTCAACGCGTCCACCGACGAGTTCTACATCGACCTCGAGGGACCCGGAGGCCACGGCGCGCGACCGCATGAGACGGTCGATCCCGTCTTGGCGGGCACGGCCATCGTCCAGTCACTGCAGTCGCTCATCACCCGAGACCGGGATCCGACCCGGGCCGGGGTGCTGACCGTGGGCGTCTTCACTGGCGGAACGGCGCCCAACATCATTCCCACGACTACCCGGATCGAAGGGACACTCCGCGCACAACATCCGGAAGTGCGAGCCCAGCTGCAAGCCGGCGTTCGCCGTGTGGCGGAGCTCGTTGCCGCCGCGCACCGCGTCCGCGTGCGCATCGACGTGCGCGAAGGTACGCCGCCCGTTGTGAATGTGGGTGAACCGCTGCAGCTCGCGCACCAGGTGGCCCGGGACGTCGTCGGCCCCGAGGCGGTCGAACAGCTAAAGACCGGCAACATGGGTGGAGAGGACTTCGGGTTCTACCTCGAGGCCGTACCCGGGTGCTTCATTCGCATCGGGGCCCAACCGCCAGGGGAGAGTTTCTCCGCGCACTCCAGTCGGTTCTGGTGGGACGAGGGTGCCATCGGCGTCGGAGCGGCGTTCTTCGACGCCGTCGCGCGGGCGGCCGGGACCGTTCTCGCGTCCCGCGGGGATTAACGCGGGGGCGGCACGCGCCGTCGTTGGAGTAGCCACACCCAGAGCGCTGCCACGAGTCCTCCAAGAACGATTCCCGCCCCGATGACCACGGCCAGCGACGTCGTGGGTCCGCCGACGCGCGCGGCGCCCGTG
The DNA here is from genome assembly GCA_039587215.1 of Gemmatimonadota bacterium. Taxonomy (GTDB): domain Bacteria; phylum Gemmatimonadota; class Gemmatimonadetes; order Gemmatimonadales; family GWC2-71-9; genus CAMYLY01. The sequence goes on along the minus strand of JBDHIW010000229.1, from coordinate 336 downwards.
CTGCCCAAAAAAGCGGCTGCCCACACCACGAACGGCGTGAGCAGCCAACCGATCACGCGGAGCGTGCCCGCGCGGGGCATCAGGCCCGACGCATCACCGACGCGACGGCGACGTGGACCGGGAGGGCGAGCGCGAAGGCCAGCGCCACCGTCGCCGCATGCACACTGCCGAGACCCGACACGGCGAGAATCCCAGTCACCACCGCCGCAAGCGCCACCGTCGTCAGCGCCACCCGGACCGTCTGTGACTCGTCGGCCGTGATGGCGACGACCCACGCGCCCAGCCACGCGAGCGTGGCCGCCCCCATCCACCAGACGGGGATGTACCAGAATCCCG
>JBDHIW010000228.1:0-3447 GCA_039587215.1 Gemmatimonadota bacterium | reverse complement strand
CGGCTCACGTCTCGCCGCGATGAGCAACGCCGAGGAGATCGGCCTGCGCCAGGACCTTCCGGTCGCGGTCGTGTGCGCACACGGGAACAGTTCGAAGCCGGCCACCGCGTTCCTGTCGTACATGGGGTTCGATGCCCGGTCGATGCGGGGCGGCATGGCCGCCTGGATGCTGCTGAACGTGGAACGTCGCCTGGACCCGCCGCCCGGCCTCGACGCGTTGATCCAATGCGATCGCGTGGGCAAGGGAGCGCTCGGGTACGTGCTCGTAAGCGACGGCGAAGCACTCGTCGTGGACCCGTCCCGCGACCTGACTGCCTACCGGGCGGTCCTGGAGTCATCGGCCGGCCGCCTGATAGGCGTCGCCGACACGCACTGCCACGCGGACTACATCAGCGGCGGACCCGGACTCGCACGCGCGATGCACGTACCCTACTACCTCCACGAGTCGGACGCGATCTACCCGTACGACGGAACCCCCGGGGTCGTGGCGTACACAGCAGTCGACGCGGGCCAGACGATCCGTGTCGGTCGCGCGGCCGTCGATGTCGTACACACGCCCGGGCACACCGAGGGCAGCGTCAGCTACGTGATCGACGGTGAGGTCGCCCTCACGGGAGACTTCGTGTTCGTCGGGTCGGTGGGCCGGCCCGATCTCGCCGGGCAGACGGAGCCCTGGACCGTAACCCTGTGGAACAGCATCGAGCGCGCGCGCGCCGACTGGGGCGACGACATGCGCATTTGCCCCGCGCACTACGGGACGGACGCCGAGCGGCAGCCGGACCGATCAGTCTGGGGACGCTTCGGAGACCTGCGAACCACGAACGAGGGGCTCACGATCGACACGTTCGACGAGTTCGCGGCTTGGGTGCGGAGCCGCACCGGCACCTTCCCCGACAGCTATGCCAAGATCAAGGCGGTGAACGTCGGCTTGATGGCAGTCGACGAACTGCAGGCGGAGGAGTTGGAGGTCGGGAAGAACGAGTGCGCGATCGCCTAGCCGGATCGCAGCACGTCAGGGCTCGTAGGTAACCAGAAGCTCCCCGGCCACCGCCTGGCCGTTCACGGTGCGGGCCGGATAGAACACCCACTGGCGCATCCGCTCCTCGAGCTTGCGCCGGAATCCGCCGTCGGCGATCCGCGGCGTGATCTCCACTTTGGTCACGCGGCCTCGACGGTCGACCCAGAAGTGAATGGTGTATTGTCGGCCCCGGACCGATGCGGGCGGCTCCTCGAACGGATAGACGACCGATCTGGGCTCTGGCGCGATCGCGTCCCCGCCCTGCCCCCCCGTCCCCGGCCCGACCCCGCTGCCGATCCCGGCACCCCGCCCCGATCCGACGCCGCCACCCGAACCGGAGCCCGTACCGGCCCCTTCACCGGTGCCGCGCCCTACATCATCGACCCGAACGGGAATGAGCCCGTAGTCGGCCGCCGCTCGCTTCTGCACGACCTCGGGCTCCGGCCGTTCGACAGCCGGGAGCACGAGTTCCGGCTCTTCGTCTTCTTCCTCGATCACGGGTTCGGGCGCGACGGCGACCTCTGCGCCGGCAGGCGCAGCCGGGCGCGGGGGAAGCTGGACGTAGCGGACGGTCACCCCTCCACCGCCTCCACCGCCGCCCCCGGGCAGGCCGGGATCACCCATGGACAGCTGTGTGGCGGCGATGCGCCCCGCCCAGAGAAGCGCCGCGATCACGCCGACGTGCACCGCGGCAGAGACGACGACGCCCATCCCGAAGGGACGCTCCGTACTCGGCATGCGCGCCGTCGGAGGCGCGGGCCTCCGACGTGGCGGTGGTGTCGGTGAATGCGACGTGTTCGGTGCCGTCACGGTGCCCCCGCTCGCCTACCGATCCCGTCTCACCTGGTCCCGCACGACGTCCAGCACCTCCGCATCGAGGAAATACACACGCTCGAAGGCTCCCACCGTCGCGCTCTCCTCCGCGCCGACGGCATCGAGAAACGCGCGCCGGTAGCGCATGGCGAGGACCGGAGCATAGAACTCCAGCACCATGGCGCCGCAGCGCACCGCCGCGCGCCGGCTCAGATCCTCGAGATCCTCCTGCGATCCCGCGTACCGCGCAAGCTGGCCGGCATCCACCAGCAGGAAGCACAACTCCTTCACGAACGCAAACAGCGGGATGGCCGGGTCGTCCGACCATTCGGGCAGGTAGACGGCGACCACCTGATCGACCGGATCGAACGGATCGAACTCGCTGATGCGCCCCTCCGGCCCGAGCGCCGCCGAGGGCATGACGAGGCCGCCCGTCAGGCGCCGCGTGTCGAGGTAGCTCTCGAGCTGCGCCCCGATCTCGTCATCCCACAGGCGCTGCATCTCCTCGAACGTCTCCCGCTGCTCTTCGTACGTGCGTTCCCAATAGTCGCGGAAGAACACGTCCCACTCTCCGCGCATGACCTCGATCAACTCACGCAGCAGCCGTCGATTGGCCCGATTGTCGAACCCGAAGAGCAGCTGCTGCAGGCCCGGCGCCATCTCGGGCGGCAGACGGCGGAGGTCCTCGAGCCGTCGAGCCTCCACACTCTCCAATACGTCCAAGAACTCATCGGGTTGCACCTGTGCCAGGTAGAGCGGCACGAAATGCACCAGGTCGGTGACGGCGTCGTCCTTGAGAAGCTCGTTGAGGCGCGTCACGGCGGAGTCGAGTGCCGTGGGGTACACGCCGGCCTCTCGCTTGGCCTCGCGCACGCTGCGCGCATATTCGGCGCTGTAGAGCCCGAGCGGACCGGGCTGATCGGCCGCGATCACGGCGAGCGTGTGAAACCAGAGATCCGTGTGCGGCTGCGGTCGGAATACCCATCCAAAGTCGGCCTTGGGGCGTCCGGCGCGCGCGCGGGACCCGGCCGTCGTGGTCGTGAGCACGCCCAGTGCCCGCTCGAGTGCCGGGTCCAGCGCGTAGGCACGTTCGAACGATTCCTCCCGGCCCACGTCGGACGCGAGCGTCTCGAACGTCTCGGCATACCGGTCGGCGACCTCGTCCGACGACTGCCGGAGGAGCCGCTCGCCGCACCGCGCGGCAGCCACCACACCCGCCTCATCCGACGGGATGACGCCGGGCGCGCGCAGCAGCTCCGGTACGATCGCGTAACACATCTGATAGAGCGCCCCGAACACCGACGCATCGACGGCCGCTTCGGCGGAGAGCGGTGCTGCGACCACGTTGTCCGAGCGAGACGCCGGCACACCGGCGTGGAAGCGCCCCTCCGGACCCAACGCCGGTGACAGCAGGACGATCCCCCGATCCAGTCGCTGCGCCCGGAGATACTCTCCGATGCCCCCCTGGATCTCCTCCCGCCACGACGCCTCGGCCGCGGCGACGCGGTCGCGCAGGCCGTCCCCCATCTGCTCGTTCCAGTCCGCATCGTAGAACACGTCCCCCTCGTCCTCGAGGAGATCGAGGAACCGCCCGAGCGCGCGCCGTCGCCCGCCCT
>JBDHIW010000227.1:0-3455 GCA_039587215.1 Gemmatimonadota bacterium | reverse complement strand
GGGTGCGGTTCTCGGGCTGCAGACGCCGGGGGTGGTCGTCGAGGTGGCGGTGCATCTCGCCACGTTGCTGGCCGTCATCGTGGTCTATCGGTCATCGTTGCTCGCCATCGTCTCCGGATGTCTGTCGGGAGACCGGGCGGCGTGGCGCATGGTGGGCTTGCTGGTCCTGGGTACCATTCCGGCCGCGGTGGCAGGTCTGACGCTCAAGGATGCGGTTGAGCGGAGCTTCGATTCGCTGGTGCTCGTCGGCGTCAACCTCTTGGTGACCGGGGCGATTCTGTGGAGTACGGCGCGTGTGCGCGACCGCGCGCACGCCGATCGGCCCAGCGGATTGGGGGCAGCCACCATCGGGGTGGCGCAGGCGCTCGCGCTCCTGCCGGGTATCTCGAGGTCGGGGACGACGGTGGCCGCGGCGATGTGGCTCCGTATCGAGCCGGTTCGTGCCGCCGAGTTCTCGTTCCTGCTTGCCATCCCCGCGATCCTCGGCGCCGCAGTGCTGCAGGTCCCGGAGGCCGCCGACGGGATCGCCGCGGTTGGCATGGGTCAACTCGCCGTCAGTTTCGCGGCGGCCCTCGTGGCTGGCGTCGGGGCCATTCGATTCCTCGTGCATCTGCTTCACCGTGGCACGTTTCACCGCTTCGCGCCGTATTGTTGGGTAGTCGGGTCGGCGACGATTCTCTGGGCGGTGCTGGCGTGATGCGATACGACGGAGTCCCTGCTGCGGAACTCGCCGGCCGGCTCGGGGCGCCGAGTTGTCTCGTGTTGCCGCGGGTGTCGTCGACGCTGGATCTGGTGCACGAGTTGGCCGCGGAAGGGGCACCGGCGGGAGCGGTCGTGCTCGCGGACGAGCAGATTGCGGGGCGCGGACGGCTGGGGCGGCGCTGGCACAGCCCAGCGGGTCAGGGCATTTGGCTCGGGGTGCTGCATCGGACACGCGCTGCCGGAAGCGTGCAACTTGCCAGTCTGCGTGTAGGTTTGGCCATCGTCCGCGCACTCGCGTCGCTTGGCGTGACTATGGCGCTCAAGTGGCCGAACGACTTGCTCTGGCAGGGCCGAAAGCTCGGTGGCATTCTCTGTGAGGCCCGCTGGCGGGGTGAGGACGTCCGGTGGGTGGCGGTGGGGGTCGGGATCAACGTACATGGCCCGCTGCCGGCGGACCTTGCCGATCGAGCGGCCGTCCTCGACGAGGCGGCGCCCGAGGTGAGTCGGATTGCTGCGTTGGGCCGGATCGTCCCCGCGCTCCGGGAGTTGCCGGACAGCGACGGGCTGTCTCACGAGGAACTGGACCAGTATGCCGCGTGCGATTGGCTGCGCGGCCGAAAGCTGCGGGAGCCGGTGGAGGGCACGGCGCGGGGGTTGTCGATGGACGGAGCGCTTCTAGTGGAGACCATGCACGGAACTGAGCGGGTGATTGGAGGCAGCGTTGTCACGGTCTGATCTGCCGCTCTGGGCGCGTGCCCTCGCGGCCGGCTTGGTCGTGTTCTCGTCGTGGTGGCTCGTCCACTCCGAAGCCGTGGTCGGGTTGGGTGGGACGTCGGTCGCGGTGGTCGGGCTCGGGGCAGTGGCGGCGTCGATTCTCCGCGGCATGGGCTTGCCGCTCGGGCTGTGGCCGGGAGGGCCGCCGCGGGAGGTGGTGCGCCCGGTCGTCGTAATTGTGCCCGCGCTCCTGATCGCGCTCGTCTTCGTCACGAGCGATCCGTCCCGCGATCAGACGCTCGCCGAGCTGGCCGATCTTGGGACGTATCTCCTGGTCGCCGCGGGCGTCGTCGCGTGGGGTTTTGGGGTCGCGTTGGTGCAGGGGCGCACGTTTGCGGGGTGGTTCGGCGCGGCGGTGGCCCTGGCGGTGGCGCCCACGCTGGCCACGCTGCCGTTCGCAGCTGTGGAGTCCGTGTCGACCCCCGACGTGTGCTGGACCACGATACTCGAGTCGTCCACGGGATCGGGGTGCCTCGTGACGTTCTCCCGGTCGAGCCTGTTCCTGGCAGCCGTCTTGATTCCTGCATCGCTAGTGTCGTTCGAACTGGCGTTCCGCCGCATGATGCTGGGGATCGACGGGACGGCGGGAGCCGCCGCCGTGGTGGTCGCGGCAGGGGTCGCCACCGCGTGGGCCGCCATCGTGGGCGGGAGCGTGGGACTGGTGACCGTGCCGTGGTGGCTGATGGCCGGAACGGCGGTCGCCGCCGGGTGCCTGTACCTCCTGTCGAATTCAGTCCTCGTCTCCGCGACGTATACGGGGCTCGTACTGGCGACGGTGTCGGCGGCGCGGTTCGCGACGATGGACCCGGATGCGGTGCTGCACGGGCTCGGACCCGTCGGGACGACCACGATGGTGCACGCTCTCGTGGGGGCCGGCCTGCTCGCAGTTGTGGCTCGCCGCAACGGCTTCCTCGCCGGACTTCGCTGACCGGACCGTGCTGCTCGCCGTCGACGTCGGCAACACCGAGATCACTCTGGGCCTGTTTCGGGGTGATCGCTTGGCCGCGCGGTGGCGCCTCACCACGATGGCGGGCCGAACGCCGGACGAGTGGGCGGCGCTGGTCATCGCGTATCTGGGACATGCGGGCATCTCCACGCAAGAAGTCGTCGCCGCGATCGAAGGGTCGGTCGCGCCGTCGGTCACGGTTCCCCTGGCCGACGGTGTCGAGCGGGCGCTCGGCCTTCGTCCGACGTCGGTGGGGCCGGAGTCGGGGCTTCCCGTGGTGCTGGACGTCGACGAACCGCACACGGTCGGCGCCGACCGCGTCGTCAACGCGTTGGCGGCGATCGAACTCTACGGGCGGGACGCCGTCGTCGTGGACTTCGGGACCGCAACGTCGTTCGACTGCGTCACCGGCGACGGGCGCTTCATTGGTGGGGTAATCGCCCCGGGGGTCCTGGCCGCGGCGGAGAACCTGGTTCGCCGAGCCGCCAAGCTGACGGCGACGGAGCTGACGCCGCCTGAACGGGTGATCGGGCGTCGCACGGACGACTGCATTCGCTCCGGCGTGCTGCTGGGCACCGCCGATTCCGTGGATGGCCTGATCGGTCGCATCCGCGCCGAATGGCCGGGGGGCGGGAGTCCCTACGTGGTTGCGACCGGCGGGCTGGCCCCGACGTTCGTCGCTCTCTGCCGGCACATCGAGCACCACGAACCCGATCTCACGCTGGTCGGCCTTCGCTCGGCCGCCAGCCATGTCGGGCTGCGCTGGTGACGGGAAGCCCGCGCGCAGTGGTCCTAGACCGCGCCCCTGAGTAATTTGTGGCCGTCCACACTGGAGCACGGAGCAACGCCATGACCTCGGCAGCCGAACCACTCGATCTCGAGCGCCACGACGTGCGTACCCTGGTGGGCGGTGGTGCCGTGCTGGGGGCCGCTACGGCGATCGGGGTGGCGATCTTCTCCGTCGCATCCGGTGCGCTCAGCGGCGGAGCGGAGACGATCGTGCAGATCGCGCTCGTGGTGGTCGGCGCGTGCG
>JBDHIW010000226.1:0-3469 GCA_039587215.1 Gemmatimonadota bacterium | reverse complement strand
TACTCGCCGCTGCTCAGCGTCCGCCGAGCGAGCCGGTAGAGCGAGTCGGCCGGGTCTTGCGGGAACGACGAGTGGTCCGGCAGCACCATCGCGGTTCGTTCCACCGCGCCCGACGGAGCCGCCAACACCTGACCGTCCGCCATCGTCGGTACGGCCAGCGCGATGCCGACCCACACGCTCATCACCTTCGTCTTCATGATGCGTACTCCTTACAGTGCACCGTCGGCAGCGCCGACGACGGTTTGCAGCCGGAGCATGACGCCCCGCCGCTCCAGAGAATCGTCAATGAAATCCCACTCTTCGAGCGTCTGCGCGTCGACGAGCTGGGCGATCTGTGCCAATACGAGTTCGATGTCTTCCAAGAGTTCCCGGACCGAGGCGTCCTCGGCGGCCGGCGAGTCGAGCAGCAACCGCGTGGTCGAAAGCAACGTGCGCGCGCCGTCGTCCTCGACGTACTGGACGCGCTGCGCCCCGGCGTCCTGGCGCACGAGCGACAGGTATGTCTCGACCTGGCCCAGGTGCTGCAGCGTGGCCCAGCGATAGGCGCCGGACTGCGTATCGTCGCTCGCCACTACCGGGCCCGGCGCGACGGGACCGGACACCCGGCCGATACCGATGCCGAGCACGAGTGCCGCCGCGATGCCGACACCCCATCGGAGCGCCGGGTGACGGACGATGGCCCGGACACCGGTGCGTCGCTCCGCGCGCGCCCGTCGCGTCTCCTGGATGGCCACCCACATGGCGTCCCTCGGTGCCTCCGGCGGCTCGTTGTACTGTTCGGCCATCTCACGCATGGCTCGCTCCCATCGATCGTCCGTCATGTGGCCCACTCCTGTGCAAACGGCGCCAGCGACTCTCTCAACCGGGCTCGTGCGCGGGACAGCTGTGCCTTCGTCGTCCCGACCGGCACCTTCAGCGCGTCGCCGATTTCCTGGTGCGTATAGCCCTCGATGTCGTGCATCACGAAGACCGTCCGGTACTTGGTCGGCAGCGCTTCGATCGCTCGCCGGAGCCGATCCCGCAGGTCCGGTTCGGCGATGCGACCAGGCGCACCCACGCCGCTCGCTGCGTCCAAGTCCACTTCGCGTTGCCTGAACCGTTTCACTTTCCGCAGTCCGTTCAGAATCACCGACATGGCGATGGCCCTCAGCCAGGTCGACAGGCTCGACTCGCCACGGAACTGGTCGATCCGCTCGAAGGCGCGCACGAACGTGTCCTGCGTGAACTCACGCGCCAGCGCTTCGTCCCCGGCCATGCGATACGCCATGCGGAAGATCCGATCCACGTGCGCATCGTAGAGCGCCCGTTCGGCTTCCGGATCCGCGGCCCGCACCCGGGCGATCAGTTCCCGTTCGTCCACCATGCCTCGAGGTTGCTGTCCCGTTGCTGTATGAGAGACACAACGTGCGGAGAAAGGGTTGCGCCCGCCATGCCGGAGATCGCAACGCTTTGATTTACAATGCTTTATACGATTGATGCCGGAAGGGCGACCGGCGAAGAACTCAGTTCCCGAGCTGCTCCAGAACGCCGCGGACCACCGTCTCGAGGTCCCGCGCGACGGCACGGCCCGCCTCGAGCACCTCGGCATGGGCGAGCGTCGCCGCCGTCATCCCCGCGCCGAAGTTGGTGATCGACGAAATGCCGAGGACGCGCATGCCGCGCGCTCGAGCGGTGACGACCTCGGGAACGGTGGACATCCCGACGGCATCCGCCCCGAAGCGCTGCAGCATGCGGATCTCGGCGGGGGTGTCGTAGCTGGGGCCCAACACGCCGCAATACACTCCCTCGTCGAGGGCAACGCCTCGCTCGGCAGCGGCGCGACGGGCAAGTGTCCGCAGCGCGGGATCGTACGGCGCGGACATGTCCGGGAAACGCTCCTCACCATCCAGGACAGGACCGACCAGGGGGTTCCGCCACATGAGATTGATGTGGTCGGCGATCAGCATGAGGAGCGGCGGCTGCATCGTGTGGCGCAGGCCGCCCGCGGCATTGGTCACGATGAGCGTCTCGACGCCCAGCTCGGCGAAGGCGCGCACGGGCAGTGCGACGACCTCGGGCGGATGACCCTCGTACAAGTGAAACCGGCCGCTCTGCAGCACCACCGGTGTACGTTCGAGCCGGCCCGCCACCAGCATCCCCCCGTGACCGGCCACCGCAGTGTCCGGGAACCCCGGGATATCGGCGTACGGGACCGTCACGGCATCCTCGACACGGTCGGCCAGCGCACCGAGCCCGGACCCGAGCACGATCGCGACCGTGGGCGCCTCCGACATGCGCTCCCGCATCGCGGAGGCCGCGAGGTGGGGCGCGTGACTAAGTGACATCAGAGGAGTATCCCCGCGAGGCTCGCACTCAGGAAGGCCGCGAGGTTTCCACCCACCATCGCCCGCAGTCCCAAACGCGACAGGTCTCCGCGCCGCTCGGGGGCGATCCCGCTGATCCCCCCGATCTGGATGGCGATGGACGGAAGGTTGGCAAACCCGAGGAGCGCGTACGTGGCGATGACGGCCGCGCGTGGAGACAGCGCCCCCGGCTCGGCCAGCATGCCCGCGAGCTGCAGGTAAGCGATGAACTCGGTCAGAACGGCCTTCACGCCGATGAGGGCGCCGACGGTGCCGGATTCAGCCCACGGGACGCCCATGAGGAATGCCGGAACCCGAAGCACCACGCCCAGCACGTACTCGATCGAGAGCTGCGGCACACCGGCCAGACCGCCGATCCACCCCAGGAGCGCGTTCAGAAGCGCGATCAACGCCACGAATGCGAGCAGCATCGCCGCGACGTTCAGGGCGAGCTTGAGCCCCTGCGCCGCCCCACCGGCCGCGGCGTCGATGACGTTGGCCGCGTCCTTCTCCACGTCCATTGCGACGGAGCCTCGCGTCACCGGCTCCTCGACTTCGGGAACCAGAATCTTCGAGATCAAGAGCGCGGCCGGTGCGTTCATGACGCTGGCCGTCAACAGATGGCCCGCGATATCGGAGAAGTAGGGGGTCAGCATCGCGACGTACGCCGCCATCACGCCCCCGGCGATCGTGGCGAAGCCGCCCACCATGACGGTGTTCAGCTCCGAATAGGTCATGCGCCCGACGAACGGGCGCACCAGCAACGGAGCCTCCGTCTGACCAACGAAGATGTTGCCGGCAACCGAGAGCGTCTCTGCACCGGACGTGCCCAGCACGCGCTGCATGACCCACGCCAAGGCCCGAACCACCCACTGCATGACCCCGAGGTGATAAAGCACCGCCATCAGCGACGCGAAGAAGATGATCGTCGGGAGCACCGTGAAGGCGAAGAACGCACCGGTGTTGGCCCAGAGTTCCCCCGTGGTCAGCTGTGCCGCCACTGCGGGCTCCGACTGCGGAATGCCGACGGGCACGTTGCTGGCCACCAAGTTGCCGAAGATGAACCGCGCACCTTCTTCCGTGAATCCGAGCAGCTGCATGAAGACGGTGTTCGCGCCCCGGAAGAG
>JBDHIW010000225.1:0-3471 GCA_039587215.1 Gemmatimonadota bacterium | reverse complement strand
CTGGAACGTCTTGCGTACGGGCGGTTCTGGGCGAGCAAGCAAGGGAAGGAAGCGACCGGCGGCCCGTCGTCGATCAAGATGGTGGGTGGCGATTCGTCGATGGACGAGATGATCGCCTCGACGGAGCGCGGGATCCTCGTGACCCGGTTGTGGTATCTGCGCCAGGTCGACCCGCGCACGATTCTCTACACCGGTCTGACGCGGGACGGGACGTTCCTCATCGAGAACGGTCAGGTCTCGAGCTCACTGCAGAACTTCCGCTTCAACGAGTCGCCGCTGTTCATGCTCAACAACCTGGAGGCCATTGGGCCGGCCCAGCGGCTCGCGGGCACCGAGGCGGGTGGCAACATCGTGATGCCGGCGATCAAGGTCCGCGACTTCAACTTCACGAGCCTCTCCGAGGCCGTGTAGCCGGTGTCGGTTTCAGTGCGTGATAGCGCGGGGGTCGCCGATCCGGCGGCCCTCGCTGCGCTCGCGGCGCGGCTGAGGAGTGAGGTCTCCAAACGCATCGTCGGGCAGGACCGCGTCATTGAAGAGGTGCTGATGACGTTGCTGGCCGGCGGCCACGCGCTCGTCGTGGGCGTACCGGGCTTGGCCAAGACGCTGATCATCCGATCGATTGCCGAGGCCATGCAGCTCGAGTTCCGCCGGATTCAGTTCACCCCGGATCTCGTGCCGAGCGACATCACCGGCACGGAGGTCATGGAGGAGGACCCGGCAACGGGCCAGCGGGCGTTCCGGTTCGTCCGGGGGCCGGTGTTCGCCAACGTCCTCTTGGCGGACGAGATCAACCGTACGCCGCCGCGCACGCAGGCGGCGCTGCTGGAGGCGATGCAGGAACACTGGGTGACGGCGGCCGGCGAGACGATGCCCCTGCCCGAGCCGTTCTTCGTGCTCGCAACCCAGAACCCCATCGAGCAGGAGGGGACGTATCCGCTGCCCGAGGCGCAGTTGGACCGCTTCCTCTTCGACATTCGGATCGACTATCCCGATCCCGGCGACGAAGTCGAGATGCTGCGGAGTACGACGGGCGTCGACGAGGTCATGCTCGAGCCCATCCTCGATGCGGGCTCGGTGCGTGCGCTGCAGCGCGCGACGCGGGAGCTCGCGGCGGCGACGCCGGTGCTCGAGTACGCCGCCGCGCTCGTACGGGCGACCCGGCCCACCGATGCGAGTGCGTCGGATCTCGTGCGCCGGTTCGTGCGCTGGGGTGCCGGACCGCGTGGAGGGCAGGCGCTCGTGCTTGGTGCGAAGGCCTTTGCGCTGCTGGACGAGCGGCTCACGATCGAGCCGGACGACGTTCGGCGAGTGGCCCGGCCGGTGTTGCGGCACCGGGTGCTCACGAACTTCGCCGCCGACGCCGAAGGAGTGACCGCCGAGCGCGTGATCGACGAGGTCCTCGAGCGAGTGGCTCCGCCGGCGAGCGGCATCCGCTTCTAGCGTGACCGAGGTCGGGCGCTACGGGACGCTGCTCGACGCGATCCACGGCGTTCGATGGCCCGCGCGCGCGCGCGTGGCGGCAGGGGCGGCCGGTACCCATTCGTCGCGTCAGCAGGGATTGGCGGTCGAGTTCACGGCGTATCGTCCCCACCGGCAGGGAGATGATCCCAGCCACCTCGATTGGAAACTCCTGGCCCGTACCGATCGGGCTTACCAGCGGATCAGCATCGAGCGATCGACGCTGCTCACGACGCTGATCGTGGACGCGTCGGCATCCATGGATTTTCCCGACGTGGGCCCCCGCAAGTGGGATCGCGCATGCGAGCTGACTGTTGGGCTCGCGGGTGTGGCTCAGTCGGCGGGTGATCCCGTGGGTCTCGTGGTGGCAGGGGCCGGCGCGGGGTTCCATCCGCGCACGCGCCGGGGCGTCGTCGCCCATACCGCGACGGTCCTGGACCTGGTCCGGCCCGACGGGGTTGCCGAGCTCGCCGCGTCGCTTCGGCGCCTGCCCGCCCGGGGGCGCGTCGTCGTGATCAGTGACTTCCTCGACGGAGACGGCGATGCCACCCTGGCCGCGGCACGAGACCGGGCGGCGGCAGGCGTCGAGTTGATCGCCGTCCACATGGTCGCCGTCGAGGAACTCCAGCCGTCGGGAGCGCCCTTCGATGCGGTCGACCCGGAACGGCCCAGTGAACGGAGGCCGCTCGGCGGATCCGAGGTGGTGGCATACCAGCGAGCGTTCGACGCGTGGCGCGAGACCGTGGCCGAGCAGTGGCGAGCACTCGGGGCCGCCTACGTCGAGGTGCGTACGGACGAGCCGGCGGATCGCGCCATTCGCCGGATCGTACGGGGTGGAGGGTGATGGGCTTCGCGGCTCCGTGGTACGCCGCGGTGGGTGCCGTCGTCGCCGCGGGCGTCGTCGTGCTTCACCTGCTGGCACGCACACGCCCGCCGCGCCGCGTATTTCCGACGGCCCGCTTCGTTCCGGAGTCCCGCGCGGCGGCGCCGGCCCTTTCGCGGCGGCCGACCGACGTCGTGCTGCTGCTGGTGCGGACGGCGGCGGTGCTGGCGATCGCATGCGCGCTGGCGCGGCCGATGTGGAATCCGGCGACCGGGGCGCGTCGCATCATTGCGGTCACGGGGTGGCGCGCCGCGGCGCCTGGCGCACTGCGTGCGACGGCGGACTCGCTCCGTCGCGACGACGACATCGTGCTCCTGGTTGCGGACACCGTTGCGCGCATGGACCGGGAGGCGAGCGCCCCCCATCGCTCCGTGGGGAGAACGACGCTCGCGACCGCGGTGTTGGCGGCCCGAGAAGCGGCGCGGACCGAGTCGCGAACCGCTCGCGAGTTTACCCTCACCCTGATTGCACCGGCGGTTGCCGACGTGTGGGACGGTGCGACCGAGGCTGCTCGTGTGGCCTGGGAAGGTGCGATCGAACTCGTGGCCGTTCCCGCCCGTTCGCTCCCGCGCATGCCCGTCGCCGTCGCGGAACCGGGCCCGGTCGCAGACGCATATGGCTTGCGGGAGACAGCCGGGGAGGACGTGGCCGTCCGTGTGGTCGCGGCTCCGCTGACGGCCGAGGACTCCGCGTGGGCGCATGGTGACGGCGGCGTCGCCGTCGTATGGCCGCAGGACGCCATGGTCGAGGACAGCGTCCGAAGGGGCGTGAGTGCGGATGGTGTGGCGCTCGTGGCGCCGCTGATGCCGACACACACGGTGGCGCCGGGGCGCCCGGTCGCGCAGTGGATAGATGGTGACGCAGCGGCCAGCGAGCGGCCACTGGGCGCCGGATGCGTCCGCGAGGTGGGGATCGGCTTCCCGGTGGAGGGGGATGTCGTCCTGCGTCCGGCGGCACAGTTGCTTCTCCGCACGCTCGCCGCGCCATGCGGCGGTTGGCCCGATCTCACTCCGCTGACGGAGGCGCAGCAGCGCGTGCTACGGGGGCGTTCGGGGCCGATGGCCGCCGCGGGGCTCGCGCCGCCGCCGCCGCGACGGCTCCCTGTCTCCCTGGGCTGGCTCGTCCTGGGC
>JBDHIW010000224.1:0-3529 GCA_039587215.1 Gemmatimonadota bacterium | reverse complement strand
GTCCACCGGCTCGATGCGGTCGTGCGGATACTCGTCGATCGACGCGTGACACAGGGTGCAGGCAAACTGCATCCGCCCGTGGATCGACTCGGCGAAGTCGTCGCGGTCGACGAGCAGCGCCTGCGCAACCGCGGAGTCGCCAACGAGGTCGTCGAGGAACGCGCCGTTCTCGTGACACGCCACGCACGACTCCTGCGCCGCGACCCTCGCGGGCAGCAGGCACACGAATCCCGCGAGAATGACGGAGAATACCGAAGCGGCCCGTTGGGTATGCCGGGGCCGACGCCGTCGCCACCGATGCTGCAGCCGATCCATGCCTCCCCCTCGCTCCCACCGAGCGACCACACCGTTCCTCACGTGGGCTGCACGCGACGTAAAGATAGAGAACGCAGCCGCCGAGATTCCAAAGCGTGTGTGAGACTGCCTTTAGGCTGATCGCCGTCGCGCACTCGGGCGCTAGATTGTAAGCGGGTAACAGGGGTAGGACGTGTTCGGGATTCGGTGAGGGGTTTGGGATGCGGATGCGCAGGACCGTCCGATGTGCGGGAGTGCTGCTCGCCCTGGCGTGCGCCATGCGGGTCGGGGTGGCCGAGGGGCAGGCGAGCGACGAGTGCCTCATGTGTCACGGCAACGGCGCCATGTTTGCCGGGTCGCGGGACAGCGCTCGTCTGGTCGTGGCGACGCCGACCCTCGCGAGCTCGGTGCACGGGCCGCCGGGGCTCACGTGCGTCATGTGCCACCAGGACGTCGCGTTCCCGCACACCGAGCCGCCGCCGGTCCACTGCGGGTCGTGTCACGTCACCGAAGACACGCAGCATCACGAGTCGCTGCACGGTCAGGCGTCGGCCCGCGGCGATCCGCTGGCGCCCGGGTGCACGGACTGTCACGGGACGCACGGGGTGCGCTCGCACCTCGATCCCACCTCCCCGACCGCGGTGCTCAACATCCCGATGCTCTGCGGCGAGTGCCATCACGAAGGCACGCCCGTCTCACGGAACCGCGCCATTCCGCAGGACCGCATTCTCGAGAACTACTCGCTGTCCATCCACGGCGAGGGGCTGTTCCGGCAGGGGCTGTCCGTCTCCGCGGTGTGCACGTCGTGTCACACGTCGCATCAGATCCTGCCGCACACGGATCCGCGGTCGAGCATTCACGCCACGAACGTGGCGGCAACCTGCATGCAGTGCCACGGGCAGATCGAGCAGGTCCACCGGCAGGTGATCGAGGGGCGCCTCTGGGAGGAGCAGCCGCACCTCGTGCCGGCCTGCGTCGACTGCCATGCGCCCCACAAGATCCGTCGGGTGTTCTACGACGCTGGCGCGTCGGACCGCGACTGCCTGCAGTGTCACGCCGATACGGAGCTGGTCGCGGTCGCGGAGGGCGACACGGTCTCGCTGTACGTCGACGAGGAAGCCTACCGGGGCGCGATGCACGGCGAGACCGCGTGCGCGCAGTGTCACACGGAGGTGACCCCCGGGCTCCGGCGCCCGTGCTCCACGATCGATGGCACGGTGGACTGCGCGAGCTGTCACGACGACCAGGCGGGCGAGTGGTCGTCGGGCATCCACGGCAGACTGGCCGCCCAGGGAGACGAGGATGCGCCGGTCTGCCTGGACTGCCACGACCGGCACGTCACCCTGGGACGGCACAACCCCACGTCCCCGACGTTCCCGCAGAACGTGCCGACGCTGTGCGCGCAGTGCCACCGGCAGGGCGAGCGGGCCGCCGTGCGCATTCTCTCGGACGACACGCCGCGCGTCGAGAGCTACGAGATGAGCATTCACGCGAAGGGCCTCTACGAGAGCGGCCTGGTCGTGACCGCGACGTGCAGCGACTGTCACACAGCGCACGGGGAACTCCCGGCGGCCGACAGTCTGTCGTCGGTGCACCACGCGAACGTGGCGGAGACGTGCGGAACGTGTCACCACGGCATCGAGGAACGGTTCCGCACGAGCATCCACTACGACGACGACGGCCTGACCGACGACGGGCGAGAACTCCCGTCGTGCGAAGACTGCCACACGTCGCACAACATCAGCCGCGTGGATCGCGCGGATTTTCGGCTCAGCACGATGACGCAGTGCGGGCGCTGCCACGAAGACGAGGCCCACACGTTCTTCGACACGTTCCACGGCAAGGTGTCCCGGCTGGGCGACGCCGGTGCCGCGAAGTGTTACGACTGTCACGGCACGCACGGCATTCACCCGATCAGCGACCCGCGGTCGACGCTCAGTCGCCGGCACATCGTGGAGACCTGCGCGCAGTGCCACGAGGGCGCGAACCTGCGGTTCACGGGTTACCTAACCCACGCGACGCACCACGACCCGGAGAAGTACCCGTGGCTCTTCTGGACGTTCTGGGGCATGACGGCGCTGCTCGTCGGAACGTTGGCGTTCGCGACGGTGCACACGCTCGCATGGCTGTACCGGCTCTGGCGCTCGCCGGGCGTCTGGACGCGGCACCGCCCCGAGCCGGGCGAGAAGGTCTACGAGCGCTTCACGAGCTTTCAGCGCACGATGCACCTCGTGATGCTCTTGAGCTTCTTCACGCTGGCGCTGACTGGCATGATGCTCAAGTTCTCGCACATGGGATGGGCACAGGTCAGTGCAGGTGCGCTCGGAGGGTTCGCCACGACCGGGGTGCTGCACCGGCTCGGGGCGGTCACGCTCATCGCGATCTTCCTGGTCCACCTCTGGGACGTGCGCCGTCAGAAGCGCGCCTCGGGACGCACCTGGCTGCAGTACATCTCGGCGCCCGACTCCCTCGTCTTCAACCGCCGCGACCTTAAGGAGTTCGTCGGGTCCGTGCGGTGGTTCCTCGGGCGCGGGCCGCGGCCGCGGTACGGCCGGTACACGTACTGGGAGAAGTTCGACTACTTCGCGGTGTTCTGGGGGATGTTCATCATCGGATCCACCGGCGTACTGCTGTGGTTCCCCGAGACGTCCGCGCTGGTGCTGCCCGGCTGGTCCGTGAACGTGGCGACGATCCTGCACAGTGACGAGGCGCTGCTCGCGGTCGCGTTCATCTTTACCGTGCACTTCTTCAACACGCACTTCCGGCCGGACAAGTTCCCGATGGACCCGGTCATCTTCACGGGCCAGGTGCCGCTCGAAGAACTCAAGCGGGACAAGCCGGATGAGTACGAGGCCCTGGTGGCGAGCGGCGCGCTCGACGACCGATTGGTCCCGGCCGTGCCGCGGAAGGTCGAGCGCGTCGTGCGCGTGTTCGCGTTCACCGCGCTCGCCGTCGGTCTCGTGCTCATCGCGCTCATCATTTACTCGATGTTGTCGGTGTACCTGTAGGAGGTGGACGGGGCGATTTCGAAATAAGTGTGAAGATGCGCTCATGGTCGGCCGCGGACCGCCACCGCCCGGCGCAGAAGCGAATATTCACACTGAGAGTTTGGGGAGTCAGTCAGCGGGGAGGGGATATGCGACAAACTCGATGCGTGTGGGTGGCGCTGTGGGGGCTGGCACTGGGGGTGGCTCCGCCCCTTGCCGCGCAAGGCTACCACCTGCGCTTGGATACG